>CAJOLF010000054.1 GCA_905235295.1 uncultured Ruminococcus sp. | reverse complement strand
GACTGTTTTCTTTTCGCTCGCCTTCAAGTCCTGTCACCTCGTTGCTTGTTAATAAATAAATCAGGGAGTATCGTTTGATACTCCCTGATTTATTTGGTCGAGGTGACAGGACTTGAACCTGCGGCCCCATCGTCCCGAACGATGTGCGCTACCAAACTGCGCTACACCTCGTTTTAAGAAAACAGCCTCGATTTACTCGAGGCTGATGGCTGCGGAATAGGGATTCGAACCCCAACAAACAGAGTCAGAGTCTGTCGTGCTACCGTTACACTATTCCGCAAAATGAATTGCGTCTCGTTCGCAACGCTATTTATTATAATCTAATCAGCGCCGATTGTCAAGTAATTTTTTGAAAAATTATTTTTTTCTTATCCTTATATCCTTGCCTGTAAACAACAGCTTTTGCGCGTTGCCGATTATGCGCGACACAAACCTGTCAGAGTAGATTTCTTCAAGCTTATCAAGCTCGCAGTTCGTATTGATTATTACGGGCTTTGACAAAAGCAGCCTTGAATTAAAAATATTGTACATCTCGGCGGTCGAAAACTTTGTGCTGAATTCGGTTCCGAGGTCGTCGATTATCAGCAAGTCGCAGTCGAGCAGCATATTTGTAACGCTGTCGCTGTTATCGCGCGAAAAATGCTCCTTCTCCAGCCTCTGAGCGAGCGACGGCGCGGAAACATAGATTACTCCGTAGCCCTTTTTGATGACCTCGTTCGCGATTGCGAGCGAAAGGTGGGTTTTGCCGAGCCCTGTGTTGCCGTACATCAAAATACTGTTTGACTTTTCGGAAAAATCTTTGGCGTATAATTTGCAGAATTTAAGCACCTTTGCCATGTGATCATAAGGATTCAAGCCGACCGAGCGGTCAAATTCCCTTGAATAATAATTCAAATCAAAAGTTTCGAACGTGGAAAGCGACAGCGGAGCAGTTTTGTTAAGCTCCTTTAAGGCGCAATCCACCAGCGTTTTTTTCATACAGGAGCACACAAGCGTTCTTCCGCCGTCCTCGTAATAGCCTGTGTCGTTGCAGATTTTGCACTGATAATCAGGCTCGAAAACGTCCTCGGGATAACCGTTGCTCAGCAGAAGCTCTTTAAGCTCCTTTTGCAGAGCAAGGTTCTTTTCTTTGAGATTTTTCATTTCCTCATTCGCGTTGCCGCCGCCGATTACGGACCTTACAGCCCTGATTCCCGTATCGGCAATCTCGCGCTCAATCCGCTTTGCGTCGGGAAGCTTTGAATAGACCTCTTCCCTTCTTCTGTCGGCGGATTTTTCGGCGTTGAGCCTTCTTTCAAAAAGAATATCTCCCGCGGTTTTGTATATTGAACTGTTAAATCCCATATCAATCACCTATTTTCAGTTTATAAAATCAAGCGTGTCAATCTTTTTAAGCTCCTCAATATCATAAGAGGTTTTACGCTTTTTTGGCGCGGTTTTCTTTTTATCCTCAAACTCCGCGAGGTCGTTTAAATTCATTATTCCCTCGTTATGCCAGCGCCTGAGGATTCCGTCTATGTAGCTGAACTTCATACTTCCCTTTGTGTCAACGCACCGCTCGTAAGCTTCTCTGAGCATATCGGGCGAAAACTTCCACTCGGTTATCCACCTGTCGCAAAATTCAAGCTGCTTGGCTGTGGGAGAACCCGGATTGCTGAGTCCAAAGGCGGTTTTGACTATCGAGTAGTTTTTGCTTGAAAGGTTAGCCTGCCTGATTTTGTTATCTGCCGCCTCGACAGTGAAAATTCCGTCGTCCGCCCATTTTACGCCTATACGCTCAATCGAGCGCATATTGGCTTTATTTATGCTGATTGAATACTGAATGAGCATCAAAATTACGTCGAGCGGAAGTCCGCAGGTGTCCTTGAGCATCAAAAGCGTGCTGATGTCGGAATTTGACAAAATCTTGCCGAGCGCCGACTGAGCCTCGGCGACAAGCACCTTTAGTTCCTCGTCAACCGCTAACTGCTGCGCCGTGAAAACATAGTCGGGCTTTTGCGGCTTGGTGACTACAAATTTCTTTTTGTTCTCCTCAACGTCCTTAGAGATTTGCTCTGTGGTTGGTTTTTCCTCTGTTTTTTCTGATTTTATTTCTTTTTTGGAATTATAAACATCATCGGAAGCCGCTTCACTATCCTCCGCGGGAGCAAGAACTCCGTTTGATTTACAAAGCACGCCCATACTTACCCAATAATCGAGCGCCTCGGGAATGTCGGTCACGTTAACGCCCGTGATTTTTGAGATTTCCGCTTCTGTAATATTTTTATCCGCGTTCCTGAGCACGCAGAGCAAAACCTTTAGCTTTACTCCGTCCGAGAACTTCAAGCCCTCGTCAACCACCTTTGACGGCACGGCGAAAACCGAGCTCCACGCACCGAGATTTATTTTTACTGACATTATATCTACTTCCTAAATTATACCGTAATGAGTTTAGTATATCACAAATCAATTTAGAATAAATAGCAAAAAAGAATATTAAAAAATAATGGCGGCTGTAAAAGCCGCCGGTAAATTTTTCTGCCGAAAATTCGCGTATTGCCTTACTTTTGAAGCGTGCCCTGGCTGGCGCATTTAAGATAAGCGTTGATAAATCCGTCGAGGTCGCCGTCCATAACCGCCTGAACGTTGCCTGTTTCGTATGACGTGCGGTGATCCTTTACCATTGTATAGGGCATAAATACGTAGCTGCGGATTTGGGAGCCCCAGGTGATTTCCTTTTGAACGCCCTTGATATCCTCGATTTTTTCAAGGTGCTCGCGCTCCTTGATTTCAACAAGCTTTGAAACGAGCATTTTCATAGCTACGTCGCGGTTTTGGTACTGGCTTCGCTCAACCTGGCTTGCCACAACTATGCCTGTGGGAATATGGGTAAGACGAACAGCAGACGAGGTTTTGTTTACCTTTTGTCCGCCTGCGCCGCTCGCGCGGTAAACGTCCATCTTTATGTCCTCGGGCTTGATGTCAACCTGAATACTGTCGTCAATTTCGGGCATTACTTCTAAAGAGGAAAAGCTTGTGTGCCTTCTTCCTGCGGAGTCAAACGGAGAAACGCGCACAAGGCGGTGAACTCCCGCCTCGCTTTTTAGGTAGCCGTAGGCGTTCTCTCCCTCTATCAGCAGCACTGCGCTTTTCAGTCCCGCCTCGTCGCCGTCGAGGTAATCGACCTCTTTAACCTTGAAGCCGTGAGCCTCTGCCCAGCGGGTGTACATTCTGTAAAGCATTTCTGCCCAATCCTGCGCCTCGGTTCCGCCAGAACCCGCGTGGAAGGTCAAAATAGCGTTATTTTTGTCATATTCCCCGGTGAGTAGGGTTTGCAGACGCTGCTTTTCAAGCTCGGTTTTTACCGCCTCGTATTCGGACTGAGCCTCCTCGAGAAGCGAGAGATCCTCCTCCTCATTGGCAAGCTCTATCAGCGCGTGAGCGTCCTCGTACTTTGATACCAAGCCCTCGTACGCCTCTACTTTGCCCTTTAGCGCGCCTGTTTTTTGCAAAATCTGCTGGGATTTTTCGACGTCATCCCAAAATCCCGGCTCGGTAGATTTTAACTCGAGCTGCTCGATTTCCGAGCGGACGCTCTTTAGTCCGAGCGCGTCCGACAAATCGTCAATATCAGGCTTGAGCGCCTGCAGCTCTAAAAGTAATTCTTCAAACTGTACCATAAAAATCCTCTTTCGATATTTATACTTTTATTATTATAACAAAAATCGGGCGAATTGTAAACTTCAATTTTGAATATTTATATATAAATAATGTTGCATTAATTAAAAAAATTTGATATAATAATACTACTTATAAATACGCGGAGGAAAATAATGGAATTTACTCAATATAAATGTCCCGTATGCAAAAAGCAATTTGAAAGCGGCGACGACATAGTTGTTTGCCCCGAATGCGGAGCGCCGCATCACCGCGAGTGCTACGAAAATAACGGGCATTGCTTTTATGAGGACAAGCATTCAAAGGATTTTTCTTTTAACACCGTAATTGACAGCGATACGAAGAATGAGGAAATCGTCTGCCCTGTTTGCAGCTTTAAGAACAAGTCGGGCGCTTTCTTTTGCGACCGCTGCGGAAGCCCTTTGAATGAGAATATTCAGAATAATCAAAATCAGGGACCCGCTCAAAATCCAAACATTCCGTTTGGTCAGCAGTACGGAAATAACCCCAACGCGCAGAACCCTAACCCCCGGAACGGACAGACTCCGCCCTACCGCGGCTTCGGAGCCAACGGAATCCCGAGCTTTGACCCGCTGGCGGGAATGAACAGCGAGGAAGAAATCGCCGACGGAGTTAAGGTTGGAGAAATGGCAAAATACGTCGGCAAAAACACGACCTACTTTTTGCTTGTCTTTGACAGAATAAGGCGGTTTAACAGGTCAAAATTTAACTTTGCCGCCTTTTTATTCTCGGGAATATATTTCTTATACAGAAAAATGTACACGCTGGGAATTATATTTTCGCTGGTTATCATTGTATCGAACGTTGCCGCGACCTACATCTACACTACGCCGGCATACTCCGCGGCGTATCAGGAGGTTATGTCCTATATCAGCTCCGGCACGGGTATGAGCGGATTACAGGCGCTGTCGGCGTACCAAAATTTGGGAATTATTTACCTTCCCGAAATGCTGAACATTTTAAGGTACGCGCTGATGATATTCAGCGGATTTTTGGCAAACAGGCTGTACCAAAAGCATTGCGTAAAATCAATTAAAAAAATAAAAGAAGAAAACAGCGAGAATATTGACGAAAAGCTTTCGCAAAAGGGCGGAGTAAACCTTGCGATTGCCCTGAGCTTCGGAATCGCGACAATCGCGATATCTTTTATCTGTCAGTACATTCAGCTTACCACACTGTGATTTGGAGGATAATATGAAAATTACAAAGGCAGTTATACCCGCCGCAGGTTTCGGCACAAGAGTTTTGCCTGCAACAAAGAACATTCCCAAGGAAATGTTCCCCATTGTTGACAAGCCGACAATTCAGTATATTGTTGAGGAAGCCGTCGCGTCGGGAATTACGGACATTTTAATCATCACAAACCGAGGCAAAAGCCTGATTGCAGATCACTTTGACCGCTCTCCCGAGCTTGAGCACATCCTCGCAAACAGCGGAAAGACAGAATTTATGGAGAGCGTTAAAGAAATTTCGCAGCTTGCGAACATCAGCTTTATACGCCAGCAGGAGATGAAGGGACTCGGTCACGCCGTTTTGAAGGCAAAGTCGTTTGTCGGCAACGAACCGTTCGCGGTGCTTTTCGGCGACGGAGTTATCATCAGCAAAACACCCGCAATCAAGCAGCTTATGGACTGCTACGGCGAATTCGGCGAAGGCGTTGTCGGCGTAAAAAAGGTTGCGGAAAAGGATATTCACAAGTACGGCTCGCTCAAAGTTGAAGAAATCCGCGACCACGTGTTCAAGTGCACGGATATGATTGAAAAGCCGCAAACCAAGGAAGAAGTGCTCTCGCTCTATTCCATTATAGACAGGTGCGTTTTACCCCCTGAGATTTTTGATATTCTTGAACGCACAAAGCCAGGAATCGGCGGAGAAATTCAGCTTACCGACGCTATGCGTGAAATCGCGATTACAAAGGGTATGACAGCGGTTGAGTTTGAGGGCACAAGGTACGATATGGGCAATAAATTTGGTATTCTGCAGGCGCAGATTGAGGTCGGACTTGAACACCCCGAAACAAAGGATCAGTTGAGAAGCTACATAAAAGAGCTTGCAAAGACACTTTAATACTGTAATACTAATTATCATAGATTAGTATAAATTAATAATTCCGGTCGGGCAAAAAGCTTTTATTAAAGCGGCAAAATTCCCGACCGGATTTTCTTTTACAAACCGAACAAAAAGGCGGCAACCAAACGGTTGCCGCCAAATTTATTGTATTAATTTCAAACTTCCGATAGACTTAACTAATAAAGATTATTTCTTTTTGAATTCAGTAATCTTGCTTACCGAGTACTTCTGAATATCAGTAGCGTCAGAAATGTCGATTCTGCCGTCATCGTTAACATCGGCAACATACTCCTGACGTTCGTCAAATGTAGCCTTTAATACGCAATACTTACGAATCAAAGTCGCGTCGATAACGTCAACGCTGCTGTCACCGTTAACATCGCCGATAAGATAAGTTACGACGGGCTCGTCCGTATTCTCATAATCGGGATCATATAAGCCCTCGTAAACAGATGACTGAGTTTCAAATGAAAGCTGAATATCATCAACCTGAGACTCGCTGAACTTATAAATTTGACCCTTGTTTGTGAGAAGCTCAACCAGCTCGAGGTTAACCTCTGTATCCTGAGCCTGAGCAACGTTAAAGGTTACGGTTACAAAGCCGATTTTAGAATCGTCGCTTCTCTTGAGGCTGTAAGCAGGGGTAGCTTCCGAGTTGTTGCCGTGAATCTCGCCTAAAGCAACCTTTCCGGTATTGATTACGTAGTTGTGCTCCTTGGCAACGGGAGAAATATTGCCGGGGTCTACAATATAATCCTCTTCATCATAGTAAACCTTTGTGCAGTTTACGCCGTCCTCTTCGTTAAAAACAAGAACAGACGGGTCAAAGGACAGATTCCACTGGCTGTTAACCATAACCTGGTTGCTCTTGATGTAATAGCTTACAGTGACTGTTTCTGTATCCGAAGAAAAGGTTTCGGTTCTTTCGGGGAAGAAATTAGACTTTACTGTTATTGTGAATTTATCACTCGCAGCCGAAGCGGAAAAGCCCGCAATACAAGTAACACAGCTAACTGTAAGTACAACCGCAAGGATTATGCTGATAAGTTTTTTTGAATTTCTCATTTGGAATTCCTCCTGTAATTATTTAAGAAGCCATCAAAAAAGCCAATAGCTCCTATACAAATTTATTTTACCACAATATCATTTGTAAATCAAATAGAATTTTAGGGTTAATATTTATTGATTTTGCACAAAGGCTTAATTAAAAAGCGCGCGCTTCAAGTCAGAAACAATATACACAATCAAAATTTTATATATTATTGTTGTTTAATAAACTCAAAGATTTTCTGAACCGCAAACTTTTGAATATAAGTGGCGTCGAGAATGTCTACAGTTTTATCATCGTTAACGTCGGCTACATACATTTGGCGCTCATCAAATTCAGTCTTTGACGCGGAGTACTTACGAACCAATATCGCGTCCCCAACATCAATGCTGCCGTCGCCGTTAATATCGCCGATTTTCCAGCGTATTACCGGCTCAGTGGTTGGTTGTTCGGTTGCGGGTTCCGCTGTTGTAGGCTGCTCTGTTGTCGACTGTACCGTGGTCGGTTCCTCGGTCGGCTCTTCGGTTGTGGGTTCTGCTGTTGTAGGTTCCGCTGTTGTGGGTTCCTCGGTGGTTGGTTCTGCCGTAGTAATTTCCGCGGTTGTGGGTTCTGTAGGAGTGGAAATATACGTCAGGTTTCCGTAGTGATCCATTGAATAGATTGAACCGTCGATTAAAAATTCTCCGTTGTAATCAAAGAAATTGACAGTGTACTCAACCGTTGCGGGCAGCTTTACGTCATTGATTAGGTTTTCTACCGTAACCCTGTAGCTCTTGCCGGCATAGCTGTCTGTATCCGGCGGAGTAAAGCTCAGGCACTTGCCCCAGAAACTACTGGTTGAATATCCCTCGCGCTGTCCGTCGGCGTCGTGCATTTCGGTGTCTCTGACAAAGCTCTCGCCCGTTTGCAAATCGGTAATCGTTACCTTGGGAGTGCGAATGCCGATGTCGAGCTTGTCGGTATTGAAGTATATTGTCCAGATTGCGCCCGGCGAGATTTCCTCCGCGGGAAAAGCCCCCGGAGCAGGCCAGGCATAAGCCGCCTCGTTATTGCCTGTTTCCCGGATTGTACCCGAAGCGTTGGGGTCGTTTTGGGCGTATTCATAGTATTGAAGCAAAACGCAGTCTGCGTAGCCGTAGGTTAGCTTGCTGCCTCCGCGCTGCAAAAAGCTGTTGCGGTGTCCGGGGGTGTTGTACCCCTGATGATAACCGCCCATATTTGTCTCAACGTTTGAGGCGTTGTAGAGGTCGTCGTTAAGGCTGCGGATTGCCTGAACTTGATTCCACAAAGTATTTCCATAGCCGTAGGAGATGTTGCCGCCGCAAGCGGAGTACGCCTCGGTATAAAAATCATTATCCATATCCGAGGGCTTGCCCGGAGTGTGCCCTGTTACGTTAAATTTTCTCCAAACCGTGCTGAGCAAAACCGCGCCTTTTCCGACGGTAGATGAGGTTTCGTCTCCGCCGTAGGAGTAGCCGCTGAGTCCGCACAGAAAACGGAGATAGTTTGAAAAATCAATCAGCGTGCTTTGAACGTCAGATTTAATCAGCGTTCCCCCGTAAGGCGCGCTGAGCGAGCCCTGCTGCGCCAAAACGTCCTCTTCGCGGAATTTGCCGCCGACAGCCTCGCTGTACAGCTTGGCGATATCGCCGCCGGTTCTTGAAGAATAAACAGCTTCATTATTAAGATTATACATCTCGGGCTCTATGTAGACAAAGTCGGTAATGTCAAAAACCTCGTAGTAATAAACTCCGTTTTCTTTTTCAAGGCAAAAAATGCTTGAACCGTCCGAAAACAGGAAGTACGGCGTATGTTCTGTACTTACGGACGAGTAATAATCAAAATTTACGGTATCGTAGGCAGTCAGGGTTTTGTCTCCGTCGGCGCCGACTATATAGCCCGAGCTTCCGATTGTGACGGTCATCGCTCCGATGCTTTCGGTGTAGCCGGAGCGGTTAAGGTCGAGAACATTTGAAAACTCCGAGCCGCCTGAAACAGTATAGACCTTTCCCTTATCGGTCGCGGCAAATCCGTTGAAAATGTCAAGATAATTCGCGCGCCTGAAATCCGAAGGAGTAATGCCGCTTACGAGGCTTTTGCTCTGGGTAAATCCGCTGTCCGTACACTCGCCGTAGGAAAGCCCTGACGACGTTTTGTAATAAACCGTGGTTCCCGACGAGCCGTAGAATTCTTCAATATGCTGCGTGGTGGGATAAAATTTATACATACCGGAGGTTTCCAAAACAAAAACATAGTCAGTGCCGTCCATGTTAAGGGAAATTATATAATCTCCGTTTTCAAGCACGGTAAACTTTTCACAGTTGAAATTCAAAGGAATTGAGTACATCTGTAGATTATTATAGTTTAGCGAATGAAAATAGCACCTCTCCGAATCCGAGAAAAGCGCGTAGAATATATTATTTTGCACTTTGGCGTCAAGAATAGTATAATCCTGCGGATTACCCGACGAACAGTAATCATAGACCTCATAGCCGCTGCCGTAGTTGAAATCGTAAAGATAAAGCTTTGTTCCGTTCAGCGAGTATAACCTGTTTTTTGAAAAATCAGCAAAATTGTATTCTCCGATGCTGTCAATCTGCTTGGCTTTTCCTTCTGCGGCAGAAACGGCAAGCGTTGAAGAAAAAGCGGATATAAGCATGCTGAGCACTAAAAAAACCGAAATATAAGAATTAATATGTTTAATATGCTTAGTTTTCATTTTTATTCACCTTTAGTCAGACTCAAACCGCGCAAAGGTCGGTTTATGGTTTTCGTAAATAACACAGCCGTCAAAGCCCGCGAGCTTTGCGACCTCTATTCCCCTGTCAATACCCTTGCCCACCGTTTTCGCGGTATGGGAATCGGTTCCGATTGTGATGTATTTCCCGCCGAGGTCGTGAAATCTTTTAACAAGCTCCACGTCGGGCAGGGTGACGTTCATCGGCTTATAAAGCCCCGAAACATTAATTTCAAGCGCTTTATTATTCTTTATAAGAATATTAAAGATATTGTCAATCTGATTTGAAAATCCGCTTAAATCGGGCATTGAGCCTGTATGCTCAAAAATATACCTCAGCGGGTATGTGAGGTGCGCAAGGCTGTCAAAATGCTCAAATCCGGCGGTTTCGGCAAGCTCGTCAAAATAATCGGAAAGCAGGCGGTTGAAGTCGCAATTTTCATAATCCATAAAGTAAAAGTCATCCATTCCGCGCAGGTTGTGGACAGAGGCGAGGATAAAATCAAAATCGCCGTAATCAAGCGCCCTCGCGGTTTGCGCGGGATCGTGCATGGGCTCGCCGAGCTCAAGTCCGCGCAGGATTTTAAGCTTTGAGGAATATTTCTTCCTCGCGTTGTCTACGTCGTTGATCGACTGAGGAATTTGCCTGTCAAAGCTTCCGAACTCGCAGTCGTCGCCTTTATTGATAAAAGGAGCCTCGCAGTGGTCGGTAATCGCGATTACGCTGAGGTTTTCGGCAAGAGCCGCCTCGCAGATTTCGTCAACCGGGCTTTCGGCGTCAAAGGAATTGTTTGAATGTATATGCAAATCACAGAGCAAGTTAATCACCCCCCATAATATCTATAAATATAATAACATATACATAATATTAATTCAAGTTTTTATACTATTTTCATTAAAATACTTTAACACAACAAATATAAAAGTATTATATTTGATAGTATTAGTTGATTTTTTCAAATAAAATCGCTTCGGCGCAAAAAATGTCACCGAAGCGGAGTAAATTAATAGTTATCCAAATTGAGCACCCTGTCCGCGGCGAGCATTACGCCGAGCTTGCCCGAATGAAAGTTAAGACCTCCCTGCATCCACACGGCATAGGGCTTTCGCAGAGGAGCGTCGGCAGAAAGCTCGATTGACGAACCGAGCGTGAACGCTCCCGCCGCCATAATAATCTGACTTTCGTAACCCGGCATATCGGAAGGAACAGGCTGAACAAAGCTGTCCACAGCGGAGCCGCTTTGGATTCCGCCGCAAAAGCTTTTCAGCTTGTTTTCGTCGCCGAGCATAATCAGCTGAATGATGTCTCCCCTGTTGTCAGAATACTTAGGCGCGGTTTCAAAGCCCAAAAGCTCGAACAGAGCCGACGCGAAAACAGCGGTTTTGAGCGCCTCGCCCGTTGCGTGGGGCGCGTTGTAGGCTCCCATAAACATCTCGCGGTTCACGCCGAGAGTGGCGCCGATTTCCTTGCCCGTGCCGGGGGTAGTAAGGCGGTAGGAGCACATCTCTACAAGCTCCTTTTTACCTGCTATGTAGCCGCCCGTGGGGGCAATTCCTCCGCCGGGATTCTTGATCAGCGAGCCCGCCATAACGTCAACCCCGACGCTGAGCGGCTCGACCTTCTCGACAAATTCGCCGTAGCAGTTGTCGAGCATAATTACGGATTCAGGCGAAACGGATTTTGAAATATCGCAGATTTTTTTAATCTCGCGCCAAGTGAGCGTAGGTCTTACGCTGTAGCCGCGCGAGCGCTGGATATAGACCATTTTAGGCTGTTTTTTCGCTATATCATTTCTAATCGCC
>CAJOLF010000053.1 GCA_905235295.1 uncultured Ruminococcus sp. | reverse complement strand
ATCAAAAGGTAGTTACCGGCAAGGGAGAACCAACCGTGAATATGCCACTTACTTCCATTCGGCTCCAGCTTTTTATACGCCTGAATTATACTTTTTCTGCTTGCGCGTCCAAGCGACAGCTCCATTGTGAGAATCGGAATTCCCATAATCGCCAAAAACAATATGTAAATAAGTACGAACAATCCGCCGCCGTTTTCACCGGCGACATACGGAAACTTCCACACGTTTCCGATACCGATAGCGCAGCCGGCGCTTACCAGTATAAACCCGAGACGAGATTTGAACCCTTCTCTTTCCATAAATAACCTCTTCTCAAAAATTAAAGGCTGACTCTGCTCTCATTGCGAGTTCAAGTCAGCCCGTTTTTACAGAACAATTACATCGGGTGAATCATTTTCTCTTTATCGAGTTTTTCTCCGTTGATTCCTACCCTTGCGTTGCGCCTTTTTTCAAAAAAGTCGAGCGCAACCTTGGGGAACTGAGCGTAGGACAATACGTCCTCCTCCTGCTCTATCCATTCTGAGATTTCGCTTCTCAGCTTATCAAGCTCAGGTTCGAGCCTGTCGGCAGGTCTGCCGGTGATAATTTCCATATCGCCGCAGATTTTCTTTTGGAACTCGGGATCAATCGGCATAGGCGTTGCGCCGTACTCGCCGGCTACCATACCCTTGAACTCGCGCGTGCACATACTGTATCGCTCGCCTGTGATGATGTTGAACACCGCCTGAGTGCCGACAATCTGTGAGGTCGGCGTAACAAGAGGCGGATAACCCGAATCCTCGCGGACGCGCGGAACCTCCTCAAGCACTGCGTCGAGCTGATCCTCCTTGCCTGCCTGCTTTAACTGCGAGAGCAGGTTCGAGAGCATTCCGCCGGGAACCTGATAAATCAGCGCCTTTGCGTCGGTCGCGAGCATTTTGGGGTCAAGAAGTCCGTTTTTGATGTATTTTTCGCGCAAGGTCATAAAGTAAGCGCGGATTTCCGCAAGCTGCTTGATGTCAAGCCCTGTGTCGTACTCCGTGCCCTGAAGAGCGGCAACCATTGATTCTGTAGGAGCGTGCGATGTTCCCAAAGCCAACGGGCTGATTGCGGTGTCAATCGCGTCGGCGCCCGCTTCTACTCCCTTTAACAGACACATTGAGGCAAGTCCCGAGGTGTAGTGGGTGTGGAGCTGCAGGGGAATTTCGGGCAATTCTGCCTTGATTGCCTTTACAAGGCTCTCGGTTCTGCTCGGGGTGAGCAAAGCCGCCATATCCTTGATGCAGATTGAATCCGCTCCCGCGTCGGCAATTCTCTTGGCATACTCAACATAGTATTCGTCGGTAAACACCGGACCTGTTGTGTAGCTGATTGCCACCTGAGCGTGACCGCCCTCTTTTTTGGCGGCTGAAATCGCGGTTTTGAGGTTCTTGATGTCGTTAAGAGCGTCAAAAATCCTGATTATATCAATTCCGTTCGCGATTGAGCGCTGTACCAAATACTCAACGCAGTCGTCAGCGTAGTGACGGTAGCCGAGCATATTCTGTCCTCTGAAAAGCATTTGCAGCTTGGTGTTGGGACAATGCTCCTTGATTGTGCGAAGCCTCTGCCACGGGTCTTCGTTCAAAAAGCGCAGACACGCGTCATAGGTCGCGCCGCCCCAGCACTCGAGCGAATAATATCCGACTTTATCGAGCTCGTCAAGAATCGGGAGCATTTCCTCGGTTGTCATTCTTGTAGCGATAAGGGATTGGTGAGCGTCGCGCAACGCGGTTTCGGTAATTTTTATCTTTTTTGCCATAACGGTATCTCCTTAGTTAAGCGTTACAAGTACCTTGCCCGAATCAACGGCCTCGTCCTTGGCAACCTCAACTGTGGCAACAGTGCCGTCCTGGGGAGCCTTTACGGGAGTTTCCATCTTCATAGCCTCGATAAATACAAGGTCATCGCCTGCCTTGACAGCCTGACCTGCGGAAGCGACAATATTTACAACCGTGCCGGGCATCGGAGCCTTAATCTCTACCGAGCCCTTTGAGCCTGCGGGTGCCGCGGGCTTTGCCGCCGGAGCGGGAGCAGCGGCGGGAGCGGGAGCGCTTGCCGCGGGTGACGCGGATTCGCCGAGCTCCTCTACCTGTACGTCATAAGCTGTGCCGTTTACTGTAATTCTTAAATTTTTCATAGTTAATTACCCCTTTATGTTTATCAGATTGTGCTGTGCTTTTTGGCAACCGTGGGAACCCTCTTGCCCGCGAGCATATCGAGCGCGGAAATCAGCGCTTCCCTGAGCTCTTCCTCGGCAAAAATTCCGTCAACGTAGCCGTTCTGAGCCGCGTTGTAGGCAGAGAGATTTTCGTCGGCGAACTTATCTGCCGCCGCCTTTTGCTCGGAAACCGGAACGTTCATAAGCTCTGGAGCCATAATAAACGCCGCCGCCTCGGTGTTTACGGGAGAAATCACCGCGTCGGGCAAAGCGTAAACTACGTCGGCGTTCGCGCCTGTTCCTGCGAGGGCGATATACGCCGCACCGACAGCTCTTCCGACAACTACCGAGATTTTGACGGTAGTAGCCTCGGCGTAAGCCGCAGTGAGCTTGGAAGCGGACGAAAGACAGTCAAAGCCGTCGCAGTCGGCAAAGGTGATTACGGGAATTGAGAAAGCGTCGCAGAAGCGGACAAAATCAGCCGCCTTTCGAGCGGATTTGCAGTCGAGAGTTCCGCCTGTTGTGCGGACAACTCCGATTACCTGACCGCCGAGCCTTGCGAGCCTTACCCTTGCGCTGTCGCCAAAGCCCTCAAAAAGTCTGAGCTTGGAACCGCCGTCAACAAGCTTGCTGACAATGCACTTGCCGCCGATACCGTCGGGCTCTTCCTCAAACGACTCTGCGGCGGGAACAAGGTTATTGGACGGAAGATAGGTTGCAAGATTCCTTGCGCTTTCTATCGCCTCCGCCTCGTCCTTGGCGAGAATTGAGGCGTTGCCGTGCTCAAAGTTATATTGCGCGTCAGCGTTTTTGCCTGTAACATCAAGGCTTAGCTGAGCGTTTTCTGTCATAATTACAAAGTCCGCGCTTACCGCGTTAAGAGCGTTTGTGCCGAGGCAATCGCCGAGCACAACCGAAACCTGAGGAACTACGCCCGAAGCCTTTGACGCGAGCTTGATTACCTCGCCGCAGCCTGCCAAAAGCTCTGTGCCCTCCTGAAGCCTGCCGCCGACGCTGTTGTAAAAGCCGAACACCGGCGCGCCTGTTTTGAGCGCGAGAGAATAAAGCTTTTTCAGCTTGGCTGTCTGCGCCTTGCTGAGAGCTCCTCCGCTTATATCGCTGTTCTGCGCGAAGGCATAAACCGGCATACCCTCTACCGTGCCGAAGCCCGCCGTAACCTCTGCAAAACCATCGCCCGATTTTACAAAAGCGTCAAGCTCGCAAAAGCTGCCCTCGTCAAAAAAGTCGGTTAGGGTTTTGTAGGCGGAAGTTGAGGAGATTTGCTCCCTTGCGGCATTGATTTTTTCAATACTCATTTTTATTCCTCCAGTTCTATGCGCTTATAAAAAGCCAAAACTTCTCATAATACATTTTACTCTATGGTATATTATACCTCAAACTCGGTCAAAGTACAAGAAGTAATTTTGATTTTTTGTCTAAAAGATTATTATAACGCATTTTGCGAGGCTTTACCGCAAAATAATAAGACGGCCGCAAGGGCCGCCGTTCATTACATCCTAACTGTTAAATTGTTCTGCCGTTAACAATGGGATTTGCCGTGAGGTTCTTGACCTCTTTTTCCGTCAGGTCGCGCCAATCGCCCTGCTTTAACATTCCCATTTTTACTCCGCCGATTTGCGTGCGCTTGAGCCTTGCTACCTCAAGCCCAACAGCCTCGCACATTTTGCGGATTTCGCGGTTTTTGCCCTCGTGGAGTATCATCTCAAGCACTACCCTGCCCTGCTCCTTGTGAATTACGTGAACGATTGCCGGAGCGGTCTTTTTACCGTCGATTTCAACGCCGGTTTCGAGCTTGACAAGCTGTTCCTCGTCAATGTTCGGGCGCACGGTTACACGGTAAAATTTATAGATGCTGTTGCGCGGGTGCATAATTTTGTTGGCAAATTCACCGTCGTTTGTAAAAATCAGCATACCCTCGGAGTCCTTGTCGAGCCTTCCGATTGGGTACACTCTCTCGCCGACGTTGCTTACAAGCTCGGCAACGCATTTTCTGCCGCGCTCGTCGCTCATTGTTGTGATAAATCCGCGCGGCTTGTTGAGCATTATGTATCTGAACCTTTTGCGCGGAATTACAACGCGCTTGCCGTTAACGTAAACCTTGTCCTTTTCGCTTACCTTGTCGCCGAGAACCGCGGTTTTTCCGTTTATTTTTACCTTTCCCTGCACAATCAGCTCCTCAGCCTTCCGGCGGGAGGCGATTCCGCACTGGGAAATGAATTTTTGAAGTCTTATCGGATCGTTTTTATCCATCTGCAAATATTTCCTTAATAAATTCAAAAAGTCCTTTGTCAGCCTTTTTGTATTCCGAACCGTCTTGAACGGTCAGATTAACCCTGCAAAGAGTTTTGCCGTTTTTTGTGTATTCAATCTCGCCGACCTTTTCGCCCTGCTTTACAGGCGCAAACAAAAAGCTGTCGAGTATTATCCGGCGTTCAATATTATCAAGCTCGTTTTTCGGCAGGACAAGCTCGCAGTCCTTCTCTCCGCGAACCTGAACATAGTCGCTCTCGCCGCCCGCGACGGGTACCTTTGACACGAAGCCGCTGTCCGCTGATTTGTAGCACCCATAGCTTGAAAAGCCGCGGTTGTAGAGAGAAATATGATCGTTCCAGTCGTTTTTGTCGTCGAGCGTAACGCAGATAAGCGTGAGGTTATCCTTCCTTGCCGCGGACACAAGACACCTGCCCGCCGCTGTGGTATAGCCCGTTTTTCCGCCGATACAGTCAGCACAAAGCGAGAGCAGCCTGTTGTGGTTTGAATAGGTTATATGCTTGTTGTCGGGCTTAATAAAATTCACCGTCGCGCTTTTCTGAGAAATCAATTCGGCAAGCTCGGAGCTTTTGAGTGCCTCCGCCATAAGCAGAGCCAAATCATACGCCGTGGAGTAGTGATTATCGTCGTCAAGTCCGCTGGGAGTAACAAAGTGCGTGTTTTTCATCCCGATTTGCCGCGCCCGGCTGTTCATCAGCTCGGAAAATTTCTCTTTACTGCCGGAAATCGCGATTGCCGCCGCGTTCGCGGCGTCGTTGCCCGAGCACATCATCATACCGGCAGCAAGGTCGCTAAGCTTTACGGTGTCGCCGTATTCAAGATACATTGAGCTTCCCTCGGCAGCCATTTCTTCTGTAAAGGTGACGTTTTCGTTGCCCCTTGACGCGTATTCAAGGGTAATCAGCGAAGTCATCAGCTTGGTGGTGCTCGCCGGCTTTTTGCGCTCGTTTTCGTTCTTTGACAAAATTACCCGACCGTTTTGCGGACAATAAAGCACATACGCGGACGCGGAGATATTCTCCGGCTTATCCGCGCTTTCTTCCGCGGCACAGACAGCTTTTGAAAAAGAAAATACAAGCAAAGCTGAAATCAAAACGCAAATTAATTTTTTCATAAGCACACCCTGTACATTCTATGCCCCGGGCGCGCATGGTATTACACAGGTAAAAGCGTATTATCAGACGTCCAAATCGTCGATTGTAATTTCAGAGAAATCGTCCTCAGCCTTTTTTGCCTTTTTTGCCTTACGGTTGCCGAACGCGCCCTTAACCTTATCAACTACCTCGGGAACCAGACCTACAATCTTGTCAAGTCCGTCGTTGCCTTCAACCGAAACCAGCTTTACATTGCCCTCATAAACGGTCAAAAACGCAACAGGCTGGATTGTAACGCCCGCGCCGCTACCGCCGCCAAAGCAATCCTTGTTCTCCGCTTTTGTGGGGAGATCGGATCCGCCCGAGGCAAAGCCGTAGCTCACCTTGGAAACAGGGATAATCAGGGTTCCGTCAGCAGAGTTAATCGGTTCGCCGACGATTGTGTTGACGTCAACCATCTCTTTGATTTTTTCCATTGTGATGTTCATTAAGTTACCGATAGGATGCTCCATACTGTATTCTCCTTCTTTAAAGTCCGGATCATTTTCGGACAAATATTTATCTAAATCTGAGTTTTTACCGCGTCTCAGGCTCAAAATGAGCTTCAGCGCCTTGAAGCCGTGCTTGAACACAAGCGTAACAAGCCAAAGAATTCTGACTCTGAGCGAGACGTCTAATACGTAAACCGACTTTGCACCGTTTTCAAAATTCGGCGCGATGTCTACTCCGTAGCTTTTGCACTTGCCTATGCTTGCCAATATGCTGACCGCGGGATAGACCGAAAGGCAGAAGTAGCCGTATTTTACAGCGGTGTCCTCGGCGTTTTTGCCGGCGTAGGTTATGCTGATGTCAAGTTTTTTTATCACAAGGTGACTGAAAAAATCCTTTAGCACCCCGCCCGCGAGTACCGCCGCCTGGCGGATTACCTCAACAAACCAGCTTATGCCCTTCTCCTTTATGATATTGGGCTTTTTTTCCTTTGGCTTTTCTTCCTTTTCTTCGGTTTTTTGGGGTTTTTTCTTTTCTTTTTTCGGCTTTTGGGGCTTTGGCGGATAAAGCGTTATCGACGCAAAACCGATTTTCAGCTTTGCTTCAAAGTCGTCCTTATAGCTTGCGTCAACGCCTACGGGAATAGCCAGAATAACCGCGATTAAAAGAATTATTCCGATTAAAATATACCAGCCAATCAAGAACAATCCCTCCTAACGCTTTTTCGGTTCCGTTAATCGTCAAATACCGATATTTGCGCGTCTTTTTCCGATTCATTTTCGGCGCTGCCGTCCTCGGAATCGTCCTTTTCCTCGTCCTCCGGCAGAGGCGGAAGCTCGTCCAGCGACGAGATATTGAAGCAACGCAAAAAATGCTCGGTTGTGCCGTAAAGCAGCGGTCTGCCCGGAAGCTCAAGCCTGCCCTTTTCCTCAAGCAGACCTTTGGTTGTCAGGCTGCCGATTACTCCGCTGCAGTCAACTCCTCTGACCTGCTCGACAAACGCCTTGGTTACGGGCTGGTTATAGGCTACCACAGCCAAAACCTCGAGCGCCGCCTGGGAAAGCGGAGCATTCCTGCGCAAATCCATAACCGTGCGTATTTGCGGAGCGTACTCCTTGCGCGCGGTCATCTGGTATGAATCGTCAAGCTTTAATATAGTTATGCCCCTGTCGGCGCTGTTGTAATCATCAATAAGCTTGTTTACTGTTTCTTCAACAAGCTCCTCAGAAATTTCGAGTGCCTGGGCTATCCTTGATTTTTCCACAGAGTCGCCGTTAGAAAAGAGTATTGCCTCAACAGCCGAGCTGATGTTAATTTCTTCCATTAGCCTTCCTCCGGTTTTTTCTCTATCATTCTTACAACCGCGTTTTCTCCGCTGCCGTCAATGCGTATTCGCTTGCCCTTGACAAGCTCAAGCGTCGCCAAAAAGGTCGCGACAAGCTCGCTTTTCCCTTCGCAGACATCAAAAATCTCGTGGTACTCAAGCTTTTTACCGTGCCAAAGTCTGCGCATAAGGTGAATGATTTTGCTGTTTACGGAAACGATTTTGTGAGATACGATTCCCGAGAACGCCTGCTCGGACGGCGGAAGCTTTCGCTTTCCCCTGCCGACCGCGCTGATATACGCCGCGGCAATATCCGTGCTCGGGTGAACGCGGTTATAGGTAAGGTCAAACTCCACAGGAGAAGGCTCTCTGAAAAAGGTATCGAAGTCGTAAATTCCGCCGAGCTTTGAGGCAATCTCGCGGCAAACAGCGTACTCAAGAAGCTGACCGGAAAGCTCTTTTTTCAGCTCCTCGGCTTCCTCCTCGTACTTTGGAAGCAGCATTACCGACTTGATGTACACAAGGCGAGACGCCATTGTCAAGAACTCCGAGGCGATATCCATTTGATTTTCCTGCATCCTGTTAATCTGCTCCATATACTGGTCGAGCAAATCGGAAATTTGAATATCATAAATATCTATCTTATTTTTTGAAATCAGCGTAAGAAGTAAATCAAGCGGTCCCTCAAAAACGGGAAGCTTATACTGTAGGGTGGTCTCCATACCGCCTCCGCTAAGCAGTTAAGCCAAACGGCAGTGACGCAAGCCACGCCATTCCGTTGAACAGGAATTTTGACAGATAATTCAAAAGTCCGCTGAGCGGTCCGTATGAAACCAACAGGAACAGGGCGATAAAGAAAAACATCTGGTATCTGTAGCAAAACTCAACCGCTCTGTCGGGCAGGAATGTAAAAAGAATTTTTGAACCGTCAAGAGGCGGAATGGGTAAAAGGTTAAATACCGCCAAATTGACATTTACAACAATATAAAAATTGAGAAATACCATCACAAACGAGCCGAAAACCGTTGTCATCATAAACGCGGCAGCAAAGGTAACAAGAATATTGTAGATAATCATTCCCACAAATGCCGCGACAAGGTTTGCGACAGGTCCCATCAGCGCGGTTATCGCCATACCTACCTTTGGATTTTTGAAATTTCGGGGATCAATCGGTACGGGCTTTGCCCAGCCAAAGCCGAACAAAAGCATACAAACAGCGCCGATTGGGTCGATGTGGGTCAGAGGGTTAAGCGAGAGCCTTCCTCTCTGCTTAATTCCCTTGTCACCGAGGCATGACGCTGTAAACGCGTGCGCCCACTCGTGAAACGGGAGAATTAAAAATATTATTAACAAAACCGCCAAAATTTCAGCTATTATATTTTGTAGAGTAAAATTTCCGCTTAATAATTGAGAAAGCATTGCAGCCTCCGATTACATTAAAATTATACATATTACATTATACTACACTTTGCGAAAAAATACAAGACAAAAAAACAAGTTAAGAAATTTTGAAAAAACACTTGCTTTTTTTACGATTTTCTGTTATGATAACAAAGTTAGGAATAGAATTTGATTTGATTAAGGAGGTGCAGACGCATGGCAAAATGTGAATTCTGCGGTAAGGATGTAAAGTTCGGCATCAAGGTTTCTCACTCTCACAGACGTTCAAACAGAGCCTGGAAGCCTAACGTACAGCGTGTTAAAGCTATCGTTGACGGTTCTCCCAAGCGTGTATATGCTTGCACCCGCTGCTTGCGTTCAGGTAAGGTAACAAGAGCAAACTAACGGAAAATCCTTTTGATTTTCTGAAGGTCTGCCCGTTGCCGAATAAATTTCGGCATACCGGCAATCATCAAATAGTATATAACGCAGTGGCGGTCTTTTGACCGCCATTTTGTTTTGCATAGAATAACGGAGCCGTTTTGCCGGCTCCGTTACTTTTTATCAGAACATAATCTCTTTCTTCCTCATAATAAAGAGAATCAAGGTTGATACGGATATTATTCCTAAGCAAATCCACGCGAAAACCTGACCGCCTGTGTCTACGCTTCCTGTTTCCCGAGGGGTAGTCTCCTGCTGTTCGGTGGTAGGTTCAGCTTCTGTGGGCTCGGTAGGATTGGCGGCGGTTGACGCGGCTGTTAAAAGCTCGGTGGTTTGCTGTTCCACGGTTTCGACCGCGACAACCGAACCGCTTTGGTCGGTTACAAGCACGGTTTGAGGCTGAGGCGGAGCGGAAGTCGCCTGAACAAAGTTTGACGCGGTAAGCGTTGTCATTTTCGTAATTCGCTCAAAAAGCGGATCAATGTCGGTAAACTCAATGGAATCATCAACGACCGTCAGCTCGCTGCCGGATTTGGAATAGCCTGTTGCGCGGTCGATGTCCGATACAATCATATTTTCCACAGTCAGGTCGATTTTTGTGGAAACAGGCTCTTCGGGATTGAGCTTATTGACATCAAAGACAAGCTGAACAAAGGGCATATCCTGGCTTGAAAAGTCAAAAAGCGACATACTTGTCGCGCAATAGCGCAGGATATTTTTATCCGGGAATGACAAAACCGAATTTTCGGAAATTGACGGGCAGATATTGCGTGACGGATTTTTTTCAAGCGAAAAGCTGAGTACCTCGGGATCATAAATAAGATTCCACTGTACGCTGAGCAAATCCTTTGTGGAGTGAAGCCAGTAGGTTACGGTTACTTCCTTTGTGTTTACGTTGTATTCCGCGCTTGATTTTGGAAATACATTCGAGATTGCGTTGACGGTAAGCGCGGGAAATTCAGCGGGGATAATCGGCTCGGTTGTCGGAACGGCAGGCTCGGCGAACGCGCCTGTCTCCGTTGGCTCTGTGGAAGAAGTTTCCGAATACAAAGCGTTTTGCGAGGCTTCGGGATTATCAAATTGTTCGGCGTATGCCGAAAAGATTGAAACAACAAATAGAAAAAGGGTGAGTAAAACGACAAAAAACCGCATTGCAGCAGCTTTAGACATTATTCTCACCTCCGAAATTTTTATGTATATTTATAATTATTATACTACATAGAGCGACAAAAATCAAGCAATAGGAAATTGACAGAAATTACCGTAAAAAAGCCGCAATACTAATTCCTGATAGAAAGTAGACTTATATTTTGCGAGGGTATTTTTCGCAAAACAAGGCGAAGGACGTAGCAAGGACGACAACGCAGTATTGCGGAAAATAGACCGCAAAGATTGTCTATTTTTTATTAGGTATTAGTATAAAAGCAGCCGTGGCAAAAGAAAAACACTTTCGGCAAAAATGCCGAAAGTGTTTTGTATTAGTTAGTTCAATTATTTGCTGCTGCGTCTTCTGCGAACAAAGTAGAATACGCCGAGAGCCGCAATGATTGCAACTGCAACAAAAGCGAATGTTGAAGCTTCGCCGGTTGCGATTGAACCATTGGAGTTGTTGCTGCCTGTGCTTGAGTCTGAAGCAGAACCGGAAGCTGAGGTAGCGTCGTTATTTTCAGCGTCGGGAATTGTTGTTGCGGGAGCAGTTGTTGTAATAGTAGCGGGATCAACTGTAGGAATTTCTACATCCTTCTCAGCCCAATAGTTGCCGGTGATGTTACCGTAAACAACCATTTCTTTCTCTTCCTTGGTATAAGCGTCGTGAAGATTTCTTGTAACGAAGCCCCACTTATTTACAGTTTCATTCTCGAGGACAGCTTTACCATCTTCATCAAACTGAACACCCTCGTGCTCGGTAAGGAGTTCCTTTGTAGGCCAAACGCCGAACTCGCCATTGCCATAATAGAAGTAGAAGGAGCCGCAGAATGAAGGCATACCTTCGGGAACGATTGTATAGCTCATCTTAATGTTGTCAAGATCAACTACATAAATCATATTGTCAATATAATGGCTGATGTTGTCGTCGTCTTCGCTGTAAGTTCTGTGCATATCCGCCGAACTCCTCGATCTGATAATTAGGATCATCACAAAAATCTTCATAGTATGTATCATAGAGATAATCCCAAAACTCAAGAGGCATATAGTCGGAGTCGCCCTGCTGGAAATACTCAATCTGAGTATCTACAATCTGCTTTGCAGCAGTAAACTCGGGAGCAGTAACATCCATACCGCCGTCAATATAGTTGCTGAAGATGATGTTGGGAGTATCAGCAGCCATAAGTGTTGAACGAAGGTTAACAACCTCTGACTCGTTAATCATCTTGTATCCGGGCCAGCCGTGACCGTTAGCTGCGGGAACCTTATCGGGCTCGTCGCTGCCGCCCCACCAATAGATGCCGCAAGCGTCGTTCTGAGTTTTTGTTACATCATTGGTCCATGCACCGGGCATAGCAAAGTAAACCTTGCGTGTTTCAACGCCTGCAGAAGGTTTATACTCGCCGAGATAGTCTTCGGAAGCAGCAGATGCTGTCATAACGCTGCCTGCAAGAGCAGAAACCGCGAGAACGCCGGCAAGAGCTACGCCTAAAATTCTCTTTTTCATTTTCTTTTCCTCCAATTCAATTCCGATTATTTCGGTTATAATTATTATATATCATAAAATTCAAAAAAGCAATAATTATTGAAAATATATTTTTGGAAGATTCTACAAATTTTATGGAATTTTTAGTTGAAAATCCACATAAGATAAATATAAATCAATTATTCTTCATCAGATTCTCCGGATTCCTCCATAGCCTCCTGCTCAGCCGACACATCAAGCTTAGGCTCCTCTATATATCCCTCAGCCTCGTCGGCGGATTTTTTGCTCTTCCTTACGGCAAGAACTATCGCCAGAGCAATAAGTCCGCCGATTACGGGAATAGCTATCAAAAAGAAAATCATCGAAGAACCGTTAGAGCCGGAATTAGACGAGCCGCCGTTCTCTACATCCTCGTAGCGGGTAACCTCAATAATTTCGGTATCTACCCGAGTTGTGGGCATAACACCTACAACTGATTCGTGATTGTCCTTGTTGGGAGTGTTGAGTTCGCCCTTGCCGTCAACGTAATTAATAAATTGCGACTGGCGGTTGTCAAGGGTTTCCTTATCGTCGGTTATCGGAAGTACGCCGTCGGTAACTACGGGAGTATCGCCGTCGGTTATGTCATACGACCAGGTATAAGACTTTAGAGATGTCAAATCGTCGCCGTATAATTCGGTAACAAAATAGGAAATTTTGGCTTCTCCGCCTGATAAGACCTTAAAATTGCAGGAGAAAAACGGAGTTTTTTTCGAACAGTTTACGGGATTGTTAAAATCTGTCCAGTTCATAGGCAGCTTGCCGTCCAAATCCTCATTATAGAAAAGATTGTCAAACTTATCTGAGGTTACGGAACCCTTGACAAGCTCCAGCTTTTCGGAGTCAAAAAATACTCTAAGTTCAAAACCGATTATGTCTTCCGTTGTGTCGGAAAGATTGAGCGTAAATTTTATTGTGTCACCCTCGTTAACATTAACGGTCGCGTCGTTAATCTTTAACTCGGCCGCGGCAAACGCGGTTGATACCGAAGCGAGGAGTATCATTGACGCAAGAAGAATTGAACCAATTTTAGCGATTTTATGTCTCATACTTTCAGTCCTTTTCGTAAGATATAATTATTATATAATATTAGAGAATAAATTTCAATGAAAAATACATTTTTTTCATATAATTTTCATAAGAATTATATAACAAATTGAATTTTAACTAATTTTTACCGAAAAGTACCGTTGAACAAGCAATATTACGCGATAACGGACGTTATTCATAATTTTATATAATGCAAAAAAACACCCTCCGAATTAACGGAGGGTGAAAAACTAATTATTTTTTATTTTTATTACTACAAACGGTAGTATGCTGATTAGTCATCTCTTCTCTTGCGGAAGAAGTAGATACCAGCTGTCGCGGAAACAAGTACTAAGAGGATAATAATTGCCATAGAAGCACTACCTGTCTGTACTGCGCCGCTTGATGTGCTGCCGCTTGCGCTGTCTGAAGTTGCGCTACCGCTGTTACCGGCTGTTGTTGTAGTCTCTTCGCCTGTAGCGGAAGTAGCATCCTCACCTGTAGCGGAAGTAGTATCCTCAGATGTTGTGCCTTCCTCGCCGGGTTCTGCAACATTTACTGAAATTTCAACAGATCTGTTATTTGTTAAAGCAAATGCAACAGTATTTGTACCGGGCTCAAGAGAATCAACAAATTCAGACTTGAATGTAAGTGTTGATGTACCATCACCGTTATCTACAACATCATAGTTAGAAGAATCAACAACGTCACCGTTAACTGTTACTTCTACGAAGTCAGAGCCGGGATAGATAACATATTCAGGAGCGTCGCCAGAACCCTGTGTCCATTCTGTAGGTCCTTGTACATAGTATTCAATTACAGGCTCTACTGTAGTGGGCTGCTCTGTAGTGGGCTGCTCTGTAGTGGGCTGCTCTGTTGTGGGCTGCTCAGTTGTGGGCTGCTCTGTAGTAGGCTGCTCTGTAGTAGGCTGCTCTGTTGTGGGCTGCTCTGTAGTGGGCTGCTCAGTTGTGGGCTGCTCT
>CAJOLF010000052.1 GCA_905235295.1 uncultured Ruminococcus sp. | reverse complement strand
AAATCCGACACAGAAAACCGAGGACAAAGTTACAGCGGAAAAAATCTTATCTATCGCCCGCGCCGAAATTGGCACAAAGGCAACAGCGGTAAAAAAATGCAAATACAATACAGCTTTTTACGGTTATGAGGTGTCCGCGTCGTGGGCTGATTGGTGCGCCGCCTTTATTTGGTGGATATTCAAACAGGCGGGCGCGGAAGATTTACTATTTGTCAAAACGGCGGGGTGCGGCGTTCTCGGCAACGCCTTTTATACCCGCAACAAGTTTAAGACAAGCGGCTTTAAGCCTGGTGATGTAGTCTTTTTCCATTGGAGCAACGACCGCTCCGAAAGCGTACCGATTACATACAGCCTCGACCACGTCGGAATTATCGAGAAAGTAAACGGGGACGGCACAGTAACAACGATTGAGGGGAACACGGGCGACTCTGCATACGGCGAAGTAATGCGCCGCACCCGTTCGCTCTCTGATATTTCGGGCGTTGGGCGACCTGATTACGGCGCGGCGGCAAGCGCAGAAACCGACAGCGGCAAAGCAACCGTTGTAAAGCCTGATATTGTTTATCGTGTCCGCACCAAAAAAAGAGGTTGGCTCCCCGCCGTTAAGAACCTCGAGGACTACGCGGGAATTGAGAATGAGCCTATTACGGGCGTTGCTATCAAAGCAACAAAAGGAAACGTATGGTATCAAGTACATATCAAAAGCGGGAAATGGCTCGGCAAGGGAACGGGCTATGATACCAACGACTACGAGAACGGCTACGCGGGACTCGACAGCGGCGCAGAAATCGACGCAATCAGGGTATATTATACGACTCCTAACGATATTCGCAACGCGGGAACTGTTTACGAGGCGAAATACAGAGTATCGCCCGTAGGCTCCTCCTCTTACTATGACTATCAGTATGATACGATTGTAAGTAAGAGTATGGACGGCTACGCGGGTTTATTTGGAAAGTCGATTGATAAACTCCAAATCATTCTCGATTAAACTTGACCTCCTTAAATTTATATACAGAGAAACGGCGCGGAGTCTTTTTATACTCTACGCCGTTTCGACTATTTGAAAGGAGTACACTATGGGAAATCCAAAACCCATATACACCAAAGACGGAACACGCATATTTTTTGTTGATAAAAGCAACGAAGTAAAGAAAACACTCGAGGGACTATCAAAAACAGCCTTGCGAGCCTCGGCAAAAGTAATTAGAAAACATTTGCGGCAAAATGTGCCTATACGTTCTAAAAGGTTTAAAAACCATATAGGAAGTTGGGTTAAAATCGACTATAAAACAGGAAAGCCCACTTTAGAAATTGGCTTTTACGGTTGGCAACGTGTAAAGAAAAAGGGTAAGCAACCGTCAAATGCTAACCCGTGGTGGGTTGAGTTTGGTACAGGACAACGCGGCGACTCATACAGTCCAAATAAAAAGCGTCCATCACCTCATATAATTGAGCCAAAACGAGCAAAAGTATTGAGCGATAAAATAAAAGTCTATGGCAAGCGTGTTGAGCACCCAGGACAACGCGCGCTACACGTTTTGAGGAATACTTGTATGGATAATATTAAAGAAATAAGGGACGCACAAAAACAGTACCTTGCGGAAATTTCAAAAACGCTTGAAACAGCAGGAATGAAAATTGACAAGGGAAACGAATTTGAAGATACAGACTAATAAAATAGCGGAGGCAGTAGCCTCCGCTTTAGATTTATATGCCGTAAATAACAATATTGATATTACAACCGTAATTATAATTGCCTCCGCCCGTAACATTATTTACGGTTACTTTGATAGGGTTATTAGGATAGTCGCGGCTTATTTCAGCGGCAAGCTCCGCACTTAAATAACCGAGCTGTTTTCCGCGCTTGGTAAACACTCCTATAGCGTCGGGATATTCTGACGTGGGTACGGGTTTAGCAACAAGAACATCACCAGGCTTTAGAGTCTTTATAATAGCTTGACGGCTCGAGCCGTTATCATTTCCGAAAGTTACGCCGACAATCTTTGTGTTAAAGTCGCGGATAACCGTACCTTTTTTTATTTCGGGAGCTTGCGCCTTTTTTAACTCGTTAAGCTCCTCGGGAGATAAATTCGCTAATTTCTTATTAGCCTTAATACCGAGATATAGAAGAATTACACCCGCTATTATAAATCCAATACATACAGCGATTAACGCGCCTTTGTTTTCGGTAGTAGCGACTCCCGCAAACCCCAACACACCAACACCGAGGAGAATACCTCCGACAATCGGCTTTTTACTCTTTTTCATTCCCGACGACCTCCATATAAATAAAAATATGCGCAAGCCAAAGCTCACGCCTATAAAAAGGCAAGCTCCGATTTGCTACCACACAAAAATCTTTTCAACACTATCAAAATGCGAAAATAGAGCCTACTTTTTTACGAAGGTAAAAAAGGGCATAATGATAGTGTTTTATAAACAAATATGTGATTTTTGTGTGGTGCTTATATTATATCAGGGGAGCCGCTATTTTTCAATAAAAAATGCGAAAAAATGCGAATTATTTTAAAAAAACGCTTGACATAGTAGTACGACTATGATATAATATAGACAGTAAAGCAAGGGAGGTGAACAGCTTGGACAAAATAGAAAAAGCCTTGAAAGACTTGGCAGAGGCGGTTAAAAGTAACGAGATAGTAGCAAGCGTCAAAGTTACAATCAACCTCAAAAAGCCAAAGTCAAACAAGGCAAACGAAAGCAAATAGCTTTCATAGGCAGGGCGGGGCGAAAGCCCCTCCCGTAAGCCCTATTATAGCATAAATAAAAATAAATGCAATAGGAGGTTTTTGCAATGATTATTGAAAAGAACGGTAAAAAATATAGCGTTTCCGAATATTCCGCAAAATGGGTTGTAAAATCGAACAGCGGCAAACTCTCCGTGTCTTATGACGTATCAAAGGATTTATGCTCTACTGAGGACGAATTGAGAGAGTATATACAATCAAGTGATTTGTTTTAGGAGGGGCAATATGAGCGAGAAAAAATACGCACCGCAAGAGCGATATGCGGCAAGGTACAAAAAGCAATTTAAGATAGATTGCTTTACGAGCACAGAGCAAGACATTATAGACAAGCTCAACAGCGTACCAAACAAAGCGGGCTATATAAAACAGCTTATACGCGCCGATATAGCCGCAAATAAAAGCAAAGAATAATTTTCTATAGCCCGTTTCCTCTTTCCGAGGGAGTGGGCTTTAGCTACCTAATACGGAGGTTTTATTATGTCGTATCATCACCTTACTTTTACCAATAGATTACAGATTGAAGCGTGGGACAGAGTAAACACCCCCGCAAAGGTTATGGCTGATAATTTGGGCGTTCACGTAAGCACGGTTTACAGAGAGCTAAAGCGCGGCAGATATACCCACCTCAACAGCGACTTGACAACCGAGGAACGGTATAGCCCCGATATTGCCGAGGAAAGATACAGAGAAAGCCTCAAAGCAAAGGGCAAACCGCTCAAAATCGGCAACGACCACGAGTACGCAAAGTATCTTGAATACAAAGTGTCCGTTGAAAAATACGCGCCTGGGGCTATTCTCGGAGAAATCAAGCGCAAGGGAATTGAGTTTGATACAACTATATCCAAAACCACATTTTACCGTTATATTGAGGACGGTATTTTTCTCACGATTACAAACAAGGATTTACCTATAAAAAAGAACAAAGACAAACAGAAACACAAGCGAGTAAAAGCGTGTAGAGCTCCGCAAGGTAAAAGCATAGAACAACGTCCCGCAGAAATCGACAAAAGAGAGGATTTTGGACATTGGGAAATGGACACCGTAATAGGCAAGCAAGGCACGAAAAAGGTATTATTAGTATTGACCGAGCGGAAAACACGCGAGGAGATGATACGGCTAATGAATGATAAATCAGCGGCGAGCGTGGTTAGGACTCTCAACGGCATAGAGCGTAAAATGGGAGCCGAGAAATTCGCGCAGATATTCAAGAGCATTACCGTAGATAACGGCGGCGAGTTTGCAGACTATGAGGGAATAGAAAACAGCGTAAGGAGAAAAGGAAACCGCACCACTATATTTTATTGTCACCCTTATAGCTCGTGTGAGCGTGGAAGTAATGAAAATCAAAATAGAATGGTACGGAGGCATTACCCCAAAGGTTTTGACTTTTCCAACGTAAAAACCGCAGACATACAGCGGCTTGAAAATTGGATAAACAACTATCCGCGCGAAATGTTCGATTACTACAGCTCCGCCGACCTATACAAAGCGTGTATAGACAGTATTTTTGCCGCTTAAAAGTTACAATTTTGATATTTTTTGCATTTTTTCGCACTTACTACTTGACTTTACGAATTTTATACCAAACGCGGCGGCAACACAACAGGGTTTTAAAATCCCCTTGACAACTTTGAAAAAAATGTGTATAATTTATTTTGAGGTTAGTTGCCGCTAACCTCAAAATACAGTCTCTGAGTTAGCTTGGGCTAATTCAGAAAAAGGAGTACAGTATGATACCTTTGTCAGCAGCAGACGCCGGCGAAAGCTTCGTTATCAAAAAAGTAGTCGGCAACGCCGAAACCAAAAAGCACCTTGAGGATTTGGGCTTTGTCGCGGGCGGAGAAGTCACCGTCATCAGCGAAATCAGCGAAAACCTGATTGTCAGCGTCAAGGAATCGCGCGTCGCAATCAGCCGCGAAACAGCGATGAAAATTATGGTATAACCAATCGCTTTGCGCGAATATCAATACAGGAGGAAAGTATGAACACACTTAGACAGGCAAAAATCGGCGACACCGTAAGGGTTAAAAAGCTTCACGGCGAGGGCGCCGTAAAAAGGAGAATTATGGATATGGGCATCACCAAGGGAGTTGAAATTTACGTCCGCAAGGTAGCTCCGCTCGGAGATCCGTTTGAAGTCACCGTAAGAGGCTACGAGCTGTCGCTCAGAAAAGCCGACGCGGAAATGATTGAGGTTGAATAATTTTTTATTTATCAGTTAGCAAAGGCTAACGGAAAGGAAAGGTAGAAATGAACATTAAAATTGCCCTTGCGGGCAACCCGAACAGCGGCAAAACCACGCTGTTTAACTCGCTGACAGGCTCTAACCAATTCGTAGGAAACTGGCCGGGAGTAACAGTTGAAAAGAAGGAGGGCAAGCTCAAAAAGCACAGTGGCGTTGTGATTACCGACCTTCCGGGAATCTACTCGCTTTCGCCCTATACGCTCGAGGAGGTTGTCGCGAGGAATTACCTTATCAACGAGCGTCCCGACGCGATAATCAACATTATTGACGGCACAAACCTCGAGCGCAACCTTTACCTGACAACCCAGCTCACAGAGCTTGGGATTCCCGTTGTGGTCGCGGTTAATATGATGGACGTAGTCAGGAAAAACGGCGACAAGATTGACAGGGAAAGACTGTCAAAAGCCCTCGGCTGCAGGGTTGTCGAGATTTCGGCGCTCAAAAACACGGGCGTTACCGAGGTTGCCGAGGCTGCGATTGAAGCCGCCTCGGGAGCAAAAACAATTCCTCAGCACACGTTCAGCGGAGTTGTTGAGCACGCGCTGGCGCACATTGAGGAGGCGGTTGTTCACGACTTGCCCGAGGAACAGCAGCGCTGGTACTCAATCAAAATCTTCGAGCGTGACGACAAGGTGCTTGAGCAGCTTAATATTCCCGGCGGCGTGCTTTCGCACATCGAAACGGATATCAGGCGCGCCGAGGAGGAGCTTGACGACGACGCCGAGAGCATCATCACAAACGAAAGATACATCTACATAGCGTCAATCATCAAGACCTGCTATAAAAAGAAAAACAAGGGCAAGCTTTCCGTCTCCGACAAAATCGACAAGGTGGTTACCAACCGCTTTGCGGCTCTGCCAATTTTCGCGGTTATTATGATTATTGTTTACTACGTTTCTATCTCTACCGTCGGCACAGCCCTGACCGACTGGGTTAACGACGGAATTTTCGGCGACGGCTGGCACCTGTTCGCAATCGGCGACAGCCAATATGAAGAGGCAAACGAAGCCTACGGCGCCGAAAAACTATTCGGCAACGCAGAAATCGGCGATATGCTTAGGGCAGCCGCCGAAAAGGAAGCCGCCGAATCGAACGGAAAAACAATCGCGGCTCAGACGCTCTATGACGATTTCACGGCGGATGAGCCGAGCTTCGCCGATTTTTCGGAGGACTACGAAAGCTACGCCGACGAGGTGGCGAAGCTCGGCTTTGACATCGGCGGTCTTGTTGACCCGATTATGGAGGAGGCTCCCGATCCTGCCGACTACGGAATCTGGGTTCCGGGTATTCCCGCGCTCGCGGAACAGGGACTTGACGCCGTAAACTGCGCCGAATGGCTCAAAAGTCTTATCCTCGACGGCATCATCGCGGGTGTCGGCGCTGTACTGGGCTTTTTGCCGCAGATGCTTGTGCTTTTCATATTCCTCGCGATTCTCGAAAGCTGCGGATATATGGCGCGTATCGCGTTTGTTATGGACAGAATTTTCCGCAAGTTCGGACTTTCGGGCAAGTCGTTTATACCTATGCTAATCGGCACGGGCTGCGGCGTTCCGGGAATTATGGCCTCGCGTACAATCGAAAATGAGCGCGACCGCCGTATGACGATTATGACCACAACCTTTATTCCCTGCGGCGCGAAGCTTCCGATTATCGCGATGATTTCCGCGGCGCTGTTCGGCGGAGCGTGGTGGGTAGCGCCGAGCGCGTACTTCATCGGTATGGCGGCAATCATTGTATCGGGCATTATGCTTAAAAAGACAAGAATGTTCTCGGGAGAACCCGCTCCGTTCGTAATGGAGCTGCCCGCGTACCACCTGCCGACCGTCGGCAACGTTCTCCGCTCAATGTGGGAAAGAGGTTGGTCGTTCATCAAAAAGGCGGGTACTATCATCCTCATCTCGTCAATCATTATCTGGGCGGGTTCAAGGTTCGGTTGGGTTGACGGCGTGTTCGGCTTCTATCCCGAGCTCGAGCTTACCGACAGTATCCTCGGCGTAATCGGCAACGCGATTAAGTGGATTTTCGCTCCTCTCGGCTTCGGCGAAGCCACGGCGGCAATCGCGACGATTATGGGACTTGTCGCTAAGGAAGAGGTCGTCGGAGTGTTCGGCGTGCTCGACTTTGCCGGTATGACACAGATTTCCGCTTACTCGTTTCTTGTTTTCAACCTGCTCTGCGCTCCGTGCTTCGCGGCTATCGGCGCAATCAGGAGAGAGATGAACTCCGCCAAATGGACGTCCTTCGCAATCACCTATCAGTGCGTTTTCGCTTACGCGGTATCGCTTTGCATATTCCAAATAGGCTCGATTTTCACGGGAGAGCCAAACATTATCGGACTGATTTTCGCCGCGGCGGTAATCGCTTTCATCATTTATATGCTCGCAAGACCCTACAGGGAATCAAACCGCCTGAAGGTCAAGGTAAAGTAAAGAAGGGATTTTATGACTTGGATACTGAACAACATCGGCTCAATCGTCGTGGCGCTGATTATCGCCGCGGCGGTTGCCCTGATAATAATTAACTTTGTCAGAAAAAAGAAAAAGGGACAGTCAACCTGCGGCTGCGGCTGCGCCGACTGCCCGATGAAGGGTAAATGTAAATAGTCTCGTATTTTGCGGCAGCCGCGAACTTTGCCCGGAAAACGGCACTTTATTCTTATATAGAATTATAACTACATGATTATGTGCTATAAATAAATTGCTTATTTTTATAGGTATGCAAAATAAAATTAAAATTTTTAGGAGTGTACGAAATGAAAAAGATAATCAGCGCCGCTGTCGCGGTTCTTCTCGCGGCGGGAATTTGCGCGGTAATGACAGGCTGCGGCGGAAACAACGATTCCTCGTCCGCCACAACTCAGCCCACAACAGCAACAGCGACTCAGGCAACGACAGCCGCTGCCGCAAGCTCGAACACAGGCAGCGAATCAGAGGCTCAGCAGTCACAGGCTCAGCAGTCACAGGCTCAGCAGTCACAGAGCTCGCAGAACAGCCAATCGGCTCAGCAGTCGGACAACCAAAACTCTGCGGACGACAGTGCGGCTTACTACACAATTACGGTGTTCAACACCGCAACCGGCACCACTTATTCCCAGAACGCAGGCAACGCGGATACAGTATCATCGTATTTTGAGCTCCCCACCGGAAGCTACGAAATTGTTGTCAGCAAAACCGTCGGCAATAATGTTGACCAGCTGGCGTCAACTAAAGCGGACATCCCGGATACTGCGCAAACAACAGCTATTACCGTTTACTATAACACCGCCTCTAATTCGGTTAATTACGAAATAGCTAATTCCGAAAACAACGCCGGATAATAAGATTTGAATAACTTTGCAGCCTGCCCGAAAACGGCGGGCTGTTTTTTATTTTACTCTTGCCAATTTCCCGAAAATCATTTATGATATAGAATATAACAAAGACAACAAATTTACGCGGGATTTTTCTCCGGCATCTTATGAGGTGGTTTTATGATACGTAAATTTACATTCGGCAATCCGATTCAGACCGGCGCGGTCGCTAAATCAATCGGCGCGGCTGACAGCGCGGACTTTCCCTTTGAACACAGCCTTTCGGACAGCTTCAGCCTTGAGCTGACGATGGATAAAACCGATATTGTCTACGGGCTGGGAGAAGCCAACCGCGGCATCAACAAGCGCGGCTGGATTTACGAAAGCTGGTGCAGCGACGATCCGTTCCACACCGAGACAAAACGCGCGCTTTACGCCGCCCACAACTTTATTATCCTGAGCGGCAAAAGCAATTTGGGTATTTTCATTGATTTTCCCTCAAAAATAATCTGGGATATGGGCTACACGGAAACCGGCAAAATTAAAATCGTGATTGAGGGCAGGGACTTTGACCTATACACAATCTCCGCCGCCTCTCCGCGTGAGGTTGTCCGCGAATTTCGCGGCTTAATCGGCAAAAGCTATACTCCGCCGTTCTGGGCGTTCGGCTTCCAGCAAAGCCGCTGGAGCTACCACAACGAGGAAGCGGTTGACAGGATTATCGACGGGTACGACAAAGCCAAAATCCCGCTCGACTGCGTTTATCTTGACATTGACTATATGCAAAGCTACAAGGACTTTACCGTTGACGGGGACAAGTTCCCGAATTTCGCCGAATTTGTCGCCGAAAAAAAGGCGCGGGGAATCCGCCTTATCCCGATTATTGACGCGGGAGTAAAGGTTGACGACGGCTATGAGGTTTTTGAGGAGGGCAAGCAAAACGGCTACTTCTGCAAGCGCGCCGACGGCAGCGACTTTGAGGGTGGCGTGTGGCCGGGAATCTGCCGCTTCCCTGATTTTATGCGGCAGGACGTCAGGGATTGGTTCGGCTCAAAATACAAGTTTCTCACCGATATGGGTATCGAGGGCTTTTGGAATGATATGAACGAGCCCGCGCTGTTTTACTCCGCCGAAGGAATCAGCCGCGCGCTCGACCAAGCGGCTCAGCTTCAGGGGCAGAACCTTGACCTCGGAAAGTTTTTTAAGCTAAAGGACACCTTCGCGGGGCTTTCAAACAGCGCGGAGGATTACGCCTCAATCTACCATATTATCGACGGCGAGCCCGTCAACCACCAAAGGGTTCACAACATCTACGGCTCGAATATGACAAGAGCGGCAGGCGAATACTTTGAAAAGGAATTCGGCAAGGGCAAAATTCTTATGTTTTCGCGCGCGTCCTACATCGGCGCTCACCGCTGGGGCGGAATCTGGTTCGGCGACAATCATTCCTGGTGGTCACACATTCTGCTCTGCCTGAAAATGCTCCCCGGCGCCAATATGTGCGGCTTTTTGTACTGCGGCGCGGATTTGGGCGGCTTCAACGAAAACGCAACCCGCGATTTGGCGCTCAGGTTCCTGGCTCTCGGGGTGTTCACTCCGCTTATGCGCAACCACTCCGCCCTCGGCACAAGGGATCAGGAATGTTTCGCCTTTGAAGAGCCCGAGGATTTCAGGGATATTATTCAGGTCAGGTACAGGCTTATTCCCTATCTTTACAACACGTTCCAAACCGCGAACGAGAATGATGATATGATTTTCCGTCCGCTGTCATTCGACTACCCCGGCGACAAAATCGCGCGCGAGTGCGAAACCCAGCTTATGCTCGGCGAGGAATGTATGATTGCTCCCGTGTACGAGCAAAACGCGAGCGGCAGAACGGTGTATCTGCCCGAGGATATGGCGTTCGTCAAGCTCAGCGGCGAGAGGGTTACAAAGCAAAAGCTCGCCAAGGGCGTTCATTACGTTGACGTTGAGCTCAACGAGGTTCCGCTGTTTATTAAAGAGGGCAAAAAAATCCCTCTGTGCAAGCCAGCTATGAGAACAAGCCTGCTTGACACAGAGGATATAGAATATATTTAGTCGCGGCGGCGGGGTGCCCCCGCGGTCTTCTCGAGGAGATACTTTAGCGTTGTAAATAACGTTAATTTCCCGACAGCGAAAGCGCATAATCAGCAACGTAGTACACAGTAAAGGAAAAGTTTTAATAAAGGAAACAACATTTTCCAAATAAATATAGCACCATATTAAATCAGTCGGGAAGAAAAGGCTTGAAACACACAAACCTATCTTCCCGACCGAAACTTTCAAATTTCAACTTTTAAATTCCGTGAACATTAAGCAGAATATTTTTTATCTCGTACAGCTTCTTTGACAAATCGACGTAATAATTGTGCGGATTTTCAAAGCGCTTTACCTCGTCCCAAAGAAGCTCGATTTGCTCGCGGCAATAGGCGGCAACCTCCTCAATCGGCGGACAGTCATAGACGCACTCGCCGTTTTCAAATACCTTTACCAAAAGCTCCTTCGCGGTGAAATCCGTGAGGGTTTTTGTTTTTCGGGTCGCGTTTGGATCAAAGATTGTATGGGGCTTGCTGTCGTCGACAACCTCGTCATAAACGCAAAGCTCGTCGGCGAGCGCCTTGCCGCTCTCACGGTCATAATAGCGATAAACCTTTTTGAAGTGAGGGTTGGTAATTTTGGCGGTGTTCTCGCTCACCTTAATCTTCGGCTCAATGTCGCCCGACGCGTTTTCAACCGCGACAAGCTTGTAAACTCCGCCGAACACGGGCGAGCTTTGGGAGGTAATCAGCCTCTCGCCCACGCCGAAGGTGTCGATTTGAGCGCCCTGCATCATAAGGTCGCGGATAAGCTTTTCGTCGAGTGCGTTCGAGGCGGTAATCCTGCACTCGGTCAGCCCCGCGTCGTCGAGCATTTTGCGCGCTTTTTTTGAAAGGTAAGAAATATCTCCCGAATCAAGGCGGATAGCGCACTTGGTTTTGCCCTGCGGCAAAAGTACGTCCTTGAACGCCTTAATCGCGTTCGGAATACCGCTTTTGAGGGTATTGTAGGTATCGACCAAAAGCGTTGGGTTGTCGGGATAAAGCTCGCAGTAGGTCTTGAAGGCGTCGTACTCGCTGTCGAACATCTG
>CAJOLF010000051.1 GCA_905235295.1 uncultured Ruminococcus sp. | reverse complement strand
TGTTCGCCGATTTCCCAATAGGCAAATACCATAGCGGAATTGACCGCAGTATAGACCTTTTTCTGTGCGGTGATGATACTGTGTCTTATAGAATTGTAAGTGTTCTCGGAATCACTATTGTTTATAATAATCTCATTTGCCATTCTCTATCACCCTATATATTAATTTGTTTCATCTTCATCAGTTGTTTTGCTTTTCGCTCTGTTCTTATACACGTTATATTGATTTTTACATCATTGGCTGCAAAGGACAGCGCTTGGTCGGCTTGCTACAAAGAACTTAGAGCATTTCTTGCATATCCTCATAGGATTGTTATAAATAAAAAGAAAAGTACAACTTTGGTAGAAAATATCCTTGACAAATCTCGTCTAAGAATAATTCAAGTGCGCGGATTGCGCGGTGTTGACTAAAGCTTTTCGGGTGAATATTTTTCAGATTTCAATATCAAGGAAGCAGTGGTCGGTGGCGTTTATCACAAGGGTATCTCCGTGCTCGGTTCTGCGAGGAATACGCGCGCCGTAGTTTGTATGTACGTGACCGTGCACAAACAGCTTCGGCGAGTAACGGTCGAGCAACAGGTTAAAACATTCAAAGCCCCTGTGGGTTATGTTGTCAAAATCGTTTAGGTGTCTTGCGGGAGCGTGGGTTACCAGCACGTCAAAGCCGCCTTTTTTGCGGATTTTGAACCATAGCTTTTGAATCCTGCGCTTCATTTGGCGCTCGGTGTACATATATTTTCCGTCCTTGTAGCGGTAGCAGCCGCCCAGCCCTACAAATCGGATTCCCTTGTACTCAAAGAACCTGTCGTCAATGCAGACGCAGCCCTCGGGCTCACGCTTGTATTTGTCGTCGTGATTGCCGTGGATATAGAACAGCGGACAGCCTGCCATTGTCACCAAAAACTCAAGGTACTCAACCGACAAATCGCCGCATCCGATTATAAGGTCAACTCCCTGCAGCTTGTCCGGCGTGTAGTAATCATAAAAATATTCTGACTCGATGTCGGAAACAGCCAGAATCCTCATTCACAATCACCGGCTTCCGCTTGATTTTGGGATTCTGCTTGGTTATCTGATTGGTTTTCGGCTTCGGATTCACTATTTTGTTCGTCGGTGTTTTGAGAGGTGTTCTGCGCGCTTTCAACACCCGCTGTGTCAACAGTCGCCTTACCCATCGGGCTCAGCTCTTCGTACTGCGGAATACTGCCGACAACATTTTCCGCGAGGTAGTCCATATTTATAATCTGCTCCAGGCTGAGCGATTTTTCTCCCTGACCGATTACGTCGCCGTTTTGGGTGTAAATCGGCGTTAAAAACGGCGTGCAGACGTTGTGTGTAATGCTTTCCTTCAAAAAGTCGGCGAAGCGTTTTGACGCGGGGCTCAAGGTGAGCGAATAACCGACGTCAACCACACCCGCGGACATACCCCAGTAGTAATTGAGCGCCTTATTGCTGTTTTCGTACTCAGCCTGCATTGTTTTGTTGAACACACGGCGCAGGATTTCCTCGTAATAAACTCCCCACTTCCACACGGGATTTGCAAGGAGCTCGGTGTGGTCGCCGTTGATGTAGGAAAGTCCGAAGCTGTCGCGGTCGTCCTCGCGGAACCTTGCGGTGTCCTGAGAGGAAATATAGTGAATATCCTTTTCAATCAGCTTTTTCGCGGCTTCCTTCGCTCCGCAGATTGACGACCATTCAAGGTACACCTTGGCTCTGGGGTTAGCCATTTGGGCGCCGAGCGCGAAAGCGTTGATTCCCGCAATCTGTCCGTAAATCGGGTAATCGCAGACATAGCCGAGCTTGCCGCTCTCTGACAGCGAACCCGCGAGCGCGCCGAGGATGAACTTTGCCTCGTACATTCTTGTGTAGTACGAGCGGATATAGCGGTGGGATTTGTTGAGCGAGCAGTTCATTATAATGATATCGGGATGATCCACCGCCGCCCTGAGGCTCGCCTGAGTAAGCCGCGGAGAGGTTGTGAACACAATCTTCGCGCCTTCCTCAATCGCCTTTTCAATAACCGCCTGCGGGTCGTCGTCCATCGCGTTTGTGTAGGGTACAGTCTCGATTTTATCGTCAAAAACACGCTGAATGTAATTTCTGCCTTTTTCGTGGTCGTGAACCCAGCCTGATTTTTCGGGAGAACCGTCGTGAATAAAAGCGACTCTCATCAGCTTTGTGCTGGTTGCGGAAAGCACCCTCGAGATAACGCCCTGCTTTATCTCCTCGGGCGGCTCGGATTTAAGCTCAATCGGCTCCTCGTCCTCCTGAAGCGCGACTTCCTCCCACATTTTGCTCAGGTTCTTTTTGATGTCGGCGGTGTCGGTCATTGAAAGCTCGGGATAGCCGTAAATCTGGATATAGCTGAGCATAGCGTCGCCTACGGTTGACTGCAGCTTGTCGCCGCCGCTTGCGAGGTACGCCTTTTTAAAATAATAGTATGTTCCCGTAAATTCGCTTTGCTCGTCGTCGGTCCACGCCTCGCCTGCTTCCTTGCCGAGCGCCTTTTGAAGGTCGGCGTAGCTTCCCTTTTTGCTGAACTCGATAAAATTGATTTTGCTGTACTTGTTAAACTCGACAAACTCGTTGTACAGCTCAACCTCATCGCTGTCGCCGTCGGGTAAAATGCGGATTACGTGACCGGGAATGCTGAGCGCGTCAAAAAACTTCAGCACGCTGACGCGCTTGTTGCCCTCCTCAACATAGTAGCGGTTCATATATTCATACGCCTTAATCGGGTCGCGGATGCCCTCTGTCAGGTGAGCCTTGCAAAGGCGCTTCCACTTTTCGGCAAACTCGGTGTTCTCATCAAGAATCGGCATAAAATTAGTGCTAAACGCGTTCATTCTGCCTCTGGTTTTTGTTCCGACAATCTGGTCGGCGGGAATCTGAATAATTCCCAAATCGTTAAACGCGGCTGTGTTAGATGTTGACACAAAGTCGTCAAGCACAGGCAGGCAGGGAGAAACGCCCTTTGAAACGCACGCGCGGTAATCCTTTTGCGCGAGCTTCAGCGCGTCCTTGTAATAAAGCTGTTCTTCCAAAAGATCACTTCCGTTTCCGTAAAATAAACACGTAAAATAAATATCATAATAAACATCTTAACAAATATATTGATTCTACAATTTTAATATAACACAAAGCTTTTTGAATATCAACAAAAAGAGAGTTACAAAATTAAAAACCGCGGCGGAAACAAAACTTTAACTTTACTTTGACCGCGTTGATGGTATAATATTATCAGGATTTATCAAAATCGTCCGTGCGAAAGGGCTTGTTATGCATAAACTCACCCTTCCCTTTCGGCAAAATTTTTCGGTAATAAAAAGGAAGTAATGCATTGATTTACACGGTAACTCTAAATCCATCGGTCGACTATGTTGTAAGGCTCGAGAGCCTCGTCCGCGGAATCACAAACAGAACCTCGGGCGAGGAATACTACTACGGCGGCAAGGGCGTCAACGTCTCACGCGTACTCGCGGAGCTTGGACTCGAAAGCACCGTCCTCGGATTTACGGCAGGAATAACCGGAGAGGCGATTGAAAACGGAATACACGGCGACAGCATTATCACCGACTTTATAAGGCTTAAAAACGGACTTTCCCGAATCAACATAAAAATCAACGCGGAAGAAGAAACCGAAATCAACAGTCAGGGTCCCTGCGCCGACGAAGCGGAGCTAAATCAGCTGCTGGGCAAAATCGACAAAATCTCTGACGGCGATACCCTTGTGCTCGCGGGAAATATTCCGAACACCATGCCCGACGACACCTACGAGATGATTCTTGAGCGAATCCGTTATAAGGATGTCAGAGCCGTTGTTGACGCGGAAAATAATCTGCTGCTGAAAGCTCTTAAATACAAGCCGTTTTTGATTAAGCCGAACCTCCGTGAGCTGTCGGAAATCTTCGGGGCTGAAATAAAAACAGAAGCCGATATTGAAAAATACGCCGCTGAGCTGCAAGGGCTCGGCGCGAAAAACGTTTTGGTTTCCCTGGGCGGCGACGGCGCTGTGCTGCTCGACGAAAACGGAGAAAAGCACAAAACGCGCGCACCGAAAGGAAAGGCAATCAACACCGTCGGCTCGGGAGACTCTATGGTGGCGGGATTTATCGCCGGTTACGAAAGAAAACAAAGCTACCCCTACGCGCTTACGCTCGGCAGCGCCTGCGGCAGCGCGACGGCGTTTTCACACGGACTTGCCTCAAAGGAAAAAATCGGCGAGCTGCTTGAAAAGTATGAAAAAGAGCTTGAATGCGGCGTCCCGGTATAAACGCCTCTGCTCCCGCGCCAAACCCTTTTAACACATCAACTTGCTCCGCTGTTTTTCGGCGGAGTTTTTTAATTTGTAATTTTATCTTAATAGCCTAAATTTTTCTGCGGCATATTGCACTAATTTATTATCACAATTTTGGTAATAATAACAAAAATTCGTGTCTATAATATGATTTTCAAAAGCTGATTTTTGCTCAAAATTGTGAAAAATTTACAAATGAGCAATTTGGACTTTCTCTTAATTTAGTTAACGCTTGAATGCGTCACGGCAAAGGTTTGTTCAAATTATAAAATCACTTCAAAAAGGCGCTGACAACCCTTACATTTATTGACATTTATAAGTATTTATAATATAATGTTATATGTGTTAATATGTAATAAAATGTAAAAATTTGTTTAAGCGAAAAAAGGAAAGTGATGTCAGTGATACCATTCAACAAGCCTCCGTTTTTAGGCACGGAATTTGACTATATCAAAGAGGCAGTCAACAATCAAAAAATATGCGGCGACGGCGCATTTACAAAAAAATGCAACGAATGGCTTGAAAACAAAACCGGAGCGGCAAAGGCTCTGCTCACAACCTCCTGCACCCACTCGCTCGAAATGGCAGCGCTCCTGCTCGACATCAAACCGGGCGACGAGGTTATTATGCCCTCGTTCACCTTTGTTTCCACCGCGGACGCGTTTGTTCTCCGCGGGGCAAAAATTATTTTTACCGACATCCGTCCCGACACTATGAATATTGACGAAAAGCTCATTGAGCAGGCAATTACACCAAAAACAAAGGCTGTTGTTCCGGTTCACTACGCAGGCGTAGGCTGTGAGATGGACACGATTACGGATATTGCGAAAAAACACGGCATAAAGGTTGTTGAGGACGCCGCTCAGGGCGTTATGTCCGAATACAAGGGCAGGGCGCTCGGTTCCATCGGCGACTACGGCTGCTACTCCTTCCACGAAACCAAAAACTACAGCATGGGCGAAGGCGGCGCGCTGCTTATCAAGGACGAGGGCGATGTTGAAGCCGCCGAGATTATCCGCGAAAAGGGCACAAACAGAAGCCGCTTCCTCCGCGGACAAATTGACAAATACACCTGGGTTCAGGCGGGTTCGTCCTACCTTCCGAGCGATATGAACGCCGCTTATCTGTGGGCTCAGCTTCAGGAGGCGGATAAAATCAACAACGACAGGCTCGCTTCCTGGGATAAATACTACAAGGGCTTTGAGGAGCTTGAGCAAAAGGGATACGTTACCCGTCCGTACATTCCCGCCGAATGTAAGCACAACGCCCACATGTTCTATCTCAAAACCGAAAATCTTGAAACAAGAACCAAGCTTATCTCATACCTTAAAGAAAACGGAATCCTCGCGGTATTCCATTACGTTCCGCTTCACAGCGCTCCCGCGGGACAAAAATTCGGCGAGTTCTGCGGCGAGGACAGGTACACAACAAAGGAGAGCGACAGGCTTGTCAGACTTCCTATGTACTACGGACTCAGGGACGAGGAAGTTGAATACGTAATTGAGAAAGTAAACGCTTTTTATAAGGGATAAATTATATGAACAAAAATGTTATCATCAGACCTATGACCGAAGCCGACACCGCGAACATTGTCAGGTGGAGGAACACTCCCTCGGTTTACGAGCACTTTATCTACCGTACTCCGCTTACCGAGGAGGCTCACCTCAACTGGCTTCACAACCGCGTAGAAACCGGTCAGGTCGCCCAGTTTATTATTGTCGATACCGAATCAAGCACAGACGTGGGTTCGGTTTATCTTCGCGATATTGACCGCGAAAATCGAAAGTGCGAATACGGCATTTTCATCGGCGAGGATTCCTGCCGCGGCAAGGGAATCGGCTCAACTGCCGCCCGGCTCGCGCTTGAATACGCCTTTGACAAGCTTAAAATGAACCGCGTGTTCCTCAGGGTTTTTGCCGACAACAAGCAGGCGATTAAAAGCTACGAGAACGCGGGCTTTAAGTACGAGGGAACCTTCAGGGACGACGTTATCATCGACAACAAGCCCTATGATATGGTATTTATGGCAATTCTTAAAAGCGAATGGGAAAAGGAAGTAAAATAACCCTATGGAAAAATTATCTTTTGTTATTCCGTGCTACGGCTCCGAACACACAATCGGCACCGTAGTGGACGAGATTGTCTCAACCGTAGAAGCCGACGGCAGATACGATTACGAGATTATTCTTGTAAACGACAGCTCGCCCGACAACGTTTTTTCGGTAATTGAAAAGCTTGCGCGGGAAAATCCCCATGTCAAGGGCATTGACCTTGCGCGCAACTTCGGTCAGCATTCGGCGATTATGACAGGCTTTTCGTTTGTAACGGGCGACATCACGGTCGCGCTTGACGACGACGGACAAACCCCGGCAAGCGAGATGTTCCGCCTGATTGACGCTCTTGACGAATCCTGCGACCTTGTGTTCGCCGAGTACAAGGATAAAAAGCACTCTGGCTTTCGCAACTTCGGCAGCAAGGTTAACGACAAAATGGCTCAGTGGCTTATCGGCAAGCCCAAGAATCTCAAGATTATGAGCTACTTTGCCTGCAAGCGCTATGTTGTTGACGAGGTTCTGCGCTACCCCAACCCCTTCCCGTACATCAGCGGACTGCTTTTGCGGGTAACCAACAAGATTAAAAACGTTGAGGTTGACCACCGCGAGCGTTTGGATGGCAAATCCGGCTACACCTTCGGCAAGCTGCTGCTGCTTTGGATTAACGGCTTTACGGCGTTTTCGGTCAAGCCGCTCAGAATTGCCACCTTTGTCGGCGTTTTTACGGCGGTAGTCGGCTTTCTGTACGGCCTGTACGTAATTATTAACAAAATTATTCATCCCGGCGTGCCGCTGGGCTACAGCTCGACGATGGCGGTAATGCTGTTTATCGGCGGTATGATTATGCTGCTGCTCGGTATGATCGGCGAATATGTCGGCAGAATATACATCAGTATCAACCGTTCTCCGCAGTACGTAATCAGGAGAACCGTCGGCATTGGGGAGAAAAAGGATGAACGATAAAAACAAGCGTAAATTTGATTTTAAGACCTTTGCGGTACTGCACTTCATACTTCTGCTCTACTCGTTTGTAGGCGTGTTTATGAAGCTTGCGTTTCAAAACGATTTTCTGTCGTTCGGGTTTTTGCTTTACGCGGGACTCGCGGTGCTGTTTTTAGGCATTTACGCGATTATTTGGCAGCAGGTGCTCAAAAAGCTTCCACTGACTGTAGCGTTTACCAACAAGGCAATCTGTATTGTCTGGGGAATGCTCTGGGGCGCGCTGATTTTGGGAGATTCAATTACGTGGTACAAAATCCTCGGCTCGCTGATTGTATTTCCGGGCGTAGTATTGGTGGTGTCGAGCAATGAATAATGATTCTATGGCAGCGATTTTTTCCTGCGTATTCTTAGGTTCGGTATTTATTTCCTCGGTTTCTCAGATTCTCCTGAAAAAAAGCGCCGACAAAACCTACGACAGCAGGCTTAAAGAATATCTCAATCCTCTGGTTATCATCGCCTACGGAATGTTCTTCTGCTCAATGCTGATTACAATGTACTGCTACAAATATGTTGACGTTTCCGCGGGACCGATTCTTGAAAGCGCCGGATATATATTTGTGGGAGTTCTCGGGTATTTTTTCCTGCACGAGAAATTCAACTCAAAAAAGATTATCGGTATGCTGCTGATTCTTTTGGGCATATTAATTTTCTCACTGGGCGGAGAAATTTTCAACTTTTTCTCAAGTATTTTTTAAGGCGGCACATCACAATTTGTGACTGCTCCGCCTCAAACACCATTTAGGGCATAAATATTTTTCGTCAGAATGTTCCGCGGCGCGGGCGCTCCGGCGAAAATCTCACTTTTTTCCGCGCCTGATAATTACGCGGTATTGTTTGAACTCAGAGGTTGGTTTATGAAATTGAGGTTGGTTTATGAAATTAGTTAATGCGTTTTTGAAAAGGTATCGGTCCGACAGAATTTTCCTTGCGGAATGGCTGTTGGCGATTGTTACAGGACTTTTTGTCTTTATCAGTTCTTCGACCTGGGATTTGCAGAGCCTTACCCAGTGGTCGGTAAACTTTTGGCACGTGCTGTTTGACGGCGGCAACATAAGGAATCTTTATGCCTATACCGCCGAAAATATATGGAATGTTCACCATACGCACATGGGCTCCGAGCTTATGTCGGTTCTGCCGTGGTCAATCTGGAATCTTCCGCTGTACTTTATTGAAAAAACCACAGGCAACCCCATTGTCGGTTCCGCGACAATGCTCGCTTACTCAAAGTTTTTTCTTGTTATAGTTTCGGTAGTCATGCTCATCTTCACAAAAAAGCTGACAATGCTGATTACGGGAGACAAGACAAAAAGCGTTTGGGCTATGTTCCTGTCCGCAAGCTCAATGTATCTTTACATCTCGGTTTGCTATTCCGGTCAAAACGAAATCTTTATGATTTGCGCCTCGGTAATTGCGATTTACTGCCTGTTCAAAAATAAAAACGGCTGGTTTATTTTTTGGTCGGCTTTGGCAATTTCCATCAAGCCGTTCTTTTTACTCGCTTATTTTGCCGTGCTGCTGCTGTTTGAAAAAAATATTTTCAAGCTTGCGTTTAAGTCTTTGCTGGGACTCAGCGGAATGATTCTTCAAAAGCTTCTCTTCTACGGAGCGCCCGGCTACGCGGAATCAATGAATTCCGGTCCGGCGCAGGAGATGCTTCGGGAAATGTTCGCGAACAACCTGACAACGGCATTTGGTCCTATTTCCTTTCTCGCGGTGTTCCTTGTTCTGATTTATCTTTACGCCTACTCGCGCGACTTCAACAAGGATTCGCTTAAAACCGAACCTCAGAGAGCAAAAAAATATGTAATATATATAATATGCCTTGTATATATGAACTATCTGATGTTCTCTCCGTTCTCGTTCTACCGTGTAGATATTCTCGTTCCGTTCCTGTTTATTTTGATGGTTCAAAACGAGAGAATGGTATTCTATAACGGCATTTTCGACTTTGCCATGGAGCTTTCGCTGTTAATAAAACTCATTCTGCGCGGTTCCATTCTATTCCAAGTCAGATTTGTTAACAAAAGCCTTCTTCAGCGTGTTTTGGGCTATACCGTCAAATACAATGACGAAGGCAAATATATGAGTGTTAAAAACTTTATCTATAACAGGAACGAGCTTTACAAATATTTGCAGCCCATGTTCTCCGGTATTGCCTTTATCTGCGGCATCCTGCTGCTTGTGTTCAACCACCCCGACGAAAAGTACACGCTCAAGGTCAACGGTACGCGCAGGTGCAGAGCGCTGATGTGGCTGAGAACATTGATTATACTTCCGTTCGCATTACTTTGTGTTTATATATTTACTCAGGCTCCCAACAGAATTTACGGCTAAGGAGATGTCAATATGAAAGGTATTATTCTTGCAGGCGGCAGCGGAACAAGGCTTTATCCGATGACGCAAAACGTTTCAAAGCAGCTTTTGCCGATTTACGACAAGCCGCTGATTTACTACCCGCTGTCAATATTAATGTTGGCTGAGATTAACGAAATCCTTGTTATCTCAACGGAAAAAGACACGCCGCTTTACCAAAATCTTTTGGGAGACGGCTCACGGCTCGGTATCAAAATTGAATATGCCGTTCAAAAGGAGCCCAACGGACTTGCCCAGGCGTTTGTAATCGGCGAGGACTTTATCGGCGACGATAACGTATGCCTTATTCTGGGCGACAACGTTTTTTACGGTCAAAACTTCCCCAATATGCTGCTTAAAGCAAAGCAGAAGAATAACGGCGCGACCGTTTTCGGTTATCCCGTCAACAACCCAAAGGCGTTCGGCGTTGTTGAGTTTGACAAAAACGGCAAGGTAATATCCATTGAAGAAAAGCCCGAAAAGCCCAAGTCAAACTACGCGGTTCCCGGAATTTATTTTTACGACAACAAGGTTGTTAAATACGCAAAACAAATCGAGCCCTCGGCAAGAGGAGAATACGAGATCTCTTCTATCAACAGCATTTACCTCGAAAACGGCGAGCTTGACGTAGTTCTGCTCGGCAGGGGTATGGCGTGGCTTGACACCGGCACACCCGACGGTCTGCTAAAGGCGGCGGAATTTGTGCAAATGATTCAGTCTATGCAGGGACTCTACATCAGCTGTATCGAGGAAATCGCGTGGCGCAAGGGCTACATCAGCTCCGAGGAGCTTGCGGCTCTCGGAAAAGAGCTTGAAAAAACAGACTACGGTAAGTATCTTTTGAATCTTGCTGAAAGCAAAAAATAAAACAAGGGAGATTTAATTATGAAAAATATACTCGTAACGGGCGGCGCCGGCTTTATCGGCTCAAACTTTGTTCATCACATGCTCAAAAATCACGATTACAACATCATCAACATCGACTCACTCACATACGCGGGCAACCTTGACAACCTCAGGGATGTCGAAAACGACAGCAGATATACATTCTTAAAGACCGATATCCGCGACCGCGAGGCTGTTGCTGAGATTTTTGAGAAGTATGACATCGACACAGTCGTAAACTTCGCGGCTGAATCGCACGTTGACCGCTCAATCACCGATCCCGAAATTTTCCTGACAACCAACGTTATCGGAACTCAAACGCTGCTTGACACCGCCAAGAGCTACTGGAAGGTAAATCCCGACGACAAGTACTCAACCGAGTACAGAGAAGGCGTAAAGTACCTGCAGGTTTCTACGGATGAGGTTTACGGCGCGCTCGGCAAGACAGGTATGTTTAAGGAGACAACTCCCCTTTCTCCCAACAGCCCCTACTCGGCTTCAAAGGCGAGCGCAGATATGGTGGTAAGAGCCTATCACGAAACCTTCGGTATGCCCGTTAACATCACCCGCTGCTCAAACAACTACGGCCCCTACCAGTTCCCCGAAAAGCTCATTCCGCTTATGATTAACAACTGTAAGTCGGAAAAGCCCCTCCCCGTTTACGGCGACGGTATGCAAATTCGCGACTGGCTGCACGTGTCCGATCACTGCAACGCGATTGACACCGTTCTTCACAAGGGCGTAATCGGCGAGATTTACAACATCGGCGGCAACAACGAAAAGGCTAACATAGAGATTGTAAAGCTCATTATCAAAACTCTCGGCAAGGACGAGAGCCTTATTAAGTATGTCAAGGACCGTCCCGGTCACGACCGCAGATACGCGATTGACAACACAAAGATTACAACCCAGCTCGGCTGGGCTCCAAAGTACACCTTTGAGCAGGGAATCGCCGAGACAATTCAGTGGTACCTCGCAAACGAGGAGTGGATGAACAAAATCACCTCCGGCGACTATATGAAGTACTACGATAATATGTATAAAAAAGCATAATCGCGGCGGGGTGCCCCCGCGGTCTTCTCGAGGAGATAGCTCGGTGTTGTAATTTGCGTTAATTTCCCGACAGCAAAAGCGACTATTTGGCACCGTAAATCGGTTGCGGCGGCGACCGTGGCGACGCTGCGCTACTCGGGAAGATAGCTCAGTGTTGTAATTTGCGTTAATTTCCCGACAGCAAAAGCGACTATTTGGCACCGTAAATCGGCGGCGGCGACCGTGGCGACGGTGCGCTACTCGGGAAGATAGGTCGGTAATATATTCCGACAGCGAAAGCACACAATCATCACCGTATTAATTCGGTCGGGAGTAAAAGGCTTGAACCACACAAACCTATCTTCCTGACCGAAACTTTTTAACTTTCATTTTTAAAATTAAAGGGCGGACTCACTGGTCGCCCTTTCTTTTTGTTTAATAAAAATTTGAGAATGATAACTATTAACTATTCTTCTTTGCTCCGCAGCTCTCGCAGAAGTTACCGGTATTGGTAGCTCCGCAGTTGGGGCATACCCAACCGGCAGACTGCTGTCCGTAGGGCTGCTGCGGCTGCTGACCGTAACCCTGTTGCTGGCCGTAAGGCTGCTGCGGCTGTTGACCGTAACCCTGTTGCTGTCCGTAAGGCTGCTGCGGCTGCTGTGCATAACCCTGTTGCTGTCCGTAAGGCTGCTGCGGCTGCTGTGCATAACCCTGTTGCTGTCCGTAGGGCTGCTGCGGCTGCTG
>CAJOLF010000050.1 GCA_905235295.1 uncultured Ruminococcus sp. | reverse complement strand
GGTATGGGGAGCAGTCTGTACGGCAATTACGACAAGCCTGCTCGGAATCGGACAAAGTGCCTACAGCGGTACAGACCAAGCCGCCGCGTTTACAAACGGTGTGCATTACGGCTTGTTTTTCACGCTCGCTCTTGCTATAATAGGATTTATAGTATCGCTTATGTTACAGGGAAGAAAGAAGTAACCTAATGGAATATTTAAAGAACACCTTTCTCTACAAGCTGCTGCAGACAAAAAAGAAAATGGTGCACGCAGTGCGCAAGGATTTTCAAGAGGTAGGCATTACCCACGAAAACTACATCACTCTGCATTTTATCTACGAAAACCCGGGCATTACGCAGTCGGAGCTTGCCGACATCAATGACAAGGACAGGAATGTTATCGTCAAGACAATCGACAAGCTCGAAAATATGGGGCTTGTCAACCGTATCCGCAGCAAGGACGACCGCAGAGCGTTTACGCTTCAGGTCACAGACGACGGTGTTCGTATTATTGACGAATACTGGGACAGAATAATCCTCAGACAAAAGGAAGCCCTCGGAAATCTTTCCGAGGACGAACAGAAAACCTTAGTTGAGCTTTTGGATAAGGTTAATAACTGACATTAATGATTTAACCCTAAGCCGTTGGCGCGGCTGTCGCCGGCAGAGCGGGGATTTTCGAAACTGCTGCGCGTTTTCTCGATAAACGCTGCGGCAAAGAAAATAAAAAACAACAGATGAACAGGAGGAAACAAAATGAATGAAGCATTACAAAACCTTTTAACTCGCAGGGCGTGCAGAAAGTACAAGCCCGAACAGATTAAGCCCGAAGAACTGGACGCGATTCTGAAAACGGGAACTTACGCCCCGACAGGAATGGGGAAGCAGTCGCCGGTTATAGTAGCGATTCAGGACGAGGAAACTCTGAGAGAGGTCGAAAAGCTCAATGCCGCCGTTATGGGCAATCCCGAAGCGAAACCCTTTTACGGCGCTCCCACGGTAGTTGTCGTGTTCGGCAATAAAGAGCTGCCCTTTGGCGCAGCGGACGGCAACCTTGTCATCGGAAACCTGCTCAACGCCGCGAACGCGGTCGGCGTGGATTCCTGCTACATTTGGCGCGCTAAGGAAGTTTTCGAGAGCGAAGAGGGCAAAGCTCTGAAAGCAAAGTGGAATATTCCTGAAAGCTACGAGGGTATCGGAAATGTAATCCTCGGTTACGGCGAAGCAGATGGCAAACGCGAGCCGGTCCCGAGAAAAGAAGATTATATCCGCAAGGTATAACCCCTGTAGCTAAAGCTCCTGCGGTAAGGTTGCATCGTCGCAGCCAATGTCAAGCAAGCTTGCGTCGGGCTTTGCTCCGAGTAAAAAAGTGCCAATCAGCAGTTGTGTTGATTGGCGCTTGCAGTTTTGATTGCAAAGGGAGTATTTCTCCATCAGGGCGGTTCAAAATAAAACAAAGTTCTTTTTCCAAACGCCGAAGCGATTATCATTTTGAAATAAACTATTGACAAAATCAAGCCGATATGATAAAATAATTTCTGCTGAATTGGCAATACGGAGAGATGTCCGAGTGGTTTAAGGAGCTAGTCTTGAAAACTAGTGATCCCGCAAGGGACCAAGGGTTCGAATCCCTTTCTCTCCGCCATCTTTATAAATCAATTAACTTTACCATAATGGAGGATTACTCAAGTGGTTAAGAGGCTCCCCTGCTAAGGGAGTAGGTCGCTAACGCGGCGCGAGGGTTCAAATCCCTTGTCCTCCGCCAAAATAACAGATACCTTTTTGGGGGTATCTGTTATTTTTATGCTTGCCTTTGTTGGTAGGTACAAGGGATTTGAACGGGCGTAAAGAAAACAGTCCAGTGGACTGTTTTCAGCCCGACGAGCCACGCAAAACACAAAGCTAAGAACACGCCGCAAAAAACGAGCAGAATTTATCTGTGAAATTCACGTACTTGTCCTCCGCCAAAATAACAGATACCTTTTTGGGGGTATCTGTTATTTTTTACTGTATAGGAAATTCCTGCATTTTGATCCCGCCGTTACGGAAACATTGCCGGGCTTTCATGCTTTCCAAAGGCGGGAGAGAGTGCCCACCGGCACTTTTTATGCCTGCCTTTGTTGGTAGGTACAAGGGATTTGAACAGTTATAAAGGGATTGGCTCGTTTAACTTTTTGAGCCAATCCCTTTTACTATGCCTTATTTTATCTTCTGCCAAAGCCGTTCTGCGTTCCGCTTCCGTTCGGCATTTGGTTGTTGCCCTGCATTCCGTTTCCGTTCTGCATTTGACCGCCCATCATTCCGCCGCCCATCATCTGGTTGGTGATTGTGTCGGTCTGCGTGCCGTTGACAATGATTGTGCCGCCTGTTTTGTTCGCGGTGCCGTCGTAATCAAAGGGTGACTGACCCGTGATGTTGATTGTGCCGCCGTTGATGTATAGGTTGCCGTTCGAGTCGATTCCGTCGGTGTCGCCCTGTCCCATATTTATCGTAATGTTGCCGCCGTTAATTTCTACGGTAACGTTATAGGCAGAGGATTTGGCGGAGCCGTTAATTCCGTCGTCGCTTGCCGAGATATTGATTGTGCCGCCGTTGATTTGTACAAACGTCGCCTCAATGCCCTCGCTTGAGTTGATGTCAAATGTGCCGCCATCAATCTGCGCTGCGGTTGTCGCCTGAATACCGTCGCTTGAAGCGTTGATTTTAAAGGAGCCGCCGCAGATGTAGACGAAGCCCGCGCTGTTGTCCTCGTCATTTTCGGCGTGCAAGCCGTCTTTTTGAGAGTTGATTGTAATGCTTCCGTCTGAAACCGCTATGCTGTCGTTTGCTTCGAGCGCGTCGGATACGCAGTCGATGTTAATTGTGCCGCCTGTGATTTTAAGGTCGTCCTTGCTTGTAATTCCGTTGTCGGTTGAGCTGATGTTCAGCGTGCCGAGCCCGTTGAGCACAAGGTCGTCCTTCGAGAAGATAACAGCGTCGGTGTTAGTGTCGCCGTCTGCTGTGAAGCCGCCTGTTACCGAAAGCGAGTTGACGCTGCCGCTCGCTGTGGTAACGAACACCTTGTCGGCGTTTTTCACGTAAACGCACGGACTGCCCGAATTGGTGATTGAAACGCCGTCGAGCAAAAGCTGAACCTTGTCGTCGTCGCCCGCGTCAATCGTAATCGTGACGTTTGACGCGTCGCCTTTAATAATGTAAACGCCCGCCGAGGTAATGCTGATGTTTTGATTGTCGCTCACGGTGAAAATTCTCGCGCCGTAGGTGTCGGCGGTCTGGGTGAGGTCGCGTTCGGTAAAGAGGTCGGACGCGTCAATTATTCCGTTTGACGTGGTGTTCGCTGTGCTGATAACCTGCTCGGTCTGAGTGTAGGAGATTTCTTCGTCGCTGTCGGAAGAAGCTTCTTCCTGAGCCGTGGTTTCCGCCGCGGTTGTTTTTTCGGCGGTTGTCTGAGGCTCGGAGACAGTCGCTTCGTCCGCGGTAGCGTCCGCTGTGCCGCTTAGTACAAACGACGGATTATCTCCGCTTGATGTGTTGCAGGCGGCAAGAGAGGCCGCGAACATTATTGTGAATATCAGTGCCGATAATTTTTTTAACATAATCTTTTCCTCCGTTTCGTTTGTTGTTTTAACGATTTTTTGTTTCGTTGTCTAAAGTTTACAACCGAAAACTTAAACAAAGCTGAAATAAATAAAAAATTTTTTAAATTCTTAAATAACCAACGCTCAGGCAAACGCCGAGCGATAAGGAATACTGCCGCGAGGACGTACTTTTTAAGTAATACATTCCCCAAAATGCAGCAGGGTATTGTTTTTATTTCGTTTTTGGCGTATAATAAAAGAAATACTGATAACGGAGATTGGCTATGAAAGTGTTTTTTACAATTTTAATCTGCAAGCTGCTTAGGTTTGCGGGCAAGCTCATCGGCAAGGGAAGCAGCTTTCCGGGGCAGGTTGCGCTGAAGCTTTGCCCGGATATTCTGAGCAGGGTTGAGCTGCCGAAGTACATCATCGCCGTGACTGGCAGCAACGGAAAAACCTCTACGGTAGAGATGCTCGCGCATATCCTCACCGAAAGCGGCAAGTCCGTGTCGTGGAACCGCGAGGGTTCAAATCAGATTGAGGGCGTAACCACCCTTGTGCTGGGCAGCGCGGGATTTTCGGGCAAGGTCAAAAGCGACATTTTGTTGATAGAAAGCGACGAGCGGTTCGCAAAATATACCTTTAAATACATCAAGCCTACGCACTATGTAATAACCAATCTTTACCGCGACCAGCTTACTCGCAACGGTCATCCCGAATGGGTGTACAACGCGATTGCCGACAGCATTTATGACGATACTCAGCTTATCCTCAACGCCGATGATCCGCTTGTTTCACGCTTCGGAATCGGCAGGGAAAATGTTGTTTGGTTCGGAGCGGACAAGCTTTCGACTGACACCGATGCCTTTGTCGGAGCCTACAACGACGGCGCTTATTGCCCCGTGTGCGGAGCGCCGATGACTTACAGAACCTACCACTATAACCACATAGGTCATTTTAAGTGCACAAAATGCGGCTATATCCGCCGCGATACCGAATACACAATCACCTCCGTTGACCTTGAAAAGGGCGTAATGGAGATTGACGGAAGCTACAAAATCTCGCTCGCTCTGAAATCGCTGTATAATATGTATAACATTCTCGCGGCTTATTCGGTCGCGCGGATAATCGGCATAGACGGGGGAAAAATTGCTGATATTATGAGCGATTACGTGCTCAAAAACGGCAGAGTAATTACATTTGAGCTTGGAAACCGCAAGGGTACTCTGCTGACCTCAAAGCACGAAAACAGCATTTCCTACGACCAAAGCCTCCGCGTAGCGTCTGCTTTCAGCGACGGCTGCGATGTTCTGATTATTGTTGACGCTGTCAGCAGGAAATACTTTACAAGCGATGTTTCGTGGCTGTGGGATATTAATTTTGATTTTCTCAATTCCCCGAATATCGGCGAAGTCGTTCTCGCAGGCAAGTACGTAAACGACCTTGGAATGAGGTTCTCGTTCACCGATATTCCCAATGAAAAAATCATGCTGTTCGAGGATATAGGCGAGGCGGTTGATTACCTCGACAACGGCAGCGGCAGGTATATCTACTGCATAACCTGCTTCTCGGACAAGGGCAAATTTCTTGCTAAGGTAAAGGGTGACTGATATGAAGATTCTGCATTATTACTACGATATTATGAACCTTTACGGCGACCGCGGCAACGTAAGCGTGCTCGAAAGGCTGATTCGTGAAAGCGGCTCGGACTGCGAGGTCTGCAAAAAGTCGTTCGGCGACAGCGTTGATTTTTCCGATTACGATTTTATCTTTATCGGCTCGGGAACCGAGCAAAACCAAAAGCGCGTGCTTGCCGATTTCAAGGACAGCGCCGATTCTCTGAGAGAGTATATCGAAAGCTCAAAGCCCGCGCTGTTTACCGGCAATTCCTTTGAAATGCTCGGAAAAACAATCACCGACTGCGACGGCAGGGAGTACGAGGGGCTCGGAATTTTTGACTTTACAACCCGCGAGCAGAATAAAACCAGAATGACGGCGGACGCTGTTTTTGAGTCCGAATTTCTGAGCAAGCCGCTTGTAGGCTTTGTCAACAAGTGCAGCGAGATTTTCGGGGTAAATTCTCCCGCGTTTACGGTAAAAAGGGGACTCGGCGACAACACCGAGGCAAAGACCGAGGGAATACGCGAAAACAACTTTATCGGCACCCACCTCACAGGTCCCGTGCTTGTAAAGAATCCTCACCTCGCGGAGTTCTTCGCGGAAATTATCCTCGGCAAAAAGTCGAATACAGACTGCCTTGAGCTTGCGAAAAGGGGCTATGATGTGACGCTCAGTGAGCTTACGGCGCAGGAATAAGATATAAGGTCGGCAGCAACGCCGGCCTTTATTTTTGTGTAATTGAATTATGGTTAGTTTTTTTTTAACCAATCACCGATGTCAAGCGAGCTTGTATCGGGATTTGCTCAGAGTTAAAAAATTTGAAGAATTATGTTGACTTTTGCGGTAAAATATTCTAAAATAGAATTATTCAATGATAGCTAATCTTTTCAATAAAAGAAGCTGACTTTCAGTTTAAGGGCGCCTCTAAAAATATAGGATTGTTCAGCGGTGCCCTTAATATAATCGGGGGAAATCGCCGTGAGAATTTCGCGCAAAGTCATATCCATAATTCTCTCTGCTGTTTTGATTATTACAGCGGGGCAGATTTTCCGCGCCTTTGCGGAGGAAAAAACCGCGGCAGACGATAAAATTGTTGTTACAGCGGATAAAATTCAAAATGACGGCACCTACAATTCAATCCAGAACGCGCTCGAAATCGCCCGAAAAACCGCCTCCGACTCAAAACCGGTTACGGTAGAGGTTGAGGCAGGCGAGTACGACATCACAAAGCCGCTTAAAATTTACAGCAACACCAGCCTTGTTATGAACGGTGTTACAATAAACAGGAGCCCCGCGAGCACAACAAATATGCTGCGCGTCGGCGATTACGACACGGAAGCTTCGGGTGTCACAGGCTACGGCGCGTACAAAAACATCAGCATTATCGGCGGCACCTTTGACGGCGGCGGAACAAGTAACACTGTACTTAAAGCCGCTCACGCGACTGATTTTTTAATTCAAAACACGAATTTCCGTAACGTCAACAATTCCCATATTATGGAAATCGCGGGAATAAATGGCTTTACCGTAAAGGGTTGCACATTTAAAAACCAGCACATGAACAGCGAGAAAATCGGTTATGAGGCAATTCAGCTCGATATTCTAAAAAAAGGTCATATCTATGACTGCCGTTCCGAGGCTCTCGCTATGAAGAACGTTAGAATAGAAGGTTGTGTTTTCGATGACTGCCCAAGGGCTGTCGGAACTCACACGGCGATTTACAACAACCCTTTCAATGGAATTGTTATCAAGAACAACCGTTTTGTGAACCTCGGAAGCGCAGCAATACAGGGTATGAACTGGAAGAACGTGCAGATTACAGGCAATTCAATCGAAAATACGCCCAGAGGAATCACAATCTACTCGCTTATGGATAACGGATCAGGAACCTTTTTGGCGAGTGTTTTAGCTAAGGAGGGCGGCACCAAAACCGACATTCCGGAGAGCTATCAGTCTCCGCCGAACAACAACATATTGATTGCGGAAAATTCCATTAAAAACTGTGGAACCGTCAAGGACGTTTACGCAGACTACGAGAGCGAGGGAGTATCGCTTGTCGGCGCGAGACTTGATGAGGAATGTGATAAATATGCCGACGGCAGCGGCGGACTTCCAAAGGGCGAATATTACCTTAACGGCGTTACAATCAAAAACAATTTTATCAGCGTCAAGGGGCACGGAATCAGATTGAAGAACGTTCGCAACGTGTCCGTGACCGACAACGTAATAAACTGCGGAAAAAACGACCTGAACAAGTCGATTTACCAGGGAATAAAAATATACGATAACAGCAAAATCAATTCTGTGAACGGCAACAGCCTCAGCGGAAGCGATAACTTCGGAATAGACGTGGAGGATTCGAAAGTAACCTGCATCAAAGATAACTCGATTGTAAAAAGCGGAAGCTTCGGCGTCTGTCTTTGGGACGGAAGCTATGTTGAGGAGATTTCCGACAACTACATAAAGTCGGCAGGTTCCAATGCAATGTCAATCCAGAGCAGGTCAACCGCGGATTATATCGGCGGCAACTACTTTTACGAATGTAAAGTCAACAGCGTTGACGTGTGGAAAAACGCAAAGGCGGAGCTCGGCAAAAACACCGAGCAGTGCCTTGACCTGACCGAGTTTTCACTCAGCTCGGGAGACGCTTACCTCGCTGTCGGCGAATCGTTCGCGCTCACAACAGCGCTCACACCGTCGAACTCAAAGGAAAAGTTTAACTGGACTTCCTCAAACGACAAGGTCGCCAAGGCGGACAGGAACGGAAACATCACGGGCTTGTCAACAGGCGAGGCGGTTATAACCGCGAAGTCTCTTAACGGCTTGAGCGCAAGCTGCCGCGTTAAGGTTTACAACGCCCCGACGAGTATCGCGGTCAGTGAAAAAATGCTTATTTTGGGCAAGGGCGAACAATTTAACCTCAGAGGGGTTCTCAGCAACAATACTGCGGTTCACAAAATCACATACACCTCCAGCAACCCGGACGCCGTCGGCTTTGTAAATGGCGACGGGCTTGTAAGGGCAAATCATATCGGAACCGCGACCGTTGTGGCAAGCGTATTTAACGGACTTCACGACAACTGCAATATTATAGTAAAAGAGGCTCCGAGCAGCATAAGCTTTGATAAATCCAAGCTTGTATTGGGGCTTGGGGAGGAGTTTGAGCTTAAAGCGGCTATTCCCGACAACTCGGCGTCAAAAATCACATTTTTGTCCGACAATCCCAGAGTAGCGGAAATTGACAGCAGCGGAAAACTCAGCGCGAAGGGAATCGGCACAGCCGTAATCACCGCCGCGACCTTTAACGGTCTTACCGCAAAGTGCAGCGTAACCGTCAAGGAAGCTCCCGACAGTATTGAGCTGAACACCACAGGGCTTACGATTAAATCGGGACAGAGCTTTAAGATAAAGGCAAAAATTTCCGAAAATACGGCAGCAAATAGTATTATGTACAAGTCGAGCGACCCGACGGTCTGCAAGGTGGATAAGGAAACGGGAGTCCTTTCCGCAAAAAGCCCGGGAACGTCAAGAATCACCGTAACAACCTACAACGGAGAATCACAGTCGTTCGAGGTTAACGTGGTATAACCAATCACCGATGTCAAGCGAGCTTGCGTTGTGCTTTGCTCCGAGTTAAATAAAAAGTCCACCGAAAAATTTCGGCGGACTTTTTTAATTATTAATTTTTAAATCTTACAGCATTTTTTCCGCGACAAGCGCGATAACGGATCTGCCCTTCATCGTAATACGCCTGTCAAAAAGGAAAATGTTTTTGCTTTCACAAATCACTCTTTCGGGGCTTTTTCCGGTATCAACATAAAGCTTCCAAACATATCCCGCGGGAAGTCCGGGCAGTTCAACGTCAACGTCCTCCCAGTACGAGTTAATTCCAAAGTAAACAATCTCGTCGCTCGACGGATCGTCCTTGGCTGCGCCTGCGTACATAACGCCGATCATCCTTGTGTAGCCGTTAAAGTCGGTTATCCACGGCTGGGCTGTATGAATACTCTCCGGCGGCAGAGTGCAGTTGCATTTGTCCCTGTTTTTAGTGATAACGTGAAAACGCTTTCGAAACGCTATCATATATTTGAAAAATTCAAAAACATCCTCATGCTTTTCTTTTCTGCTCCAGTCGAGCCACGAGGTAATGTTGTCCTGACAATATGGGTTGTTGTTTCCAAACTGCGTGTTGCAAAATTCGTCGCCCGCGAGGAACAGCGCCGCTCCGCGGCTGCACATAAGCGTCGCGAACGCGTTTTTGACCATCTTGATTCTCAGCGCGTTAACCTCGGGATTATCTGTTTCACCCTCAACGCCGCAGTTCCAGCTGTTGTTGTCGTCGGCGCCGTCGGCGTTGTTCCAGCCGTTTTTGTAGTTGTGCTTTACATTGTAAGAGTACAAATCATAAAGCGTAAAGCCGTCGTGACAGGTCAAAAAGTTGACCGACGCGCACTCTCCTCTGTAGGACGGGTCGTACAAATCCTTTGAGCCCGTGAGCCTTTGCGCTGCCGCCCACGCGAGACCGCCGTCGCCCTTGAGAAATTTTCTCAAATCGTCGCGGTATTTGCCGTTCCATTCCGCCCAGCGGTTCCAGTTCGGAAAGCTGCCGACCTGATAAAGTCCGCCGGCGTCCCATGCCTCGGCAATCAGCTTGGTGCTTCTCAAAATCGGGTCGAACGCGAGGCTTTTGAGCAGGGGAGGCTGATCCATGGGAGAACCGTCCTCGTTACGTCCCAAAATCGAAGCGAGGTCAAACCGGAAGCCGTCAATTTTGTATTCCGTCACCCAATAGCGCAGGCAGCTTTTAATAAAGTTGCGGACAATCGGGTGGTTGCAGTTGAGCACGTTGCCGCAGCCGCTGAAATTGTAGTATTTTCCGTCGGGGGTAAGCATATAGTAGATATTGTTGTCAAGCCCCTTGAACGAGAAAAACGGTCCCATTTCGTTGCCCTCGGCGGTGTGGTTGAACACAACGTCAAGGATAACTTCGATTCCGTTGGTCTTTAAGTCCTTGATTAATTCCTTTAGCTCCGTGCCCTCGCGGTTGTGCTCGTGATCCGCTTCGTAGCTTGTGTTTGGGGCAAAAAAGCAAACGGTGTTGTAGCCCCAGTAGTCATAAAGCTGCTCGCCCTCATAGTAACGGTTTGCGCCCAGCTCGTCAAACTCAAAAATCGGCATAAGCTCAACGGCGTTGACCCCGAGCTCTTTAAGGTAAGGTATTTTTTCTCTGATTCCGTCAAAGGTGCCGCGGTTCTTGACCCCGGAGGATTTGTCCATCGTAAAGCCCCTGACGTGAAGCTCATAAATAATAAGCTCCTCAAGCGGAATCGACGGGGTTTTAAAATTGCCCCAGTCCCAGTCGTTAAAAACAACCCTCGCCTTATAAACACATTCATCCGCATGGGATTTTCCCCAGGTGCTCTGACCTGTTACCGCCTTGGCGTAGGGATCGAGTATGTATTTGTTCTTGTCAAAAATCAAGCCCTTTTTCGGGTCGTAGGGTCCGTCAAAGGAGTACGCGTATTCAAAGGTGTTGATTTCAAGTCCGAAAACAATGATTGAGTATGTATTGCCGACTCTGTAGGAATCGGGAAAAGGAATCCTGACATAAGGTTCTCTGGCTCCAGGGTGGAAAAGCAGAAGCTCGCAGGATGTAGCGTAGAAAGAGCTGATTGTAAAATTAATTCCGCCTCGAACGGGCATAGCTCCCTCTGTATCGTAGTAGCCGGGTCTGACGTCGTAACCGCAAATATTGTCAGTCGGTCTTAAATCCCTTAACATTATTGATCCCCCTAAGTTTTTTAAATCTATATGATTTTAACTATTTTCTATATGATTTTAACACCATATTTTCTATTTTTCAATAAAAAATTAAAAAAATTGACAATAAAATAACGGGTAAATATACCCATATAATAACTTTATGAAAACTTGCGTGCGAAATATTAATATTATGTGGTATTTGCCGGGCTTCTTTTAAATTTTCACGTTTTTTCCGTCTTGTGTTTGCAGATTTTATATGTTATAATTTAGATAACTGCATAACCGGCGAAAATTATGTCTTGTTTAATAAGAAATAAAATAAACAAAAAAGCGGAGATGTTTATACATCCGCTGTTTATTAAACAAGCTCCGGTAAAAAACAAAACCTATTTACAGAAAGGGCGTAGAATTATGGTTGTAAAGGATATTATAGATATTCTGGAGGGTGAAATTATCTGTGAAGGCGACCTCAATCAGGAGATAAAAACCGCCTGTGGCTCCGATATGATGAGCGACGTGCTCGCGTTTGTAAAGGATCAGTCGGTTCTGCTCACAGGTCTTGTCAATCCCCAGGTTGTTCGTACCGCCGAAATGATGGATATGGCGTGCATTGTTTTTGTTCGCGGCAAGGTGCCCGACGATTCAATCGTCAGCTTGGCTAAGGCTCGCGGAATCACGCTGATGAAAACAAAATACAGAATGTTTACCGCCTGCGGCCTTTTGTATTCCAACGGTCTGTCGGGAGGAACAAAGGTATGAGCAACGCAATCCATCTTCACTATGATGTTTCGGGTGAGGATTTTACAAGAGCGGGTGAGGCGAGCGGCTCGGTCAAAAAGAGGCTCAAATCTCTCGGATATAATTCCGACGCCATCAGGCGGGTAGCGATTGCTATGTACGAGGCAGAGATTAATATGGTAATCCACGCCAACGGCGGCTACTGCGACGTTGACGTTTACCCCGACAGGGTAGAGATTTTGCTCTCGGACAGCGGTCCCGGAATCGCCGACGTAGAAAAGGCGATGCAGGAGGGCTACTCAACAGCGCCCGATAACGTCCGCAACCTCGGCTTCGGAGCCGGAATGGGACTTCCCAACATCAAAAAGTACACCGATGAAATGAGAATTGAAACCACAATCGGAGTAGGTACAAACCTTTACTTAACAGTAAGAGTTACGCAGTAAAACGTCAGCCCAAACCCTTTAGCGGGAGCTTTGTAACCGTTTTTCTGCAATACTTTGATTCAGAGCGGCTTCACTGTTAATTATAATTGTATATAGGAGTATTTATGAGTAAATATTTCCACTCTGTTGAGCTTGAGGCGGATCTCTGCTGCGGCTGCACAAATTGTCTGAAGCGCTGCCCGACGGAAGCTATAAGGGTTCACGACGGCAAGGCGAGGATTTTGTCCGAAAGGTGCATCGACTGCGGAGAATGTATCAGAATCTGCCCTCACCACGCGAAAAAAGCGCACAGTTCAACCTTAGAAGAAACTAAAAAATTCAAATATAATATCGCGATTCCTGCGCCGGCGCTGTTCGGTCAGTTCAACAGGCTCGATAATATTGACATTGTGCTGACGGGACTTAAAAAGCTCGGCTTTGACGACGTTTTCGAGGTATCGCGCGGAGCGGAACTTGTCAGCGAGGCGACAAGAAAGCTGATAAAAGAGGACAAGCTTAAAAAGCCGATTATCAGCTCGGCTTGCCCTGCGGTTGTAAGGCTTATCAAAATTCGTTTTCCGGAGCTTTGCGAAAACGTAATGCCTTTGCTCGCACCCATGGAGGTCTCGGCAAAAATCGCGCGCAAAGAGGCGATAGAGAAAACAAGGCTCAAAAGCGAGGAAATCGGAGTTTTCTTTATTACGCCCTGTCCCGCGAAGGTTACCGAGGCGCACTCGCCCAACCACGCGGAAAAATCCGCTGTTGACGGCGCAATCGCGATTTCAAAAATCTATCCCGGGCTCACTCACGCCATGGATCACCTCACCGAGGTTGAGCCGATTGCGATGTCGGGCTTAATCGGCATCGGCTGGGCGAACTCAGGCGGAGAGGCATCCGCTATGCTCGGCGACAAATACCTTGCCGCGGACGGAATTGATAACGTAATCAGGGTTCTTGAGGAGCTTGAGGACGAGCACATCAGGGACGTTGATTTTATCGAGCTTAACGCCTGCTCGGGCGGCTGCGTCGGCGGAGTTCTCACTGTAGAAAATCCGTATGTAGCCCAGGCGAGGATACACAACCTCAGAAAGTATCTGCCCGTGTCGCTCAATCACCTTAATGAACAAAATATTGAGGATATGAAGTGGACGAACGAGCTCGAATTTGACGCCGATATTTTCAGGCTTGACGAGGACTTAGTAAAGGCTATGCAGATGATGTCGGATATGGAGGAAATCCTCAGCGGACTTCCGGGGCTCGACTGCGGCTCCTGCGGAGCGCCGACCTGCCGCGCAATGGCGGAGGACATCGTGCGTGGAAAAGCCAAGGAGACCGACTGCATACACAAGCTCAAGGCAAAAATCCAAAACGTTTACGACCAGCTTAAGAATACAATATAAATCATGTAGGGGCGGACCTATGTGTCCGGCCGCTAATTCAAATCTATAATTTTCTATTATCAATTTTCCATTCGAGTTGTCATCAAGGGGTGTAAAACATATGAAAAAGCCGTTTTTCCTTATTCTTTTGCTCGCGTTCCTTACAGCTTTTTCAGCCTGCAACGTGAATGTGAATGTAAATGTTTCAAGCTCCGGTTCCTCGGATAACTCAAAGGATTCCTCCGAGACCGCGACAGTCGGGTATCGCGAGCCTGTGCTTGTTTCCGGAGAAACACCCGACATAAACGAAAGCGTAAGCCCTAAAGCACTGACGTGCTACAATGACGCAAGAGAATATGATTTTTCTCCCGAACTGCTAACTCAGATTGAGCAGAAAATTAAAGATAAAGACTATTCCGTAATTGCTGATATTCCGAATTACCGCGCAATAGCGATTTGTGACTTGGACTCAGACGGCGCGGCGGAGGCTTTTGTGATAAATCTTTGCTTTATGGGTTACAATTCCAAGCTGGAGCTTATTGACGTTAACGGCGGAAATATAAACAAAAAGATAAGTTATCAAATCGCGGAGGATTTTCACAACGGAAAGACTGATTCTTATGAAATAAATCCGTTTGACCAATTTGACGGATTGAAGGTCAGTGATGACGGACGGGAGGTAATTGCTTCGTGTACGTTTTATGACGGAATACGTATCCAATCCTGCCGTGTTGATAACGGAAAATTTGTTTTTAATAAGCTCGAATCCAAAGAGTATGAGCACAATATGACGGAGCTGTTCTCTGTGATAATGTTCCTTCAAAAGTATTTGAGCTATAATGATTATAAAAGTATAAAAGCTCAGGCTCAAAGCAACACTCCTGCTGTTTTTGAAAACAAGGAAGAAATGATTTCGGTTGCTGTCTGTGATATTGACAGCGACGGCGAATATGACGCGGTTTTGGTTAAAGACGCGTTCACCTCAACCCCAAACAAAGAGCTTGATGTTTACTCCTTGCGCGACGGAGATTTTTATCCCAAATGCGGTTTTCACGACACAAGAGAAATTTCCGAAAAAATAGCGTCTTATGATACTATTGGAATCAGCAAAAACGGCACAGATATTGTATTTTATAATAAAGCTGACAATGCTGACAAAAATAAAAAAATAAGCGTTCGTGTTGACGGCGTACAATTTATATTTACCGAAAATTAAAAAGATATTTTTCACCATATTAATTCATTCGGGAACAAAACGTTTCGGGAAAATAAACTTATATTCCCGACCAAAATTATCCATTATCCATTATAAATTTTCAATTCGAGTTTACGAGGTAACTATGACAGTAAAAGAATTTATTGAAAAGTGCGACTTAAAAGTCCTTGTCGAAGGAGAGCTTGACAGGGAGATTACAAGCTGCTACATCGGCGATTTGCTCAGTTGGGTAATGGGCAGAGCGCCAGAGGACAGCGCGTGGCTGACCGTAATGGGCAACATCAACTCAATCGCGGTTGCCACCCTCGCGGACGTAAGCTGCATTGTGCTTGTAGAGGACGCCGCTCTGGACGCCGAAGCCAAGGCTAAGGCGGAAATGCACGATGTAACAATCCTCTCGACCGAGAAAAACAGCTACACCCTCGCGGTTGAGCTCAGCAAGTTAATATGAAGTATTTTTACGA
>CAJOLF010000049.1 GCA_905235295.1 uncultured Ruminococcus sp. | reverse complement strand
CGCCGAGCCGATTTGGATTTTGACTTCTTCGGCAGTGCGCTCACCTATGAGAAGGTTGTACTTCTTTTTTATATGGCTTGAAATCGCTTCGTCAAACCTGTCGCCCGCGACGCGCACGGAGCAGGAGGTTACAATATCCCCGAGCGATATTACGGCGACCTCGCTTGTGCCGCCGCCGATGTCCGCAACCAGACTGCCTGTGGGCTCGTCCACAGGCATACCCGCGCCGATTGCCGCCGCCATTGGCTCCTCAATCAGGATAACCGGCGACTTTGCGCCCGACTGGTACGCCGCGTCCTCCACCGCCTTTCGCTCTACCTCGGTCACGCCTGTCGGCAGACAGATAACCACCCTTTGCCGGCTGAAAAACCCCGGCTTTACCGAACGCTTTATAAAATGCTGCAGCATTTTTGCCGTTACCCTGTAGTCGGCGATTACGCCGTCCTTCAGCGGGCGCACCGCTACGATTGAGTCGGGAGTTCTGCCAATCATCTCTTTCGCGCGCGTACCCACCGCGAGCACCTCCTGCGTTCGGGTGTCTACCGCGACAACCGACGGCTCCCTAAGAATAATACCCTTGCCTTTTAAGCAGACAAGGGTATTGGCTGTGCCGAGGTCAATTCCGATGTCCTTTGATAAAGAAAACATTTTATACTTCCTTTGTATTCTGTGATGTCGTGCCTCGTTGCGCTCCGCCGCTCCTCAGATAACTTCCGCTGTTCGGCTGTTATTTTCGGGCTGCGCGCCTCGGCTCTTTTTATCATACTACATCGAAACGCATTAAATTGTCGAAACAGGTTTGTTTGGATTTTATTTTCTGCCGCTGGAGCCAAAGCCTCCCTCTCCGCGCTCGGTGTCGCTGAGCTCGTCCGTCTCTGTGATAACGGGAGTCAGCACCGGCGCGATTACCATTTGGGCAACACGCTCATACGGCTCGATTACATAGGGCTTGTCGGATACGTTGCAAAGTCCCGCGCAAATTTCTCCGCGGTAGTCGCTGTCGATAACCCCTACTCCGTTTGAAAGACAAATTCCGTGCTTTACGCCCAGTCCGCTGCGCGCGTACAGGAACGCCGCGCAGGTGTTGTCGGGCAGCTCAATCGCTATTCCGGTAGGTATTACGGCAAGCTGTCCGGGATTGAGGGTTACGCTTTCATCTATGCAGGCGTAAAGGTCCATTCCCGCCGAGCCGTTGGTCGCTCTTTGGGGAATTTTGGCGTTTTCTTTTAGCTTTTTAATCTTGATTTCCATTTTATCTTCCCTTCATTTCTTGCAAATTTTGCATAATTGCTGCATTTTTATTTTTATATTTCCAAGATGAAATTATCTTGAGGAAATTTAAGCGCCTGTAAATTTCACAATAAGAATTTTATAAAATTCTTATATAAAATTATTCTGTTTTTTAACATATTAAACGTCTTATTCAACTCCGCGCTTGTACAAACCGCGGGTGAATTTTTGATTTAACATCGAAATGCGGTTAAAATCTAATATGTTTTCCACGTTTTCCACATAGTTTTCCACAGAAAACCGCAGAATGTTAAAATTTGTGGATAACGCTGAAAATTCCTGAGGAGCAATATAAAGCGGCACGCAGTTAAACACCTCGGTGCAGTTTCCATCGCATTTCAGGTAAAAACTTTTGCCTTTTCTGTCCGTCATTTTTGACTGGTTTTTGCAGGATTTACAGCTGATGCCGTCTCCGCGGACAGGGCAGCTCCGGCACAGCATAAGCGGCAGGTGTCCGTAGGTGATTATTCCCCTTTCGATTCTTCCGCCGAGCCTGTTGATTCGGTTAAAGGTGAGCTCAAAGCTAAGCTCGACGTCGGAAATTCCGTATTCCTCCGCCCATAGCAAATCGTAGGTGTTAGTAAGGTTGAGCCCAAAGCCTCCGTGCAGGGTAAAGCCGAGCTTTTTCGCCGTATAGAGAGCGCCGATGTTGTGGCAAAGCGCGTCGGTTATTCCGACCTCCTTGGCGCGTTCAAGCTGTTTTTCCGCCTGTTCCTCCCTGCCGAAAAGTCCGCGGGGAACCTCTACGCCGACGTTGAAGCCCTCGGCTTTCAGCCTTTCGAGCTCACGTATATCGGAGAACAAAGGCACAAAAACATGCTCGCACTTCTTAAATTCGGGGCTTATTTTTGTTTTGCGGACACAGGCGCGGGTTTTGCTTTCGCTTTTATCATACGGTACGATTTCACGTCCGAAATCAACGTCATTAATTTTGTAATTGTGCACTGTTCCGCGCAGGCTGTCGAGCTTTTCAAGGCTTTGGCGCCTGAGCGCGTTTAATACGGATAACGGGATTGAAATATCGTCGTCAAGCTCAACCTCCAAAGAGGTGACACTGTACGCTGTCGAGCCTGTTTTTTTGAGCTGGGCTTCGCATTTTTCCCTGCTTAAAGCGACGTTGCGAGCCCGCACGCAAACCGCGCCGGCTACGCTTGTGACGGTGTTTTTTCCGTCAGAAAAGGTAAGCTCGGGAGCTTCTCCGAGCCTTGCGGTAAAGCGTCCCGTCACAGGGACGTTTTGAAGCTCGTCCTTATATCTTGAGCGGATTTTCGCAAGCAGCTTTTCGTCCGCCGAAACAACGTCGTCCTTTGTTCTGGTGCCGAACATATCCCTGCCGATATTGCCGGTGTAATATCCGTCTGTAAAGCCCGTGCGGGAAAACACCGAGCGCAAAAGCTCCGCGGTTTCTTCGGTGACATATCCGAGGTCGCGCTGCTCCCTGCAGGCGCTGACGGCAGCGCAGACATACTCTGGGCGCTTCATTCTTCCTTCGATTTTCGCGGACGCTACGCCGATTTGCTCAAGGTCGTCAATGCGGTTTATAATGCTGTTGTCCTTTAAGCTGAGTGCGTATTTTCCGCTGCCGCCCGAAACCGAAAACGGCAGCCGGCAGGTCTGCGCGCAGGCGCCGCGGTTACCGCTGCGCGAACCGAGCATAGCGCTGAAATAGCACTGCCCCGACACGCACATACACAACGCTCCGTGAACAAAAACCTCGAGCTCAACCGGGATTTCTGCCGCTTTTTTAATTTCCTCCCTGCTCATCTCGCGCGCGAGCACCACCCGCTTGAAGCCGAGCTCATAAAGCGCCCTTACTCCTGCGGCGGTGTGTACGCTCATCTGAGTGGAGGCGTGAAGCGGAAGCCCGGGAGCTATCTGCCGCGCCAGCCTTGCAACGCCCATATTCTGTACAATCAGAGCGTCTGCGTCCGCCGCGGCACATTCGGTTATCGCCTGTTTGAGCTTATCAAACTCATCGTCAAAAACTATTGTGTTTATCGTCACATATAACTTGACGCCGTGAATGTGGCAGTACTCGGCGGCACTTTTAAGCTGCTCAAAATCAAAATTTTGGGCAGCCGCCCGTGCCGAAAAGCTTTTTCCGCCAACATATACGGCGTCGGCGCCCGAGCGCACGGCAGCCGTTATGCTTTCCGGACCGCCCGCGGGCGCTAAAATTTCTATTTTTTTCATATTACTTTTTTTCGCCGCCGCCATTGTTTGCGCCGTCCTCAAAAAGCGAAGCCTGGCGCATTGGAACGTAGCCCATTATTTTTTCATTCTTTTTATCGGAAACCGCCTGTTCAAACTTTTTTTCGTTTTCGACCTTTTTGTCGCCGGATTTCTTCAGTCTCTCGTTTTCTTTGCTAAGCGCGGCGAGCTGATCCTCGAGCGCCTTAACGCGCTTTACAAGGGTGGTGTTTTCGTTAATCGCGTCGGTCAGCTTTTCGCGGTATTCGCCGACCTTGCGGTTGAGGTCGTTGTTTTTCGTTATGAACTGATCCGCCTTTTGCACCAAATCCTTGTTGCGCTTTACCGCCTTGTTTTTATCGTCGCAAAAATCCATCGCCGCCAAAATCGCGCAGTCGCGGACGTCAAGCTGCTTTGCCGAGCGCGAGGCGTTCAGAATACTTTGTGATACATCCTTCGCGACCTGATGAACATACTTCTCGTCATCAGAGGTGATGACTATGTAGCTCCTGCCCTCAATCGAAACGCTGACTCTTCTTTTTTCCATAACGGCACCCCGTTTTCATTAAAATTCATTTACATTTTATCATATTTTTCGGGAAATCACAATAGCGCAGGCTCAATATTCGCGCGAGATAAGATTACAATTATATAACCTTTTTATAACGGTTGAAAAAAACCGCGTTTTGTGCTAAAATAAAGTTTGAACTTTGTTAAGGCAACACCGCGCAATGCGCACACCAAAATTTGTGGTACTAACTTAAATAGGAGAATGTTTATGCCTATTCCCTTTGATTCTCAAAAAATTTATTACCGTTCGCCCTTCGGCGCGGTTGAACAGGACACAACGGTTCATTTCAGGATTCTTATTCCGCGGGATGAACACTCAAAGGACACCGAGCTGTGCGTTAAATATGACTACGACTACAACTGGGAATATATCAAACTGATTTGGTGCGGCAAGTTTGACGAATTCACCGAGATTTGGGAGTGCGACTTTACCCCTGAGAGAACCGGACTTTACTGGTACAGCTTCAGGTTAAACACCCCGAACGGCAACAGGTACCTTGTTCCGAGCGATCCTTACGAAAAGAGCAAGATTCAAGACCATCCCGACAGAAGCTGGCAGCTTACCTGCTACAAAAAGGGCTTTGAAACTCCAAAGTGGCCTGTCGGCGGCGTTATGTATCAAATTTTCCCAGACCGCTTCAATTTCAGCGGCAAGGAAAAGAAGCTTGAACGCACCGATTTTACCCGCAACAAGGACTGGTACGCCGCGCCGGTTTGGCAGCCAAACGAGCACGGCGAGATTACAAACTCCGACTTCTTTATGGGCGACCTTAAAGGAATTACCCAAAAGCTCGATTATCTCGAGCACCTGGGAGTGAGCTGCATTTACCTCAACCCGATTGTCGAGGCGTACTCAAACCACCGCTACGACACGGGCGATTACTCAAAAATCGATCCCATACTCGGAACCGAAGACGATTTCAGGGAGCTTTGCAGGGAAGCCAAAAAGCGCGGAATCCACGTAATCAACGACGGCGTGTTCTCGCACACCGGTTCCGACAGCAAATACTTTAACCGCTCCGGAAGATACGGCGACGGCGGCGCTTACCGCGATAAAAATTCTCCGTATTTCAGTTGGTACAAATTCAACGAATGGCCGGATAACTACAACAGCTGGTGGGGCTTTTATACCCTGCCCGAGGTTATCGAGACCTCGCCCGAATTTAACGAATACATAAACGGCAAGAACGGAATTATCAGAAAATATATGCGTATGGGCAATTCGGGCTGGAGGCTTGACGTTGCCGACGAACTGCCCGACGAGTTTATGGAAAACCTCAGAAAATCCGTCAAGGATGAAAACCCCGAGGCTATTATCATCGGCGAGGTTTGGGAGGACGCGAGCAACAAGGAAAGCTACGGCGCGAGAAGGAAATTTTTGCTCGGCGAACAGCTTGACACGGTTATGAACTATGTGTTCAGAGGAGCGATTCTCGACTTCTGCCGCGGTCAGGACGCGCGCTACACAATGGCGACAATTATGAGCGTTATCGAAAACTATCCGCGACCCGTGCTCAGAATTTTGATGAATTCACTCTCTACCCACGACACCGAACGCGCGATTACCGTCCTCGCGGGCGAACCGCTCAACGGACGCGACAGGGAATGGCAGGCGAATACCACGCTGTCAAAGGAACAGCGCGAGCGCGGAATCAAGCTTTTGAAGATTGCCTCCGCCATGCAGTTTACTCTGCCCGGTTTCCCGTGCGTTTATTACGGCGACGAAGCCGGACTTGAGGGCTACAAGGATCCGTTTAACCGCCGCTGTTATCCCTGGGGCAAAGAGGACAAGGAGCTTGTTGAATGGCATTCAAAGCTCGGCAAGCTCAGAGAAAGCTGTTCGGCGCTTTGGGACGGCGATTTTATCGACGCCTACGCCAACGGCAGAAGGCTTGCGTACATCCGCTACGACAAGGAAAGCGCGATTTACTGCACCTTTAACCTCTATGACGAGGAGGTTGTGATTGAAGCTCCTCCGGGATACTCCAACGCTAAGGTGATGTTCGGCTCTGAATTTAAAAACAACAAGCTCCGTGTAAAACCGCTCAGCTGTGAGTTTTTGCTCGTCAACCTGAAATAAAAATTAACACGGAGCTGTCGGCTGACAACTCCGTGTTTTGTTTTAAAGAAAAGCGACTGCAAATCTTCCTGTTTCCGGAATAATTAGTTATTATTCATTCGCCGTAGCTAACAATTTCCCAACCGTCTTTATCGGTACGCGCCAGCCACCACTGATATCCGGTATAATCGCGGTTGGGTTCAAGCGCTGTATCGCCCGTTTTTTCGGGAGTGTGGAAATCCATCAGGAATTTCGCAATCTTTGTGTATTTAGCCTCGGGGTTCTGCTTGTTGATTTCATTCAGCTTTTCATCGGTAACAGCATCGTCGCCTGCATATTTAAGGCTTTGCAGTTCACAGCCGTCGAGGGAAGCAAACTTACATTCAACCTGAATCGCGGCTGCCTTTAGGTCATCTTCCGTATAAAGCTTTGAGGTACCGTAGTCGATGTCTGCCTTGCCGCCCTTGTACGCGCCGAGATACTCTTCAAGAGTAATGTCATTTTGGGTAATCTCCTTGGCTGTTCCGGAATTATCAAGATAGCGGATATGCCACGGCTCGTATCCATAGCCGGTAATATATTCCCGTCCCTCAAGGTAGCGAAGAATAAAGCCGTAATCAGCGAGCTTTGCGTGTATTTTTGACCAAATTTCGGGATACTTCACCATATCCTCGTTTTCGGTTACGTCTTTTCCGTTGATAATCAGGTACAAATCAAGCGCAAGTCCGGTGTGATGCTCCGAATAACCCGGAGTCGCAACGGTTTTAAGTGCGTACTCTTTTCCGTATTGCTCAGTGAATTCGTTCATAATTCGCTGTTGGTCGGCAACGCTCCTGCGCGCGGAGTCGAGATCTACGTAAACTCCCTCTTTTTCCAAATCCGCTTTAAGCTTGAGATAAGCGTCATACGCCTTTTTCTCTACCTCTACATCATCGCCGATGGAATTAGTCATATTAACTGTTTCGAGTTTTTCTTCCCAATCATCAGGCAACTTGTGGGTTTTATTGACAAGCACCATATAATCTATGCCGCCGCTTTTTGCCTCGTCCGCGGTATTTGCCGCGGTTGTTTCCGCCGCGCTTGACGACGATTGATTTTCCGTTTTGTTACATCCGGCGAATACCGCCGCAATTACGCATAGGCAAAGAATTATGCTGATTAAAAAAGATTTTTTCATGCTACTTTCTCCTTGTGATATTTTGTTATACACATTATACCGCACACACGAACATATTGCAACAGCAAATCAGCGTGTAAAAAGGAACAGACCTCTCGATTTCTCGAAAGGTCTGATAAATAACCAAAGTATATAATTATCTTTTTGAGAACTGTAGGAGCGTTAAGAAAACAGTGCAGTGCACTGTTTTTAGCTCCGCCGCAGGCAGCTGTGCTGCCGAGGACGCCTCAGTGGTCAAAAAGAAACAGACCTCTCGATTTCTCGAAAGGTCTGATAAATAACCAAATGTAATGATTATCTCTTACTAAACTGAGGTGCTCTACGGGCTGCTTTAAGACCGTATTTCTTACGCTCTTTCATTCTCGGGTCACGAGTGAGGAAGCCTGCCTTTTTAAGGGCGGGTCTGAGCGCTTCGGAATCGTACTGGAGCAGCGCGCGGGAAATACCGTGACGGATTGCGCCCGCCTGACCGGTTACGCCGCCGCCTGAAACACGGCATACAACGTCAAACTTCTCGTCAGTCTCTGTGAGCGCGAGAGGCTGTCTAACGATGAGCTTGAGGGTTTCAAGACCGAAATAATCGTCGATATCGCGGTCGTTGATTGTGATTTTACCTGTGCCCTGGTACAGTCTTACACGGGCAACAGAGCTTTTTCTTCTGCCTGTACCGTAAAAATAAGGTGCCTTATCGTACATTAATTTCCGCCTCCTTCTTAAGCATCTAACATCTCGGGCTTCTGAGCCTGATGGTTGTGTTCCGCACCCTCAAAGAGTCTGAGTCTGAGGAGAGCGTTTCTGCCGAGAGTGTTTTTGGGAAGCATACCCTTAACGGCAAGCTCCATAGCCTTTGTAGGTTTGGTTGCCATAAGAGTATCGTAACGTGTTTCTTTAAGATGGCCGATATAGCCTGTGTGGCGCTGCCACTTTTTCTGGGTGAGCTTGTTGCCAGTGAGAACAGCGTCCTTGCAGTTGATGATGATTACATGATCGCCGCAGTCTACGTTGGGTGTAAATGTGGGCTTATGCTTACCTCTGAGGAGAGTTGCAGCCTGAGTTGCTACTCTGCCGAGGGGTTTGCCTGCCGCGTCAATTACATACCAGCTGCGCTCAACTTCGGTAGGCTTTGCTAAATATGTTGACATTTCTATTTCCTCCTAATATTTTTCGTGCTTTATGATTATATTACAGTTTGAGCCCGATGTCAACACTTTTTTGGAAATTTTTAATTTAGCTGTAGGCTATCTCTTGTTTTCTTTGATTTTCTCCCGAATACTCCTTTTTACTCGCAAGCTATTTTTAAAAACTTTCACTTTAAATTCACATTCCCTTTATAAAACCGACATAATCAAGGCTTATGATATAGTCACAGTAAAGAAAGGAGGTGCTCCGATGGGCAGTGAAAGACCGTCTGTGTTAGCCTGTGTTACAAGTCAGTTTGACTGTGACAGGATTATCAAAACCGCAGAACAAATCGCGATTGAAGAAGACTGTGAATTAAGAGTACTCAGCGTGCTGCAGCCGACGTCCGATTACAGCGAAATCGGCGGTGAGATTGAATATCTGTACAAGGTCGCAAGGGAATCGGGAGCGGATATGACCGTTCTGTTCCATGACAACGCACCGTACGCCTGCGCTGATTTTGTAAACAAAAATAACATACAAAGAATTGTAACAGGCATGCACGACGGCGGAAATGAAAGCTTTCTTGTTATGTTTAACAGATTCGCTCCGATGGTGTCAATCACCATGGTAGCTAAAGATAATACGGCGTACAGCATGGACGTATGCAAAGCAGCGGTACGTTAACCGTTTAGAAGGTATATTTACATAGATTTTAACTCAATTTACCAAATATTTTTATTTGTTCATTTTCTCTTTTTTATAAATAATCTCTCTAAAAAGCAAGCCCCGAAGCGATGTGCTTCGGGGTTTGCTTTGTTTTGTTTTATGTTGTGTGATTTTGAATGTGAATTTTCTTCACTTTTAGGCTTTCTTTTTGAATTCGGTTATCTTTCCCGCCGCGAACTTTTGGATTTCAGCCGCGTCGAGTACGTCAACGTTTCCGTCACCGTTTACGTCGGCTGCAGCGAGCTGTTCGGAATTAAGCTCAGATATTCCCGAAGCGTGCTTTTGAATAGCCGCCGCGTCGAGGATGTCTACGGTGTTGTCGCCGTTAGCGTCGCCGGTTAAATAGGTTTTCGGAACAGAGACAACATACAAACTGAAATGCTCCGTTGTAAATACCAGATATCCGTTTTCATACACGGCGTTCATATCGGTAAGGGATTTATCGTACTCAACCCTATAAACCTTCGAGCCTTCAACATCACAGGGGATTTTTACGGTTACATTACCGTCGGGCTGAACCTCAGCGCCGTCTTTAAGCAGCGAAATATCATATACGCTGTGTACCGCTTCTTCTTTACTGATAACTATATCTCCTGTTTCGGTTTCATTCTTTTCAACAACCTGAAGAGTCAATCCTTCATCGGCAGTAACGGAAATATTTGTTTCTTCATCCTTGTAGGTTTGATTATTTTCTTTCTCAACAAATTTGAATCCGTTATAATTGGCGTATTTTTCCGCCGCGCTGCCCTTAACTCCGTAAATTGTAAAGTTATCTACTTTTTTATATTCCGAATATCCGAGTGCTTTTTCCCCGATACTTGTCACGCTGTCAGGGATGGTTACGCTTGTCAAACCGGTACATTTGTAAAACGCTCTATCGCCGATACTCGTCACGCTGTTACCAATGGTAACGCTTGTCAAACCGGTACAGCCGTAAAACGCATACTTGCCGATACTATTTACACTGTTACCTATGGTAACGCTTGTCAAACCGGTACAATCTTCAAACGCAGATTCGCCGATACTCGTCACGCTATCGGGGATGGTTACGCTTGTCAAACCGGTACAATAGGAAAACGCATAATTGCCGATACTCGTCACGCTGTCAGGGATGGTTACGCTTGTCAAACCGGTACAATAGTAAAACGCTCTATTGCCGATACTCTTTACACTGTTACCAATAGTTGCACTTGTCAAACCGGTACAATAGGAAAACGCATGTTCGCCGATACTCGTCACGCTGTCGGGGATGGTTACGCTTGTCAAACCGGTACAGTCCCAAAACGCAGAATTGCCGATACTCGTCACGCTGTCAGGGATGGTTACGCTTGTTAAACCAGTACAATCTTCAAACGCACCATCGCCGATACTCTTTACACTGTTACCTATGGTAACGCTTGTCAAACCGGTACAGCCGTAAAACGCACCATCGCCGATACTCGTCACGCTGTCAGGGATGGTTACGCTTGTCAAACCGGTACAGTCCCAAAACGCATATTCGCCGATACTCTTTACACTGTTACCTATGGTAACGCTTGTCAAACCGGTACAATCGCAAAACGCATATTCGCCGATACTCGTCACGCTGTCAGGGATGGTTACGCTTGTCAAACCGGTACAACCGTAAAACGCAAATTTGCCGATACTCGTCACGCTGTCGGGGATGGTTACGCTTGTCAAACCGGTACAGTCCCAAAACGCAGAATTGCCAATACTCTTTACACTGTTACCTATGGTAACGCTTGTCAAACCGGTACAATAGGAAAACGCATGTTCGCCGATACTCGTCACGCTGTCAGGGATGGTTACGCTTGTCAAACCGGTACAATCGCAAAACGCATATTCGCCGATACTCTTTACACTGTTACCTATGGTAACGCTTGTCAAACCGGTACAATCTTCAAACGCAGATTCGCCGATACTCGTCACGCTGTCAGGGATGGTTACGCTTGTCAAACCGGTACAACCTAAAAACGCATCATCGCCGATACTCGTCACGCCTTTTTCTATTACAACGCTTTTAATATTCGTTCCCCATGGCGCGGTTGTATAAAAAGAATTGTTTTTTGAATCGTATTCGTACGAATAATTATCCATCTCGCCGTTGCCGCTGACTGTCAGCGTACCCTCATCATCAAGCGACCACGTGCAGTCTCCTGTTGTGCCGCTGCTCGCACCAACCTCTGACGTTTCCAAGTTCTCCGCCGCGCTTGCTGTAAAGGGTAAAGCGGTAAATGTTGTAGCCATTATAATAACCGCAAGCAATAAAGCTAATGATTTTTTCATTTTCTTTCCTCCTTTAATTATGTTATGGACAAATAAAAATCGCGCGACCGAAGCCGCGCGCAAAAAACACATAGCTCCGAATCGTCGCCAAACAATTAAAAGCATATTCTGTTATCATAAATATCAAACAGGGATAGCTAATAAAGAGCATAGTGTTTTTATCAAGATAATAAAAACACTATCCCCACAAATATGATATTTATGCAGAAAAATCTATTATTCAGCTTTTTAATTGTTGGCACTATAATCATAACACAAAAAGCGATTTATTACAATCCAAAAATCTCAGCCGATATTTGGCTATATTTCACAAAACAAACCCGGCTTAAATCTCACATGGACTTAAGCCGGGTTGTATTTATTTGATTAAAGGTTTGATTTTATCTATGCTCTGAGCCAAGTCGTCGCAGAGGAAGGTTATCATCAGCTTAATCTCCTCTGTCGGGGGGATGTAGTCGGGCACCATAACCGTGACCATTCCAGCGGCGTAAGCGGATTTGATTCCGTTTATGCTGTCCTCAAAGGCGACGCAGTTTTCGGGCTCAACGCCCAAACGTTCGGCGGCAGTCAAAAACACCTCGGGGTGAGGCTTGCCGTTTTTTACGTCGTCGCCGCAGACAAGCGCGTCAAAATATCTTGCCGTG
>CAJOLF010000048.1 GCA_905235295.1 uncultured Ruminococcus sp. | reverse complement strand
ACGCCCAAACGTTCGGCGGCAGTCAAAAACACCTCGGGGTGAGGCTTGCCGTTTTTTACGTCGTCGCCGCAGACAAGCGCGTCAAAATATCTTGCCGTGTCAGACACCCTTAGGTTAAGCTCGGCTGTTTGGCGCGAGGTTGAGGTTGCCAAAGCGATTTTAACGTTTCTGTCCTTCAAAAAGTCAAGCAGCTCTGTCAAGCCTTTTTTTACTGGAAGCCCCTCGGCTTGAATCCTCTCTATATACATTTTTTTGCCCTTGTCGGAGAACTCCCAATACGGAAAATCGTCGCCGTATTTGCCAAAGTAGAACCGCTGGACCTCCATTTTGCGCCTGCCGACGGTCTGTTTGAAGTCCTCAAGGCTGTAAGGATAACCGCTGCTGTCCATCATTTTTTGCCAGTTTTCATAGACGAGGCGTTCGGTGTCAAACATCAGTCCGTCCATATCAAATACCGCCGCGGTTATCATTATATCACCCTTTGTCCGCGATTGTTGATACTCATACTATTATAAATTAGTATAATTTATGATAATAAAAAGATTATACTATATTTTTTTGATTTAGGCAAGTATCTAAGCCAAAAACCGCCGGGTAAATACCGGCGGTTTGGTTTTAATTATTCAGCTTTTAAGCCGCGTGACTAAAATTACTCAGCGTCGTCAAAGCTTGCGAGCTTTTCAAGATGAGCGTACTTCTGCTCGGCGAGCTTTTCAGCCTCTGTAAAGAGCTTCTCCGCTCTGTCGGGGAAGGAACGTGTAAGTGTGTTGTAACGAACCTCGCCCATGATGAAGTCACGGTAAGAAGCCTTGGGAGCCTTGCTGTCGAGCTGGAAGGGATTTTTGCCCTCGTCCGCAAGACGGGGATCGTAACGGAAGAGGTTCCAGTAGCCTGCGTCAACAGCCTTCTTCTCCTCAAGCTGCGCGATGCCCATGCCGCCCTTGATACCGTGGTTGATACAGGGAGCGTAGCAGATTACGATTGACGGGCCGTTGTAGCTTTCAGCCTCAACCATAGCCTTGAGAACCTGGTTGTTGTCAGCGCCCATAGCTACCTGAGCTGTATAAACGTATCCGTAGCTCATAGCGATTGCGGCAAGGTCTTTCTTCTTAACAGCCTTACCGGCGGCAGCAAACTGCGCAACCGAGCCGATAGGAGTAGCCTTTGAGGACTGACCGCCTGTGTTGGAGTAAACCTCTGTATCGAATACGAGGATATTTACGTTTTCGCCCGAAGCGATTACGTGGTCAAGACCGCCGAAGCCGATATCATAAGCCCAGCCGTCGCCGCCGAAGATCCACATTGACTTCTTGGCAAGCTCATCCTTGTCAACAAGCGTCTTTTTGGCAAGCTCGCCTACCTTAGCGTCGTCAACGTTCTTCTCGAGCTCAGCGATAAGAGCGTCTGTAGCTGCGCGAGAAGCGGTTGAATCTTTGATTGTATCGAGGTAATCCTGAGCCGCAGCCGCAAGAGCCTCGTTGTCGGTTGTGTTCTTAATTTCTGTTACATATTCGGCAAGTCTGTTGCGAATCGCGTTCTGCGCAAGAGCCATACCGAGACCGAACTCGGCGTTGTCCTCGAACAGTGAGTTCTGCCAAGCAGGACCGAAGCCCTTTTTGTTTGTGGTGTAAGGTGTGGCAGGTGCCGAAGCGCCCCAAATTGAGGAGCAGCCTGTCGCGTTGGCGATGAACATTCTGTCACCGAAGAGCTGGGTTACAAGCTTAGCGTAAGGAGTCTCGCCGCAGCCTGCGCACGCGCCTGAGAACTCGAGGAGGGGCTGCTTGAACTGGCTGCCCTTAACGGTTGAGAACTTAAACTTATCCGCAACTTCGGGCTTCTCATCAAGTGTGAGAGCGTAATCGAAGATAGCCTGCTTGGGTCTCTGAGAATCGATGGGCTTCATAACGAGAGCCTTCTCGCCCTTCTTGCCCGGGCATACCTGAGCGCAAGCGCCGCAGCCTGTGCAGTCGAGGGTAGAAACGGTCATAGCGAACTTGAGCTCCTTAAGACCGATCATCGGGATAGCGTCTGTTCCCTCGGGAGCAGCGGCAACTTCCGCGTCTGTCATGGGAACGGGACGGATTACAGCGTGCGGACATACGATAGCGCAGCGGTTACACTGAATACAGTTCTGGGGCTGCCACTCGGGAACGTCTACCGCGATACCTCTCTTCTCGAATGCGGAAGAGCCGTTCGGGCATGTACCGTCGATGTGATCCTTAAACGCCGAAACGGGAAGCTTGTTGCCCTTGTAAGCGTTAACGGGCTTCAATACGCCGTTTACGTACTCAACGAGAGCGCCTGTGCCCTCTACTGTGTCGAGGAGGTTGTCGTCTGTTGCGTTAGCCCACTCTGCGGGGATTTCTACCTTCTTAACGTCCTCCATGCCGCGGTCAATAGCAGCGTAGTTCATATCTACGACAGCCTGGCCCTTCTTCATATAGGACTTCTTGGCGGCTTCCTTCATATACTGCTTAGCTTCCTCTGCCGGAATGATGTCGGCAATCTTGAAGAAAGCGGACTGGAGCACTGTGTTAACACGACCGCCGAGACCGATTTCCTTACCGATCTTGATAGCGTCGATTGTGTAGAAGTTAATCTTTTTCTCCGCGAGAATCCTCTTCATCTGACCGGGGAGACGCTTTGAAAGCTCGTCAACGTCCCACGCGCAGTTGAGCAGGAACGAACCGCCCTCTTTGAGGTCCTCAACGATTTCGTACTTGTCAACATAAGAGGGGTTGTGGCAGGCTACGAAGTCAGCCTTTGAGATGTAGTATGTAGACTTAATCGGTGTGTTACCGAAACGCAGGTGAGAAACTGTCAGACCGCCCGACTTCTTGGAGTCGTAAGCGAAGTAACCCTGAGCGTACATATCGGTATGGTCGCCGATGATTTTGATTGAGTTCTTGTTGGCGCCTACAGTACCGTCAGCGCCGAGACCCCAGAACTTACAGCTGTGAGTTCCGGCAGGTGTTGTGTCGGGATTCTCAACAACGGGAAGCGAAAGATTTGTGAGGTCGTCAACAATGCCGATTGTGAAGCGCTTCTTGGGCTCAGCGCTCTCGGCGTTTCTGTAAACGGCGATGATGTCGCCGGGAGTTGTATCCTTAGAACCGAGACCGTATCTGCCCGCGAATACCTTTACGCCCGCGAACTCGGAATCGTTAAGAGCAGCAAGAACGTCGAGGAACAGAGGCTCGCCGATTGAACCGGGCTCCTTTGTTCTGTCAAGAACGGAAACTGTCTTTACGGTCTTGGGAAGCTGTGAGGTCATATAAGAACCGACAAACGGACGGTAAAGTCTAACCTTGAGGAGACCTACCTTCTCGCCCGCGGCGTTGAGGTAATCAACAACCTCTTCCGCGCAGTCGCATACAGAACCCATAGCTACGATTACGTGCTCCGCGTCGTCGGCGCCGTAGTAGTTGAAGGGCTTGTAGTCTGTGCCGATTTTCTCGTTAACCTTGTTCATATAGTCAACAACAACCTCGGGAACAGCGTCGTAGTAGCAGTTGCAGGCTTCTCTTGCCTGGAAGAAGATGTCGTCGTTCTGAGCTGTACCTCTTGTTACGGGGTGCTCCGGGTTAAGTGAACGGCGGCGGAATTCCTCAACAGCGTCCCAGTCGAGCATATCAGCGAGATCTTCGTAATCCCACTCCTCAATCTTCTGAACCTCGTGAGAAGTTCTGAAGCCGTCGAAGAAGTGAAGGAAGGGAACTCTGCCCTTGATTGCGGAAAGGTGAGCAACCGCCGCTAAGTCCATACACTCCTGAGGGTTGTTGGAGCAAAGCATTGCATAGCCTGTCTGACGGCAAGCGTAAACGTCTGAATGGTCGCCGAAAATAGAGAGCGCGTGGCTTGTGAGTGCGCGTGCCGAAACGTGGATAACGCTCGGAAGCAGCTCGCCTGCCATTTTGTACATATTAGGAATCATGAGGAGCAGGCCCTGTGACGCTGTGTATGTAGTTGTGAGCGCGCCTGCCGCAAGTGAGCCGTGAACAGCACCCGAAGCGCCGCCCTCCGACTGCATTTCAGTTACCTGAACTTCTCTTCCGAAAAGGTTTTTCTGACCTGCTGCCGAAAATTTATCGGTAAGGTCAGCCATAACGGAAGAAGGGGTGATGGGATAGATAGCAGCAACGTCTGTAAACGCGTAGGAAACATGAGCGACAGCGCTGTTACCATCCATGGTTTTCATTTTTCTTGCCATTGGAATACGTCCTCCTTTTAAATCACACGGCATTAAAAATATGCCGAGATGTGTATGATATACACACTTTATTACTTTAAATATTATCACTTTTCACGGATTTTGTAAAGTATTTTTTGCTGTATTTTCAAATCAGAGCAAAAAAATACGGATTCCCGAATAAGCGGAATCCGCATTTTGTGAATTTTAAGCCGAAAAACCGCATCCTGTAATGGTTAAACCGGCACGGTTAAACCCCGAGAGCAAAGCCTAAACAGGGTTTTTAAAATTCAAAGGACGCGCAAAAGCGCGCCCCGAAAAATCATTACGCAATTCGCAATCAAAATTATGCGATATTGTCTTTATTACAGGATGGAATTAATTAATCCGCCTTTTTGGATTATGTTTTGGATAAACTCCGGAAAAGGCTCCGCCTGATAGGTTTTGCCTGTGGTTTCGTCGGTAATTACGCCTGTGTTGAAGTCAACCGAAACGGTGTCGCCGTCCTTAATCTCGCGCGCGGCTTCGTCGCACTCAAGAATCGGCAGTCCGATGTTGATTGAGTTGCGGTAGAAAATACGCGCGAAGGTTGAGGCGATTACGCAGGAAATTCCGCTCGCCTTAATCGCAATCGGCGCGTGCTCGCGGGACGAACCGCAGCCAAAGTTTTTCTCCGCCACCATAATGTCGCCCTCTTTGACCTTGTTGACAAACTGAGCGTCAATGTCCTCCATACAGTGAGCCGCAAGCTCCTTGTGAGAAGCGGTGTTGAGGTATCTTGCGGGAATGATAACGTCGGTGTCAACGTTATCGCCGAATTTATGTACTGTGCCCTTTGCGTTCATACTTATCCTCCTAATTAAACCTTTTCGGGGTTGGTGATGTAGCCCTTAACCGCGCTTGCCGCCGCGGTTGCCGGGCTCGCAAGGTAAACCTCGCTGTCTACGTGTCCCATTCTGCCTACAAAGTTGCGGTTTGTGGTGGATATTGCCTTTTCGCCCGCGGCGAGTATGCCCATGTGTCCGCCCAGACACGGACCGCATGTCGGGGTTGAAACAACCGCTCCCGCTTCTACGAAAATATCAAACAAGCCTTCGTGCATAGCCTGCAGCCAGATGCTTTGTGTTCCGGGAATAACGATGCAGCGAACGCCCTTGGCTACCTTTTTGCCTTTCAAAATCTCTGCTGCCGCCCTGAGGTCGGAGATTCTGCCGTTGGTACAGGAGCCGATTACGCACTGGTCGATTTTTACCTCATTTTCGCCGATTTCATCAACGGTTCTGGTGTTTTCGGGAAGGTGTGGGAACGCTACCGTCGGGCGGATTTTGCTCAAATCAATGGTGTACTCCTCGTCGTAAACAGCGTCCTCGTCGGCGGTGTATTCAACGGGTGTGCCCTGATACCTTCCGTCGCAGTATTCGCGCGTAATATCGTCAACGGGGAAGATTCCGTTCTTCGCGCCCGCTTCAATCGCCATATTCGCAATGCAGAGGCGGTCGTCAATGTTGAGGTACTTTACGCCCTCGCCGACAAATTCCATCGACTTATAAAGAGCGCCGTCAACGCCGATTAACCCGATAATGTGGAGAATTACATCCTTGCCGCTGACGAAGCCCTGAGGCTTGCCGACAAGGTTGAACTTGATTGCCGACGGAACCTTGAACCACGCCTTGCCGCTGATCATTCCCGCCGCCATATCGGTTGAGCCTACGCCTGTTGAAAACGCGCCCAGCGCGCCGTAGGTGCAGGTGTGGGAATCCGCGCCGATACAAAGGCATCCGGGGCCTACAAGACCTTTTTCGGGAAGCAGCGCGTGCTCAATACCCATCATTCCTACGTCCATAAAATTCTTGATGTCATATTTATCGGCAAAGTTCCTTGTCTGCTTAACAAGGGTAGCCGCCTTGATGTCCTTGTTCGGAGTAAAGTGGTCCATAATCATCGCGATTTTTTTGTTGTCAAAGACCGCTGTCGCTCCGTTTTCTTCAAAAACGTTAATTGCCACCGGAGAGGTTACGTCGTTTCCGAGCACCATATCCAGCTTTGCGTTGATAAGCTGACCTGCCTTTACCTCGTCCAGTCCGGCGTGGGCGGCGAGGATTTTCTGCGACATAGTCATACCCATAGTATATCACTCCTGTTTTATAAATTGTACGTTAAGGCAGCGCCGCGAAATTCGCGGCAACGTCCTGCCTGAATATTATACTCTAAATCACGTGCCCGCGCAAGCCTTATTTTACTGTGACACAAGCTCGTTGATGTCGTTTTGCACCCTTGTGATGTCGGATTTGCGCGCGTGACCCTCGACTCTGCCGTTGAGCACCGCGAGGTAGCGGTTGTTGTCCGACGGATAGAACTCAATCATGTCGGTCGAGCCGTCCTCGGCGTAGGTGTAGGTGATTTTAAACTCGGGCTCGCCCGAGAACGAGCCTGTTCCGGCGTCGGCAAGCTCAATCAGGCTTGCGTCGTTGTAGAGCGGAGAAAAGTTTTCAAGCTGAATTTCATCGCCTTTGAAATAAACCGCCGTTGTAGTAGACTTGGTTTCTTCTCCGTCGTCGTCGGTTGTGAGAACCTCTCGTGAGCTGAGGTCGAAGCTGTAATCGTTTCCGCCCGAAGTGATTGTCATATTTGAAAGCGAAACCATCCTCGGATAAAGCGCGTACTCGCTGACAAGCTTTTCGTAGCTTGTTTCCGACCACGGAGCCTTTGAAGCCGACAGCGTATATACTACCTTTCCGCCGGCGGTCATCAGGCATATATTTCCGCTTTGGTCGGGCTTTGAGCATATAAGCTCAACGGTTTCATCGGGATACACCGCCTTTACCCTTGCGTAAGGGGTTGAAAGTCCGAGCGACGAAAGCTGAGAATCGGAGGGATTTACCATTACAACGCTGTCCGCGTACAGTCCGCGGATTCCTCCCTCAATAAGGCTGGATTCCTTTTCGTTGGCGTAGCCTTCAATCGGAGATGTCAGCTTGTAGGAGGCGTTCACCTTTTCCGAATTATTGGGAACAAGCTCGATTGTTTCCGGGAAATTCGCGCCCGAAACGGTGATTGAGCTTGCCTGGTTATTGTCGCCGGTCTCCGCCGCGCTGTTAATGGTGAGCGTCATAAGGTCTGTCAGTCCGAAATCAAACACCGAGACAACCTCGGTATCCACAACGTATATATCCTCGCCGTCGCCGAATTTGATGTAGGTTCCGGCTTCCTGAGGAGCGTCGCTTCCGACTGTTATAATCGCCTTTGTTCCGTCGTTATAGGTCACGGTAGCTACCGAGCGCGCCGAATCAAAGCCGTACTCGGCTGAGTTTTTGCCGTCGTCCTTTCCCGCGACAAGCGTAAAGCTGAGCGACGCCGCCGCGGAAGCGATTTGGTCGGGGATTCCCGCCTGAAGCTCAAAATCCTCGTAGCCCTCTACGGTATAAACCGTCGCCTCGCCCTCGGGAGTTTTTGAAAGCACGTCAACCGTGCCCTTGGTGTTTTCGATATGAATCCGGCTAATATCCGCCGGAACATAGTTCATAAGGGTTCCGTAGCTGTTGTTCTCCACCTCGCCCTTGCTGTTTCTTGCCACCGCAGCCTGGTGCACGCCCTTGTCGTCGGTGGACAGGGTAATCGACGCGCCCTCGTCAATCGAAGCCGCGTCGCCGTCGGTTTCTCCGCCTTTCGGAAGAAAAATCAGCAGCAGCATTACGCCCACAAGCACCACCGCGGCGATTGCCACGCCGATGATAATTTTTTTGTTTTTCATTATTTATTCCTCCTGCGCAGCCAAACTATGAGTCCGACAACCAGAACCGCAACCGGAATTACGATTGAAAAAACTACAAACATAACTGCCGCCGTGCTCGCGTCGGTAATGCCCAGCTCGGTGCTCTCGAGAGATTTGCTCTCTATTGTTACGCTGTCGTCGTCCTTGTCTCCGATTGTGTTGAATATATTTATCAGGAATGCCGAGTTATTGAAGCTGTTGATAGAGAGGAAGTTTTCTCTGAACATATATTCCGAGCCGAAAACTATCAGTTTTGATTCCGCTTCGTTTCCGCTCTTTACGCTCTCGGCGGCAACGGGAATCGCCTTGCCTGTAATCGCGTCGTTATAATCCCAGTCCTCCGCGGGCTCGTAGGGCATTATTCCCGCTTTGTCCGATGTGCTCAAAAGCGCGTGCGCCGTGCTTTCGTCGCCAATTGTAATTCCTCGCGACTGCATTGTCACAACAGGTATGTCGGGGTTTTTGAGGTTTTCCGTATAATAATCCGAGTAGTCGGTCAGGAAAGCAAATTCCGAAACTCCGTTGAGCAGGTGGTCGGAGCTTGTTTCAAACACATAGCCCTCGGAAAGCGTCAGCTTCCATTCTTCAAGGAAAGCGTCAAGATTCGGGGTATTGGTGTTTGTCGCGCTCGGAATGTAAATCAGCGTTTTGCCGTATTTTCCGTCGTTATCAAGCCAATTGCTGATTTTTTGAATCGCGTCGTCGTCAAAGTCAACCGCAGGAGCGTAAAGCAGCAAAAACTTTGCGTCCGCGTCAATATCCGCCGTCAGCAGAGAAATCTCGTTGACCTGATAAGCGTTGTTGTTGAGCAGGGTTGAAACCGCCGAATAGTCAGCCTCCTGGTTGCCCGTGAGGATATCCGCAATAATCTTGTCGTCGGTTGTTACGTTGAGCACCGCGGTAACGACCGCCTGCTCAATCGTGGTTCCCGTAAAATCGTAGTAGCCGTAGCTGGCGGCGTACTCCTGGTCGTACTCGAAGCATTCGTCAAGCGTAAGGCTCTTGTACTGCTTGCCGCACTCAACAATCGCTAAATTTTTGCTTGAATCCCAGTCAACGTTAGGGTACTTTTGGGTAAAACCGGGATTTGATGTGGTGTCGATATACTGTAGCTTTAGCTTGCCGTCTGAGCTGCTCTCGATTTTTTCGAGCAGGTTCTTTGCCTGAACAAAGTATTCGCCGTTGCCTACAAATTTGTCCTCAGTGGAAAGAATATAAAGGTTAACGTCCTTTGTCAAATGCGACATATAATCAACCGTGTCGTCCTGAAGCTCGTAAGCTTTGTTTGCCGTAAGGTCAAGCTTGAGGTTCGGGAAGCGTTCAACAAGCATACCCACGACGATGTTCAGAACAATTACAAGCGCTACGGTAATGAGCAAAATTGCGGTTGCCGCCGCTCCGTATCGAGCCTTGCGGGATTTCAAGAATCCCTTGAGGCCGCCTTTGTTTTTAGAAGTATTTTTATTATCCATTGCGCGCCTCCTTAGCTCCAGCGTTTTTTATCAAGCGCGCGCACCGTGAAGAACAGGAACAGCGCCGTCACGCTCAAAAAGAACACTACGTCTACAATGCTGAGCACTCCGTAGGTGAAGTTTTCGTAATAATTCAAAAAGTTGATTTTATTGAGAATATTTGTAATCCACTCAACAGAAATCAGGCTGATAAGGTAGTTTGTCATACTGATGACAAGTCCTACGCCCATTCCGATAACCGCCGCGATTACCATGCTCTCGGTCAGAACCGAGATGAATATGTTTATCGCGATAAGCGAACCGCCGAGCAGCAACAGCCCGAGGAAGGTGCAGAGGATTACCGACCACTGAGGAGCGGCGAAGAAGGAAATTACAATCGCGTACAAAAGGAAGATGCAGCAGCAGATTGCATACAGAATAAAAGCTCCCAAAAACTTGCCGAGTACAATCTCGGTAAGGGTTGTGGGCGAGGTCAGTAAAGCCTGATCTGTCTTTTGCTTTTTTTCCTCCGCAAAGGTTTTCATTGTGATAACCGGAATCAAAAACAGAATGATGTAGAACATATTGGCAAACACATACGAAAGGCTTGAGGAGTTTGCTGAGATGCAGTAAAAGTTAAAAAACAAGCCCGAGAAGAAGAAATATACCGCCATAACAACATACGCGGTTGCCGAGCTGAAATAGGCGTTCAGCTCCCGCTTTAGTATCGCGCTCATTATGCCTTACCTCCTGTTTCCGTATTCTGAGTGAGCTTGAGGAACATATCCTCAAGGGTTTCGTTGCCCGACTGCATATTGAGAATCGGCGCGTTCAGCCTAACCATCGCGCTGAAAACGTCGCGGCGAATATCGGTGCCGTTCTCGTACTCTATGCTGTACCTGACCGCTCCGCCCGAAAAGCTGCGCTGCTTTACAACCTTGGTAACGCCTTGAATATTTTTCAGCTCCGCGGCAACCTCGGAAGAATCGCTGTCTACCGTCAAAGAAAGCTTTTGCTGACCGGAGAAGGACTGCGAAAGCTCGTCGGTCTTTGCGTCGGCGACAATCTTTCCGTTTGATATTACTATTACCCTGTCGCAGGTAGCGGAGATTTCCGACAAAACGTGGGACGAAAAAATTACCGTGTGCTTTTTGCCGAGGTTCCTTATCAGCTTTCTGATTTCAATAATCTGATTCGGGTCAAGTCCGACCGTGGGCTCATCCAAAATCAGCACAGGCGGATTTCCGAGCAGCGCCTGAGCGAATCCGACTCTCTGGCGGTAGCCCTTTGACAGATTTTTGATTATCCTGCCTTCCTTGTCGGAAATTCCCACAAGCCGCATTACCTCGTCAATATGCTCTTTTTTGGGCAGCTTGACCTTTTTCAGCTCAAACATAAACTCAAGGTATTTTCTTACCGTCATATCGGGGTACAAAGGCGGAATCTCGGGCAGATAGCCGATTTTTTTCTTAGTCTTTTTCGGCTCCTCCAAAATCTCGGTACCGTCAACGGTAACAGTACCTGACGTTGAGGAAATATATCCGGTGATGATATTCATTGTGGTGGATTTTCCCGCTCCGTTCGGACCGAGAAATCCGAGAACCTCTCCGCTGTCAACGCTGAAGCTGATGTCGTCAACCGCTTTAAGGTCTCCGTAGCATTTGGTAAGGTTTTTAACCTCAATCATACGCTTCACTCCTTTTGATTAATTCGCTGATAAACCATTATAATATTAACACAAAATATTATTTTTGGGTAGTGAATTTTGTAATTTTTCAAATTATCTTCACAGAAAAGGCTCGTGCGCCGCGGCTTACAGCCCTTTATAGCCTTATCATTAAATTTACAGCCTTGCTCATTACAGTCAGACTGCAAAGAATTGCTCCGCCAAATACTTTCTTTAACTCAAAAATTACGCCCGAAGGAATAATCTCCAAAGCAAGTGGAAAGCTAAAAGAAAACACAAGGGTGATTTTATGCAATACATCTGGGCTTTTTTAATCGGCGGTTTAATCTGCGTTATCGGTCAGATTTTGATAGATAAAACCGCGCTGACTCCCGCGAGAATCCTGACCTCGTTTGTCGTCGCGGGCGTAATTTTGGGCGCGTTCGGGCTGTATGAGCCTCTGACGGAATTTGCCGGCGAAGGAGCCGCGGTTCCAATCAGCGGCTTTGGAAACCTTATGGCTCAGGGCGTTAAGGACGCTCTCAAAAGCGACGGCGCCCTAGGAATCCTCACGGGGCCTCTCACAAGCGCCGCAGCGGGAATCGGAGCGGCGATATTTTTCAGCCTTATCGCCGCACTGTTCGCGAGGTCAAAGGGCAAGGAATAAACAGCGTGGTATAATCCTTATTAACAATAGTAATGCAGGCTTCGGTCTTTACCGAGCCCTATAAGCGTTTAATAAAAATTATATATATTATGATGCTTCTCTGTCATTTCCCTTGAAGGCTCAATCGCGGTTACATTGTTGTTTTTGCAAAATAATCCGCGGTGACTCCTGAACCGCTGCCGAAATCAAGAATATTTTTATTATGAACAGTTCCGATTTGCCGCCAAATCATCTCTTTGGCAAGCCTTTCCCACGACGGTAAAGCATTTAATACTATTCTTTGATAAAAAACTTTAAAACAGATGTCGATGGAAAATTCCGCATAACAAGGCGGAGGCGGAGGACGCAGGAATCCTGACGGATTCCGAGGACGACAACGCAGTTATGCGAAATTTTACACGGCAGATGTTAAAGGATTTTATTAGAGAATAGTATAACATCGCTTCAAACTCCAATTAGTGTTTTCGGTATCTATCAGTTTTAATCATCCTAATATTTTTTATATTATAGCAGAAATATTTAAAAAACAAAAGCACTATCTAATGATAGTGCTTGTATTTTAAAGGACAAGTGCCCTGAAAACTGAATAAAGAGCTGATAAAGGAGCGACTTTAGACCAAAGTTCATTGCATGCTGCTTGATTAATATCGCGTTTTGTTTCTCGCTGTTCCGTAAATAACTTCCTTTCGTTATCTCTGAACTTCGAGACTCCACGCTTCTTGTGGTCAAGCCCTCGACCTATTAGTACTGCCAAGCTGAACATGTCACCATGCTTACACACGCAGCCTATCAACCTCGTAGTCTTCA
>CAJOLF010000047.1 GCA_905235295.1 uncultured Ruminococcus sp. | reverse complement strand
CCGCCCCCGACCTGACGTCCTCGATCTCCGGCAGCACGTTCCTCGACGGCAACAACATCTACCTCACAATCGACGAAACAATCCAGTCTATCTGCGAAAAATATATGGCGCAGGGCATTGTTGACAACAACGTCCAAAACCGCGGCGTATGTATAGCTATGGACGTCAACTCGGGCGCTATTCTGGCGATGGTAACCGCAAACGGTTATAACCTCAACGACCCGTACACTTTGCCCGACGACGTTCAGAAAGAAATCAACCAGCTCCCCGAAAAGGAGCGCGACGACGCCGAAAGCAAGGCGCTGTCGGCAATGTGGCGTAACAAGGCGGTCGCCGATACATATATGCCGGGTTCGGTATTCAAGATGTGTACCGCGTCAATGGCTCTTGAGGAGGGAAAGGTTGACGACAACTCAACCTTTGTCTGCGGCGGTTCGTATGTTGTAGAGGACAAAACAATCAACTGCAGCGCTTTGGGCGGACACGGAACGCAGAACTTTGTTCAGGCAATCTGCAATTCCTGCAACCCGGCGTTTATGCAGCTCGGTCAGAAAATCGGAATGAAAAAATTTTGCGACTACTACCGCGGCTTCGGTTTTGCCGAAAAATCCGGAATTGACCTTCCGGGTGAAGCGGACGACAGCTTCTGGCCCGAGGGCTCAATGGGCAACGTTGACCTTGCGGTTGCTTCCTTCGGACAAAACTTCTCGATTACGCCAATCAGTATGATTACCGCCTGCGCGGCGGTTGCCAACGGCGGCTATGTTCTGCAGCCGTATGTTGTTTCAAAAATCACAGACTCCAAGGGCAACGTTATTAAAAACGTTGAAAAAAAGGTAAAAAGACAGGTTATCTCCAAGGAAACGTCCGACAGATTAAACGAAATTTTGGGCTACAATACCGAGACCGCAGGCGCCAGCGCGGGTTATGTCGCAGGCTACAGGGTAGGCGGTAAAACAGGTACGTCCGAGAAAATCGGCGTTGAAAATCCTGTCAGCGGCTTCGGCAAGGACTACATTTCCTCTTTCTGCGGCTATGTTCCCGCCGACGATCCCCAGATTGCGATGCTCGTATTTTTCGATACCCCGGACGGCGGCGCTTACTACGGTTCGCAGGTATCCTCGCCTGTATTTATCAATATTATGACCGAGGTTCTGCCTTACCTTGAGATAAAAACCGATTATAAGGAAGAAGAATTGGCGTATATTGACGTTTCGGCGGGAGATTACACGGGACTGTCGCTTGAGGAAGCTCAAAAGGCTGTTGAGGCGGACGGTCTGAACTGTACCGTTAGGGGCTCGGGCAGCACGGTAATCGCCCAGCTTCCCACTGTTTCATCAAAGCTCGCTTCGGGCGGAAGCATTGTGCTCTACACCGACGAGGAGAGCAGGAACGAAAAGGTAACAGTGCCTAATTTCCTTGACAATTCCGCGGCATACGTCAACCAGGTAGCGGCGGGCTACGACCTCAACGTCAGCTTCGACGGCGCGGTCAGCTCGGGCGGACTTGCGATTGCTCAGAATATTGAGGAGGGCACGGAGGTTCCTCCGGGCACGGTTATAACGGTAACCTTCGCGGCTGCCACAGATTCAACGCTTAACGAATAAAACGTTTATACGCGTTATATAATGAAAGGAACAATAAATATGATAATTTACGGAATATGGACGTTTTTGGCGGCTGTACTCGCATTTATAATCTCTGCCGTGACGGGCAAGTATTTAATCCCGTTTTTGCACAAATTAAACTTTGGGCAGACAATTAAGGACATCGGGCCCAGCTGGCACAAGGAAAAGCAGGGAACCCCGATTATGGGCGGCATTATGTTTATCGTGGCGATTACAATTGTCACGATAATCAGCACACTCGTCTATATATTTGCGGGAGATAAGTTTATCACTGTGTATTTTGCCGATATTCAGCGCGAGGTTGTGTTCATTTTCGCGGGACTGGGACTTGCGCTCGCGAACGGCCTTATCGGATTTATCGACGATTACACAAAGGCGGTAAAAAAGCGCAACCTTGGTCTTAAAGCGTATCAAAAGCTTGTTTTGCAGTTCGCTGTGGCGATAATCTACCTTGTCGTACTTAGCGCTGCAGGCTACGGTACAAGCACATATATTCCGTTTGCCGGCAGCGTTGACCTCGGATTTTTCTACTATATTCTCTCCGCGATTTTGATTGTGGGAATTGTTAACGCGGTTAACCTCACCGACGGCGTGGACGGACTTGTCGGCTCTGTTACTTTCTTTGTAGCCGTGACGTTTATGCTTATCGCGAGCAGGCTCTACTACCTCGGCGTAACCGCACTCAGCGCGGCTGTCGCGGGTGCCTGCCTCGGATTTTTGGTTTGGAATTTCCACCCGGCAAAGGTGTTTATGGGGGACACGGGTTCTCTGTTTTTAGGCGGAATGGTGTGTGGACTCGCGTTCGCGGTAAATATGCCGATTCTGCTTTTGCCTGTCGGAATTATCTATATCTGCGAGATGCTCTCGGTCGTTTTGCAGGTGGGCTATTTCAAGCTTACCCACGGCAAAAGACTTTTCAAGATGAGCCCGATTCACCATCATTTTGAGATGTGCGGCTGGAGCGAGGTAAAGATTGTTACCGTATTCAGCCTGATAACCGCGGCTTTCGGCGTCCTTTCGTTCTTGTTGGTATTGTTCGGGTACAGTGTCTGATTTTCAGGCAATCATCTATAAATTATAAATTGGAGGATAAGTATGGCTCCAAACAAAAGAATGATATTTCAGGCGGACGTAAACAGGATTTACGACGAGGAATATCATAGAGAAACCGACGCGAAAAAAGAAAAAATGTTTATCAGACCAACGCGCCGGCGCAAAATGAAAAACGCGAAGTGGTTTGACATCGGAATGGGCATTGACCTGCCGTTTTGCATAATCCTGCTTGTTTTGCTGACAGTGGGAACAATAATGATGTTTTCGGCAAGCTACGCCTTTGCCTATTACACCCAGGGTGACAGCTACTACTACCTTTTCCGTCAGCTCATATTTATAGTAATCGGGCTCGCGGCAATGTTTGTGATGTCGTTTTTCAATTACAATAAGCTGCACAAAATCGCTCCCATAGTTTTGGGAATCGCGTATTTTACTTTGCTGCTGGTGCTTGTTCTTCCCGCGGGAGAGGGCGGCGTAAAACGCTGGATTCCGCTCGGAATGTTCAACATTCAGCCTTCCGAAATCGCAAAGTTCGGCGTAATTTTGTTTTTCGCTCACTGGGCAAGCAAATACTATAATAAAATGCAGCTCGCGAAGTACAGCATTATTCCGGGCATAGTAATTTTCGGAACAATCGCGTTCCTGCTGTTTTTGGAGCCGCACTACTCGGGTATTGTAATTATCGGAATCCTCACAGTGCTTATGCTGTACATCGGCGGAATGAAAACAAAATACCTGTTAATAGGCGGCGCGCTTTTGGGCGGAGTTGTTCTTATTCTCGCTATGACGGGCGGTTTGTCCTACGCTATGAGCCGTATGGACGGCTGGGGACAGGCGCTTGAATACACAACCGACGAGATGTGGTGGGACACCTATCAGACGCGCAACTCGCTTTACGCAATCGGCTCGGGCGGACTTTGGGGGCTCGGGCTCGGTCAGTCAAGGCAGAAGTACCTATATATTCCAGAACCGCAGAACGACTTTATTTTCGCGGTCGTTGTTGAGGAGATCGGACTTATCGGCGCCGCGATTATCCTGCTGATTTTCGCTTTGCTGGTTTGGAGAGGAATCACCCTTTCGCTCAGGGCAAAGGATAAATTCGGCAAGCTGCTCGGTATCGGCTTGACCTCGCAAATCGGAATTCAGGTTGTGCTGAACATTCTGGTTATCACCGACTGGCTGCCAAACACAGGTATCAGCCTGCCGTTCTTCAGCTACGGCGGCAGCTCGCTGATTATGCTGCTCGCGCAGATGGGCATAGTGCTCTCAATCTCGCGAACGGCGAATATCGAAAGACAATAACAGCCAAATCTGCCTTCGGTATTTTAAAAATACCGCGGGCGTAAAGGCTTTTAAAGGAGCAAAAATGAAAGTATTACTCGCCGGCGGAGGCACCGCCGGACACATCAATCCCGCGCTTGCCATAGCAGGTTATATCAAGACTAAGCAACCCAACGCGGAAATCCTCTTTATCGGCAACAAAAACGGTATGGAGCAGCGCCTTGTAACCGAGGCGGGCTATGAAATCAAGTCTATCACAATCAGCGGCTTTAGGCGCAGTATATCGCCCAAAAGCACGGTTGAAAATTTAAGAACCGTTAGCAGAACCGTCACCTCTTCAATGAAGGCGAAAAAAATCATAAGCGATTTCGCTCCCGATATTTGCATCGGAACCGGCGGCTATGTTTCAGGTCCCGTTGTCCGCACGGCGGCAAAAATGGGGATTCCCTGTATAATCCACGAGCAGAACGCTTACCCGGGAGTTACCAACAAAATGCTCACAAGCAGGGTAAAAAAGGTTATGCTCGCGGTTGACGCGGCAAAGCCGTACTTTAATGGCGCCGACGTATTAATCACGGGCAACCCCGTTCGCGGAGAAATCCTGACCGCCTACAAAGAAACCTCTCGCAAAAAGCTCGGGCTTGACCAGCGCCCGATGATACTTTCCTTCGGCGGAAGCCTGGGAGCGAAAAAGGTTAACGAATCCGTTGCCGAGCTTATCGCAAGGAGCGCCAAGGACGGCAGGTATCAGCATATTCATGCCTACGGCGGAAAAAACGAGTGGTTTAACGATTTGCTCAGGGAAAAGGGCGTTGAGCTTTCCGAATGTCCCAACCTTGACATAAGACCGTATATCGACAATATGAACGAGTGTATGGCGGCGGCCGACCTTGTTATCTGCCGCGCCGGAGCGATTACCCTCAGCGAGATTCAGGCGATGGGTAAGCCCTCAATCCTGATTCCGTCTCCGAACGTCGCGGAAAATCATCAGTATCACAACGCTATGGCGCTTGTCAACAAGGGCGCGGCGGAGATGATTGAGGAAAGCGATTTGAGCGGAGAAACGCTGATTAAAAGGGTTGACGCTATGCTCGAGGATTCCGAAAAGCTTGCGTCAATCGGCGAAAACTGCCGCAAAATGGCAATCACCGACGCAAACGAGAGGATATATTCAGTCATCAAAAAGGTGCTTAATTTAGTATAAATATTACTTTCACTGTTCTGAAAAAATCACATAAAATGAACTGAGATTTTTTTAGAGGGTGTTAGTGTGTCAAAGCTATTGGTTACGGGACGCAAAAAACTGTCGGGAGAGGTCAGCGTTCAGGGCGCGAAAAACAGCGCGCTGCCGATTCTCGCGGCTGTTCTGCTCACAAAGGGCGAAAGCGTAATTTACAACTGTCCGGCGCTGTCGGACGTAGAGGCGTCTGTAAACATTCTGCGCTACCTCGGCTGCAAGGCGGAGCGCAGCGGTCAGACCCTTGTAATCAACACCGACGGTTTTAACCGAAGCGATATTCCCGATTCGCTGATGTGCAAAACACGCAGCTCGATTATGTTTCTCGGCGCGGTGCTCGCAAGGTCGGGCAAGGCAAAATTGTCCTTTCCCGGCGGATGTGAAATCGGACTGAGACCGATTGATATGCACCTTGACGCGCTTTCAAAGCTCGGAGCCGAGATTAACGAGCGCCACGGCTGCCTTGAGTGCAGCGCGCCGTACGGACTGCGCGGAAACAAAATTTCGCTTCCGTTTCCGAGCGTCGGCGCGACCGAGCATATAATTATCGCCGCGTGCCTTTCAGGCGGCACAACAACGCTTACCAACGCCGCGCGCGAGCCCGAGATTGTGGACCTTGCGGATTTTCTTAACGCCTGCGGTGCAAAAATCTACGGCGCGGGCGAGGGAGTAATCGTAATTGACGGCGTAAGCTCGCTTTCGGGCTGCGCCCACAGCGTAATTCCCGACAGAATTGTCGCGGCAACCTTTATGTCCGCGGCGGCGGCAACGGGTTCCTCAATTGTGCTCGGCGATTTGGTTCCGGCGCACCTCGGCGCGGTCATTCCGTTGTTCGAGGACGCGGGCTGCAAAATAAAAACGGAAAAATGCAAGCTAAAAATCAGCGCTCCTAAAAGGCTCAAGCCGTTTCGCACGGTGAGCACAATGCCTTATCCGGGTTTTCCGACGGACGCCCAGGCGCCGGTGATGGCGGCGGCGTGCGTTGCGGGAGGAACGTCGTTTTTTATAGAAAATATTTTTGAAAACCGCTTTCGCCACACGCGCGAGCTTGCGCGAATGGGCGCGAAAATTATGACGGAGGGAAGAGTGTGCGTGGTCGAGGGACGCGACAGGCTCTACGGAGCAAAGGTTGAGGCAACCGACCTTCGCGGAGCGGCGGCTTTGGTTGTTGCCGCGTTGTGCGCGGAGGGGCAGACCACAATCGGCTCTCTCCATTACCTTGAACGCGGATATGAAAATCTTGAGCTTTCACTGTCCTCGCTCGGAGCGGATATTAAGAAAATTTAATACCAATCAGCAAAAAATGTTAAATCGTTTTGCTATAAGGAATACATAAATAAAAGAATTAGAGAATAAAGAATTTCAGAAAGGAGGATTGCCCATGAGCGATATTTCATCAAAGCAAAAGCGCGAGCTTGCAAAGCAGCGCAAGGAAGCCGCAAGGCAGGCTCAAAAGTACCACAAAGAGCAAGGGAAAAGGGCAAAAAAATCCTCTGTTGACATACAGGAAACGCAAAAAGTAAAAAAACCGAAGCCGAAAAAATCCTCGGGAAGCAAAATCGAGGAGGCGGTAAATTCGGGCAAGACCGCAAAATTTCAAAAAATCAGCCGTGAGGAAAAATTCAGGCGCGAGAGCGAGGAGAGAATCCGCAACCTCAAGCCTCAGGATTTTGAGGACGGCTATTACATAGATGAATACAGCGAAAAACAGCGCAGCGAACGCCGCGCGAAGGTAATCCGCAAGCAGGAGCGGGAGGTAATCAGGCGCAACAAAAAGCCTGTTACCCAAAAACAGGCGCGCACCCGCAGAATTATTATTACCACCGCGATTATGCTTGCCGTGCTCGTTGTCGGCGCGATACTCAGCCTGACGGTTCTGTTCAAGACAGAGAAGATTGAGGTTGAGGGCAACGAATTTTATTATGACGACCAGATTATCGCGTTCAGCAACGTAAGCCTGCAGCAGAATATTTTTCTCGCCGTGATGGGCGGAACTCCCGAGGAGATTGTAAAAAATCTCGCCTATGTCGAGGACGCGAAAATCAGCTTCGCCATTCCCGACACCGTGACGATTACAATTACCGACGCTATGCCGTCGTACTACGTCAAGGACGGTGAAACCTATCTTGTTATCAGCTCAAAGGGCAGGGTGCTCGACACCGAGACCTCGGCGCCCGAGAATACAACCGAGCTGATTTGCAACGATTTCAGCGGCAAAGAGGTCGGCAGCTACATTCAGTTTGAAGACCCCGCCGTGCCCGATATACTCGAGAGCGTGGCAAAAAGCCTGAAGAACAACGGGCTTGAAAATGTTACTTCGTTCGACGTTACCGACACCTCGGCAATCAAAATCGAATACGCCGGAAGAATCCTTATAAACATCGGCGTTGCCGAGGATATTGACTATAAAATCAAAACCGCCGCGGCGATTATAAACCAAAAGCTCGACCCGAATAAAACAGGGCAGATTTACGGTACGCTTGACGTTTCGACCTGCAGCAAAAACAAGATGTCGCACTTTAAGCCCGCCGAAACCACGCCTGCTACCGAGCCGGCAACCTCCGCGACCGAACAGCAGAGCGCGGATACATATACCGATAATAACAGCGGATACGACCAAAACTATGGCTATAACGGCGAAACCTACGACTGGAGCGCCGATACCTACGATTACGGCGGCTACAACGATAACTCGGGCTACGACAACGGTTACGATTACAATGCCGCGGACAACGGCGGCTACAATTACAGTGACGACTATAATTACAACGCCGTGGATAACGGAGAATATTATTCGCCCGAAAACAGAAACTATGACGGCGGCACGGGAGGCGACGGAGCGCTGCCGTACTAAATTTTTTCAAAAAATCGAATATAAAAAATACAAAACCATTGATATTTTTAAGAAAGTATGGTACTATATAAAATGATAGTAATATAATTCGGATATTATGCGACTTTTTAATAGATAACCGAAAGGATTTAAGGAGGATAATAAAATGGCTTTTGAGCTTGAATTGGAAAATGAGTATATGCCTAAAATTAAAGTAATCGGCGTCGGCGGAGGCGGCGGAAACGCCGTTAACCGAATGGTGGCAATGAATATCAAAAACGTTGAGTTTATCGCAATCAACACCGACGGACCTGTTTTGAGACTTTCTCAAGCTTCTCAGAAGGTTCAAATCGGAGAGAAGCTTACCCGCGGAAAGGGCGCGGGCGCAATGCCTTCTATCGGACAGAGCGCCGCTGAGGAGAGCAAGGAAGAAATCGCGGCTCTGCTCAAGGATACCGATATGGTATTCGTTACCGCCGGTATGGGCGGCGGAACAGGTACGGGCGCTGCTCCCGTAATCGCGAAAATCGCTAAAGATATGGGAATCCTCACAGTCGGCGTTGTTACAAAGCCGTTTGCTTTTGAGGGCAAAAAGAGAATGACTCAGGCTGAGCAGGGTATCGCGGAGCTCACTCCCTGCGTTGACTCGCTCATTATCGTTCCTAACGAGGGACTCAAAAAAGTATCGGACGAGCCTATCACTCTTCTTAACGCTTTTGAAATTTCCGACGACGTTCTCCGTCAGGGCGTTCAGAGTATCTCGGACCTCATCCTTCTTCCCGGTCTTGTAAACCTTGACTTCGCGGACGTTACCTCCGTTATGAAGGACGCAGGCTACGCTCACATGGGTATGGGCAAGGCTTCCGGCAAGGATAAGGCAAAGATTGCCGCTAACAAGGCGATTTCAAGCCCGCTGCTCGAAACCTCAATCGACGGCGCAAAGGGCGTTATCATCAACATCACTGCTTCTTCAGACGTAAGCCTCGAGGATATCGACACCGCGTCAACTATGATTAAGGACAAGGTATCGGAGGACGCGAACATCATCTGGGGTGCTGTTATCGACGACAAGATGAACGACGAAATGAGCGTTACCGTTATTGCGACAGGCTTTGGCGCTGACGGCGTTCCCTCAAAGCCGGAGCCGGCGGTTGACAACGTAATCGTTGATACTCCTTCCGAGGATAATTCATCAAAGGCGACCAAGGACACAACCGATGACGACGATGACACCTTCTATGACATTATGTCAATCTTTAATAAATAATCAGTCGATTAAAAGCCGTGTGAGTATGTTGCTCGCACGGCTGTTTGTTTTTAAGAGTGCACTCTGTCAGTAGTATAAATCCAAATATAATGAAAAAGTTTAAAGGCAAGCAATGACTACAGAGCTGCCGCTTGTTTTATGTTATTGAAAAAAGTCCGTCGGATTCGGCGGACTTTTTATCTATTTTCAACGTATTAGTTTTCCATCTGCTTGCCCAAAAACGCTGCCGCGGATTGCGCCAGCTTGATTTCGGAAGCAGTGGGAACCTTCATACTATCAGAGCTGAGCATAACAACCGCGCCCATAACGTCGCCGGACGCGATAATCGGGTAAATCACCGCGGCGTTCTGCTCAATCCCCTCGATTGGCTGAACGTTGTTCAGCGTGCGCTCGGTTGCCGAGTAGCTTTTGCGGTTGTCCATATAGTTTTCAAGAACAGGACTGATTCTCCGCTCAAGAAATTCTCGTTTTGACACACCCGCCGCCGCGATTACGTGGTCGGTGTCGCAGATCAGCGTCGGAAGCGAGCTGATTCTCGCGATAACGTCGGCATATTGACCGGCAAATTCCGACAGCTCACCCACAGGCGAGTATTTCTTAAAAATAACCTCGCCGTCGGTAGCGGTGTAAATCTCCAGCGGGTCGCCGTCACTGATAACACTGACAGCAAACTTCTTATCTTTTGTGTTTTTGCTTTGCTGATTTTGCTCTTTTTCAAGATTGGCGTTACCGATGTGCAGAATGTGGTCGATGTCGTCTTTCAGCTTGATATGAATGTGGTCTTCGTAAACCGTTATCTTTTCAATCAACAGCTCGAGGTCGTTTTTCTCTAACTTTTCCTTGTTCAGTATCTCGTCGAATAAGTCAATCGCAAGCTGTGCGGTTCGGTTCGCACTTACGACAGTGTTGTGCTTGTCGTAGGTCATCTTGATTTGATTTTCCAAGCCCTCGATCCGTTCGTCGCACTCTGCAATCAGTTCATCGTAGGTTTCCTGTATATCGTTTTCCTGATTCGGCTTTCTGGCAATGTCGCGCGCGCATTGCCGTATGAGAGCCTTTTTTTCTGCCTTGCTATCGGCAATCATTTCTTCAAGCTGTTCGAGCGTTGCTTTAGTCGTTTTTATATGGCTTTCTTCCTCGGCGATTGTTTCCTGTAGCTTGTCTATCATTTCCGAGGAAGTGTCGCGTACCATTTGCAGATATGCTTTTACAATCGCGTCGAGAGTGTCTGCGCGGACGTGGTGGCTGGTGCAGCCCTTCAAGCCGCGATTGTGATATTCTCCGCAGTGATATGCCTCTTTTAGGTCGCTGCGGCTGAGTGGGAACATCGGGCTTCCACAGTCGCCGCACTTGATTAAGCCAGAGTAAGCGTTCGGGTATTTCTTGATTCCGCGGTAGTTGCTTTTGGTTCGTTCCTTCATACCGTTTTGCGCTGTAGCGAACACGCGGTAGTCGATGATCGGCTCATGATTTTTTAGGAAGATAATGTGGTTGTTCTCGTCGCATTTGATGTCCTGACCGTTGATTTTCTTCCGCGTGTATTTTCCTTGGCGCAGCGTGCCGATGTAGAAATCGTTTGTCAGGATTCCCTGAATCGTGGCAATGCTCCATTGCGGTTTTGCTTTCAGGTGGCATTCTTCGCCGCGAGCTTCCTTTCGCGCACGTTCATTCATTCTCGGTGTGGGAATGTGCTGCTCGGTCAGGTAGTTGGCAATCCGTTTGTAGCCCCAGCCTTGATTGTACAACTCAAATACCTTTTGCACGACAACCGCCTCGGTGCGCTCCACTTCAAACGCCATTGTTTTGCTGTTTGTAATCACATAGCCGTAGGGGACAGAGCAAATCCATTTGCCGTCCTGTTGCCGTCGCTTAATGACGTTGCGCACCTTCTTTGAGGTGTCGGTGACGGGCATCTCGTTCATGAAGAAGTAAATTTGAATCCGCAGCCAGTCATCATTGGTGGGGTAGTCAATGTTGTCGCCGATTGCAATGATTCTGATTCCTTCATCGCGCAGGGCTTCCAGCTCCACCAAGCCCGCGCCGTTTCTTCGGGAAAATCGCGAGAGGTCTTTGATAATCAAAATGTCGTATTGATTGAGAAACAGCTTTCGCCGCATTTTCTGGTAGCCCTCGCGCTGTTCAAAGGTGTAGCCGCTTTTATCTCTGTCCTCATAGAAGTCGAGTTCTGCGGTTGGAAAGTTTGTTTTGACATAGTCCTCGATGATAGCCTTTTGGTTTTCAATCGAGGTATTTTCCTTGTTCAGTTCATCATCCACCGAGATACGGCAGTAGGCGGCAATGTAGAATTTTTCAGTCATTTTATCGTCTCCGATGCTTTTGTTGACAACATTGTATCACACAGTTTTTTGAATATCCAGACAATAATCGCAGGTAAATAATGGTATGTATTCGGGCGGCTCGCGCCCGATTTTACGCCGAGAGTTTTTCGGCAACAGCCTTGCGGTTTTGCTTCATCAGACAATATAAGCTGTCCGCCAAGTCGTCCTCACCAGATTCTACCACAACAGAAAGAAAGGAAAGATTTTTTAAGGCATCGATGTTGTCCTTGATTCCTTTCATCAATTTTCCGTCGGCGGATTCTTTTCGACTCAGATAAAACAAAACCAGCTTCGGCTTTTCTTTTACCTCGATTCTGATATCTTGTCACCTCATGGATATTATTAACTTTTCTGTTTCAAATAATCACAATCCTTTCTGCCAGTTGTCGGCTTCATCAAAGGTGAAGATTCCGTTTGTTTTCTTGACTTCCTTAATGCACTCGCCACGCAGGGAGTTGAGAACTTCTTTATCTACTCCGTTGTTGGCGGCGACCACGTTCATGGTGATGGCAAGCTCCACTGCGATTTTGAAAATAAGTTTGCAAATCCTGTCATCGCTTGCCTTAATTAATTTCTTCATTGTTTCTCTCAATACAGGAGAGAGAAACGGTTCGCTCGAATTCATTTTCAAATAGCCGCAGTAAAAATTTACCGCATTTTCAATAAACTCGCTTTTCTTTTGACAGTTATCCTCGCGATAATTTTCCTCGACCTTTTCAAAAGTGGAATGTTTCATCCACAAAGTAAACCGTTCCTTTTTAT
>CAJOLF010000046.1 GCA_905235295.1 uncultured Ruminococcus sp. | reverse complement strand
TATTCCATAAGCGACACCTCCCCTCATTAGCAAGGTGTCAAAACAGCCGCCGCTGTTCCCTTGATATTATTTTATATCATTAGTTTCCAAAATGCAACTTTATTTCCGATTCAGCGCGCCGCAAAAAACGAGCTAAATTTATATATTAAATAATAAAACACATCATCCGCTCCAAAAAAATAAAGGCACCTGATTGGGTGCTTTTATTTTTTGGCAAAGCGGATTGGGAATCGAACAGCCCGTAAAGAAAACAGTCCTGCGGACTGTAATTTGTACAAAACTTTTTCATCCTTATCCTTCATTCACCACTTTTATATTGACAATTCAATGATTGTATAGTAAAATGAGGGTACAGGGAACAGCTTAGACTGTTTCGTGACGGTATTATTTATTTAGCCGCCTTGTGGTACGAACACAGGGCGGTTATTTTTTTATGATAAATACAATAAGGAATGTAAAAATTACAATCATATTCCATAAGCGACACCTCCCCTCATTAGCAAGGTGTCAAAACAGCCGCCGCTGTTCCCTTGATATTATTTTATATCATTAGTTTCCAAAATGCAACTATATTTCCGATTCAGCGCGCCGCGGTCAGAGAGCTACGTCTTATACTATTCTCAAATTCTGCGTAATGTACACACCTATTGAATGAGTAGGTTATATTACTAAAAATTATGTCATTTGCGCGGTGAATTTTGCTTTTTCGCCTGTTGACAAAACTGCGGAGAAAGAGTATTATTATAAATAACCTACTAAACAGATAGGCAAGATGTGGAATAATATATTTACGAGGATAAAATGAGTTGGAATTTTGCTGACGCCGGGCTTCATGGCTGTATTTACGGCGCTGAATACGGAATAGAAAAAGAAAGCCTTCGGGTAACCCCCGGGGGCAATTTGTCACATACGCGCCATCCGTTTAGCAAGGCGTACATCGACCGCGATTTTTGCGAAAACCAGGTTGAAATAATCTCGTCTGTACATAACGATATAGATTCGCTGTTTTCCGAGCTAAAAGAAATTCAGTCGGAAGTAAACAAAACCCTTGCCGGAATCAACGAGCTTTCATGGCCGTTCTCAAATCCGCCTGTTGTGCTTTCAAATGACGATATTCCCATCGCTCATTTTGAAGGCGCGCAAAAGGAGAGAGAGGATTACCGCGTATATCTCGCGAAAAAATACGGAAAGGCAAAAATGCTGTTTTCGGGTATTCACTTTAATTTTTCCTTTTCAAACGAGCTTCTGCTCGCGGCGTTTGAGCAGTCGGGCGGTGGAGATTTTAAAACATTCAAGGATAACGCCTATATGGAGCTGAGCCGCAAGCTTTTGGATTATATTTGGCTGATTGTCTACCTTACCGCGGCAAGTCCGCTGATGGACAAAAGCTTTTTGAAGCTCAGCGGATTTTTGGAGTCCGACAGCTTCCGTTACGCGTCCGTAAGGTGTTCGGAGGCGGGATACTGGAACGATTTTTTGCCGATTCTTGATTTTTCCGACGTGAACAGCTACGTTCGGAGCATAGAAAAATATATCAAAAGCGGACAGCTTTACGCGGCGTCCGAGCTGTACTATCCGTTAAGGCTGAAGCCGAGAGGCAAAAATTCGACCGAATCGCTTGTCGAAAACGGAATAAATCACATTGAGCTGAGGTGCCTTGACGTAAATCCACTTTCGGAGTTAGGTCTGTTTGAGGAGGATGTTCGCTTTATTCACCTTTTGCTGCTATTTTTGATGAGCCGCGGGGATGTTGACGCCGATGAAAATTACCAGAGAACGGCGATTGAGAACATCAAAACAGCGGCGTTGTATAACGATACCGAGAACAGGATTTATTTTGACGGCGAGGCTTTGCCGCTGAGGGAAGCCGCGAAAAAGGCGGTTGAAAAAATCGAGAGCTTCGCAAGGCTTTGCGCGCCGGTGTTTTTGCCGTCGGTTGAATACCAAAAAGAAAAACTCAGGGGCAAGCGGTATGCCGAGACAGTCCGCGAACGGTTTGCGGATTATATTCCCGACGTGCTTGCTCTTGCCGAAAAATACAGAGGATAAGCTATGTGTATGATATTCGGGCTGAGCTCCCGCAATGAATTTTTGACAAATGAATACCTTAAAGAGTTTTTCAAAAACTCTCCGCAGCACCCCCACGGCTGGGGACTTTCAAAAATCAGGCGCGACGGCGCGGTGATTGAGAAGGAGAGCATTGAAGCCTCAAAAAGCCACTACCTAAAGGAACGCCTAAGCGTGCCTGTTGAGGCAAGGCTTCTTTTGGCGCATATCCGCTACGCGACAATCGGTAACGTCGAGTACAAAAACTGCCACCCGTTTTTCGGAAAGGACAATATCGGCAGACAGTGGACTCAGGTGCATAACGGAACAATATTTGATTATCCAAAGCTTTCAAAATACACCGCCCTGCAGGCGGGAGACACCGACTCCGAGCGAATTTTCCTTTATCTTCTCGACAACATCAACGCCGCTCAAAGTCAAAAGGGAGGCAAGCTCAGCTTTGACGAACGCTTTGATTTGCTTGATGAAATCGTGAGCAGTATGGCTGAGGGCAACAAGCTGAACCTTATGCTATCCGACGGGCGCAACCTTTACGTCCACACCAACTGCAAGGATACCCTGTATTACCTCGACAAGGGCGGAACGGTGATAATCGCGACGGTTCCGCTGAGCGACGAAAACTGGCAGCCCGTGCCGTTTACTACCTTGCTCGCGTTCCGCGACGGCAAGCTGATAAGGTCGGGAACAAACCACGGACACGAATATATCGAAAATCCCGAGCATTTGAAGTTCCTGTATCAAATTTTCTCGGATTTGTAAGAGGTTTATGATGACTGAAGAGTACATTGTTTCAAAGCTGTATGAAAAGTATATCAAGCCCACCGAGGGTAACCGCGACAATTTTATCGGCGTGGAAATTGAAATGCCGATTGTGAACCTCAACCGCGAGGCGGTGGATTTTGCGGTTGTTCATAGGCTGACCGGGGCTTTTTGCAATCATTTTGATTTTTCGGTGTCGGGCACCGACGACGAGGGCAACGCGAATGCCGCCGAAAACAGGCAAAACGGCGATATTCTCTCATACGACTGCTCATACAATAACCTTGAGCTGTCCTTCGGCAGAGAAAGCGACCTGAATGTTATCGGCAAACGCTTTACGGAGTACTGCGCTTTTATTCAGACTTGGCTCGGGCAATTTAACTATACCCTGACAGGTATGGGCGTGAACCCCTACCGCGGGTATAACCGTAATGTTCCTGTTCCGAACGGCAGATACAGAATGTTGTTCCACCACCTGCAAAGCTACAAAAACTACATCGGACAAATGAATTTTCATCATTTTCCGGAGTTCGGGACATTTTCGTCCGCTTCCCAGGTACAGCTTGACGTAAATGCCGAAAAGCTTCTGCTCACCCTGAACGTTATGAACCGCCTTGAACCGCTCAAGGCTCTGCTTTTCAGCAATTCCGTAATGCCCGATTGCGACGCGGAGATTTTGTGTTACCGCGACATCTTTTGGGAGAACAGCACCCACGGAATAAATCCAAAAAACATCGGGATGTACGACGCGGATTTTTCTTCTCTCGACGATGTTCTCGCTTACATTTCCGACACCTCAATCTATTGTGTGGAAAGGGGAGAGAAGTACATCAACTTCGCTCCTGTAAAAATTGTCGATTACCTGCGTTCGGATTCTGTTAAGGGCGAATACTTTGACGGCTCGGCTTATCGGGAAACGGAAATCAAGCCGTGCGTTGAGGATTTGGCGTACCTCAGAACCTTCAAGTTCGAGGATTTAACCTACCGCGGCACAATAGAATACCGTTCCGCCTGCACCCAGCCGATAAAGGACGCAATGGCTTTGCCGGCGTTTCAGGTAGGGCTTTTAAGAAGGCAGAACGAGCTTGACGTTCTGCTCAAAAACGACACGGTAATCTACGGACACGGTTACACCCCAAAGCAATTAAGAGCGCTTCTTATACGCAGAACCCTGCCCGAATTTATTGACGAGGACCGCTTGTATTCGCTGTTAAAGCAGATAACGGATTTAGCGCGCGACGGGCTTGCAGAGCGGAATTTAGGAGAGGAAAAATTCTTAGAGCCGCTGTATGAGCGCATAAGCCGCCGCGAAAGCCCCGCCAAATATATGCTCAAAAGCCTGGAAAACGGCGTACAGCTTTAAAAGATAATCAAGGAATTTGCGGAAATTTAATAAATATTCAAATAAAAAAGTGCCGGTGGGCACCCTCGCCCGCCTTTGGAAAGTTTGAACTCGCGGCAACGTTTATGTAACGGCGGAATCAAAACGCGGGAATTTCCTATACAGTAAAAAACTGACGTCTCGGTTATCCGGCGTCAGTTTTCTGTTATATTAAAGAGGTTTGATTTACCATTGGCACTTCTTATACTGCGCGTCAAACAAATACAGGTTTGAAATTAACCGCTAATCAAATTCGGAAAATTCGGGAAGAACCTTTACAGCGCGACCTGCGTTAGCCTAAATTTTGCCCGATTTTTGTAACAAACGACCACATCTCTTTTTTGCTTTTAATACGGGTTGCCTGCGTCACAACCTCGGCTTTTTGGGCTTCGGACATATTTCTGAATTGCTCGGCGGATTTCGGCTGCTGCGCGAGCGCCATAGTAAAGCTGAGCGGCATATCGTAAAGGTACATATTATCACCTCGTTAAAAGTATGCGCGTAATAATATGAAATATGTTTTGACCCTCATATTCTATTGACATTTATTTTTGGGAATGATAAAATTTATTTATAAAGCCTTGCAAGGACGACAACGCAGTATTGCGGAAAATAGACCGCAAAGATTGTCTGCTTTTTATTAGGTATTAGTATAAAGCCAAAAGATTATTTATTTTCACGTTCAAGCCAAGCTTGCCCTCGGTTTTTCCGCTTTTCGCGGAGAGTTTAAATTTTTAAGCTCAAAAAGCTTTAGAAGCAAGTGAAGATGCTTCACAAAATTTATTATATCGGGCGTAAGTTTAATATTTATTAAAATAAAATACTTAAAAAACGGAATATTTATTATTTAAATTATTAAATTTTCGTTATATATATGTTAATATTAATTTTTTTGTGATATAATAAAAAAAATATTTTGTCTTGCGGCAAAAAATTAAAACAAGAGAGGTTAAAAATATGAAAAGAATCATCACAGCAACAATGGCGGCGTTAATACTTGTACTCGCTTTCGCGGGCTGCGGAGCGAAATCCGTTGACCTTAAAACGGTAATGTCGGACGTCAACTCAAAGTATTCCGACGCCACAACGGGCTTAAAGGAGCTCTCCGACGTTTCGGATCTTGACAAATACTATTCTATTTCCGCGGACAACGTAAAGCAGTTCGCGGCGGAAATCAATCCCGATACCTCAACGGCTCCCGTGGAAATCGTCCTTGTAGAGGCTGTTGACCAAACCGCGGCAGAGAAGGTAAAGAAAGCTCTTGACATCAGATACCAGTCAATTTACAGTATGTATTCCTCATACAGCTCTGAGCATGTAGAGCTTGTAAAGGCGTGCAAGGTTACACAGAACGGAAATTTTGTAACTATGGTAATTGCCGAAAATTACGACGGAATTATGGAGATTGTCAACGCGGCAATCAAATAATAAGCCGATACATAATTTTTTAGGATTTAAGGGTACACGAAGTGGATAAGTACGATTTTGATAATTTTGACTACGACAGATACGCGCAGCGGAGGCCGAACGGCAACCGCAACGTAAACCGCAAAAGAACCCATAAAAAAAGAACAAGGAACAGAATTATAATTGTTTCTGTTTTCGTTTTGCTTATTATACTTATTTTTTCGTTAATAACCTCATGCTCAAATTGGCTTTGCGGCAAAAGCGGCAAAAAGGGAGCCGCCGCCGAGGAAACCGTTGCTTCAATGGCAGCCGCTACCGAGGCTCCCGTTCCCACAACCTCGCCCGCGGCAGTCTTTAACAAGCCGAACATTAAGGACAACGGCAGCTCGGTGGGCGTAAACGAAGGCGGACTTTATGTTTGGGACAAAAAGGCGTTTGAGCTGTTCTACGGAACCGAGAGTATGGCGGAAAACTACGCCGAGCTTATGAACACAGCGGCTGATTCGCTGGGCAGTTCGATTAAGACCTATTCGATTATCGTTCCCAATCACATTGAGTTCGGCTTGCCCGACAGGCTCAAAAACACAGACAACGGCGCGAGCACCCAGCCCCAGGACGTATATGTAAAGGCGGGCTACGACGCTATGGCGCAAAATGTTATTCCCGTTAACGCCTACAACAAGCTTTCGGAGCACTGCAACGAGTATATTTACTTCAATTCCGACCACCACTGGACGGGCTTGGGCGCGTACTACGCGTACACCGCCTTTGCCGAGACCGCAAATCTTCCTGTTTTGCAGCTTTCTCAGTGCACAGAGGCAAAGATTGAGGGCTTTGACGGAACGCTTGCGGATATGGTTTCCTCGGAAATTGACAAGGATACCGTGTCCTACTGGAAGCTGCCCTATGAGGTAAGCAATTCGATTACCGACTCCAACGGCAATACAATGGAGGTCAACGGTCCGTATTACGAGGACGCTTCTCCCGGCGACTTTACATACAGCGTTTTCCTTTACGGCGATAACCCGATTGAGGTTATGAAGAGCCAAAGCACAGCCGCCAACGGAGAAAAGGTCGCTGTTATTCACGAGAGCTACGGCAACGCATTTGTTCCGTACCTCACCTATAATTTCAGCGAGGTTTATTCAATAGATTTCAGAAGCTGGAACGGAAGTCTAAAGCAGTTCTGTCAGGAAAATTCAATTAGCAACGTAATTTTCATCAACGGAGTAATGAGCTCCGCAACGCAGATTCAGCTCGACTCAATACAGGCGATTCTGTAACATTTCTGCCGCGAACGGTGTTTCGCGGCAGTTTTTGCGCGTAAAAGCGTTACAGATAATAATTTGCTTTAGGTTTAATTCTAAAAAATACTTTTATAAAAATCAAAATGTGATATACTAAAATAAATACGTTTTTGCGTGTGCCGCTTCTGCGCGGCGCGCGGTAAAAATGATTTTGGAGATGAAACAATGAGCAATATCAACAGGCTGCGGCTCGCTGACAAGGTATTTTTTAACAGCGTGCGTGACAGCCGTTTTAAGACTGTGAAAATATCCGCGAACATCATTGTGCCGCTTAGCGAAAGCACTGCCTCGGAAAACGCGCTCCTTGCGGGGGTTGTGACGCGTTCGTGCAGGGAATATCCCGATTTTACCGCGCTGAGCAGGAAGCTCAGCTCGCTTTACGGCGCGGATTTGAGCGTAAATGTCGAAAAAAGCGGAGACAGGCAAATCATCATAATCACAGCCTCGGGACTTGACGACCGTTACACCTTAGGAGGTGAGAGCGTCGCCAGGGAGCTGTCGCTTCTTTTGTGCTCGGTTATTTTTGAGCCGAATATTGTTAACGATGCCTTTGTTCCTTCCGAGGTTGAGCAGGAGCGCAGGCAACTTATTGACGTAATCGACTCGGAATTTAACGATAAGCGAATCTACGCGGGCTCAAGGCTTATTCAAAATATGTTCAGCGGCGAGGTGTTCGGCACAAAGCGCTACGGCACAGCTGAAAAGATAAACGAGGCTACGCCCGAATCCCTTTACGAAACGTGGCGCCGGCTTCTTAAAACCGCAACCTTTGAGCTTATGTATATCGGCGACAGCGCGCCAGACAAGGCTGTCGAGGTTTTCAAAAACGCCTTTGGCGGCGTTGACCGCGATCCGTGTGAAATCAAAAACACCGTGTTTGTTCCGTCGGGCAGCGTTAACCGCGTAACAGAGGAAATGGAGGTTTCCCAGTCAAAGCTTGTAATGGGCTTCGGAACGTCCACCTCGGCGCTTGATTCCGACAGCGTTGCTGTCAGCCTGATGTGCGCCGTCCTCGGAGGCACGGCAAGCTCAAAGCTTTTCTGCAACGTCAGGGAAAAGCAGAGCCTTTGCTACTACTGCTCCTCGCGCGTTGACCGCCAAAAGGGAATTTTGATTGTTGACAGCGGCGTTGAGGGAAGCAACATCGAGAAAGCCGAAAGCGGAATCCTTAAAGAGATTGAGGACATCAAAAACGGAGTAATAACCGATTTTGAGCTTGACTCGGCAAAAATGGCGGTTGTAAACTCATTCTATTCCTCAAACGACACCGTATCGGGAATCGAAAGCTGGTATTCCTCGCAGCTTTTTGACGAGCGCTTCAAGACCATCGCCGAAAGGGCGGAGGAGATAAACGCCGTTACAAAGGAAGAAATCATCAAAGCGGCAAACAAGCTTACGCTCGATACAATTTATGTGTTAAAAAACAGGTAAAGGGGGATGAGTATGAATATTCAAGAGATAAAATCCGAACGTGTCCGCGACAGCTACTATAAGATTAAGCACAGCTCGGGACTTACAATCTACGTTTACCCCAAGCCCGGCTACCGTTCCGCCTACGCGATTATCGGCACAAACTACGGCAGCGTAAACACCTGCTTTTCGGTTGACGGCGGCGATAAAATCTCCGTTCCCGACGGAATCGCCCACTACCTTGAGCACAAGCTTTTTGAGAGCGAGGAGGGCGACGCTTTTACCCGCTACGCGAAAACGGGAGCTTCGGCGAACGCATACACAAGCTTTGAGAAAACGTGCTACCTTTTTTCCTGCACCGACAGATTTGAGGAGAGCTTGGAAATCCTGCTCGATTTTGTTCAGGAGCCGTATTTTACCGCGGAAACCGTTGCCAAGGAGCAGGGGATTATCGGTCAGGAAATCAAAATGTACGACGATTCTCCCGACTGGCGGGTGATGTTCAATATGCTCGAAAATATGTACCTCAATCACCCTGTCAGAATAGATATTGCGGGAACCGTCGAGTCAATCGCGGGGATTACGGCGGAAAAGCTTTACGACTGCTACAACGCCTTTTACAACCTGAACAATATGGCGCTGTGCGTCGCGGGCAACGTAACCGTCGATCAGGTGCTCGCTGTGTGCGACAAAATGCTAAAGCCCTGCGAGCCCCACAAAATTACAAATTATTTTGAGGATGAGCCTGCCGGAATTGTCAACCCGTACGTTGAGCAGAGCTTCCCTGTTTTAATGCCGATGTTCAACCTCGGCTTCAAGGAAAAGCCCGAACAGCTTGACGAAAAAAAGCTTGCTCAGACCGATATTTTGCTCTCGATGCTCGCTTCTCCCACAAGCGAGCTATACCGCGAGCTGATGGACGAAAACCTTATCAACAGCTCATTTTCCTACGAGCTGTTTGAAGGTCCCGGCTACTGCTCGGTGATTTTCGGCGGAGAATCCCGCGCGCCGAAGCAGGTCGCGGAGAAAATCAAGCAGTATATTTCCAAGGTAAAAACCGGCGGACTTGACAAAGAGGATTTTGAAATCGCCAAAAAGTCCGTTTACGGAGACGTCGTATCGTCGCTCAACAGCGTCAGCTCAATTTCAAACGCGATTGAGACATACCATTTCGGCGGAAACGAGATTTTCGCTTATATTGACGCTGTGGCGAACGCCGAATTTGACGACGTAACCAAAAGGCTTGCGGAAATGCTCGACGTCAACAACTGCACTCTCTCGGTGGTTAAGCCCGAGGGCGCGGAGGTATAGTATGGACAGTTTTCACGTAGTGTTTCCGTACCTCGGCTGGCAGTTTGACATCAACCGTATAGCGTTTCAGATAGGAAGCTTCAAAATATACTGGTACGGCTTAATAATTATGGTCGGAATGTTCCTTGCAATGCTGTACGCCTACAAAAGCGCTCCCAGATACAACGTCAACTGGAACAAGCTTTTTAACTGCGTGCTTGTCGGCTTGGTAACGGGAATAATCGGTGCAAGACTCTACTTTTGCATTTTTCACTGGGATGAGTATTTCACGCCCGGGAACTTCGGGAATATCCTGAAAATCCACGAAGGCGGGCTCGCGATTTACGGCGGAATAATCGGCGCGCTCCTGGGCGGGCTGACGGTCGCCAAAATTCAGAAGATGAAGCTCCTGCCGATTCTTGACATCACAATGATTTCCTTTTTAATCGGACAGGGAATCGGCCGCTGGGGCAATTTTATGAACCAGGAGGCGTTCGGAACCCCAACCGATTTACCGTGGGCGATGATGAGCGAGGGAACAGGCAACGTCGCCGTTCATCCGTGCTTTTTGTACGAATCGCTCTGGTGCTTGCTCGGCTTTGTCATTTTGCATTTTTACGGAAAATACCGCCAGCGTTACGCGGGACAGATTTTCAATATGTACCTTGTTTGGTACGGCTTTGAGCGAACGATAGTTGAGGGGCTGAGGACAGACAGCCTTTATCTTCCGTTCAAAATTTTCGGAATGGACATAAGGGTATCTCAGCTTTTATCGCTGCTGCTCTTTATCACAGGCGTTGTTTTACTGTTAATCAATATAAAAAGGGAGGATGCTTTCTATGCAAATTATAGACGGAAAAAAGGTGTCGGCAAACGTAAAAGAAAGCGTAAGGCTTGAAACTCTTGAACTGAAAAATAATTACGGAATTACTCCGGGGCTTGCGGTTGTAATCGTCGGAAACGATCCCGCGTCAAGGGTTTATGTAAACAACAAAAAGAAGGCTTGCGAGCAGGTGGGCTTTATGTCGGAGGAATACGCTCTGCCCGAGGAAACAACCCAGGAGGAGCTTTTGGAGCTTGTAAAAACCCTCAACGGCAAGGACGACGTCAACGGCATATTGGTTCAGCTTCCACTTCCCAAGCACCTTGACGACAAGGCGGTAATCGAAGCTATCAACCCCAAAAAGGACGTCGACGCGTTCCACGCGGTAAACGTGGGCAAGATTATGCTCGGAGAATACGACTTTTTGCCGTGTACTCCCGCGGGAGTAATGGAAATGCTCCACCAGTACAACATTACGGTAGAGGGTAAAAACTGCGTTGTAATCGGCAGAAGCAACATCGTCGGCAAGCCGATGGGAATGCTCCTTCTGCACGAGAACGGAACCGTAACAATCTGCCACAGCAAAACCAAAAACCTCGCCGGGGTATGCTCAAACGCCGACATTCTTGTGGCGGCGGTCGGTATTCCCAAGTTTGTGACCGCCGATATGGTCAAGGACGGCGCGGTAGTAATTGACGTGGGTATGGACAGGGACGAAAACGGAAAGCTGTGCGGAGACGTGGACTTTGAAAACGTAAAGGATAAATGCTCCTACATAACCCCCGTTCCCGGCGGAGTAGGTCCTATGACAATCGCAACCCTTATGAAGAACACGATTAAAGCCTGCAAAATTCAAAATAATATAAACTGATACTTGACAAGACCTGCCGCTTATGGTATAGTATATAAGCCGCATATTGCGGGTTAGGGGACAAGTGCGTCCTCTGCCAAGTAATTTTATATTCACCCGCCGGTAGCGAGCCCAATGTAAAGGATGGAATTTATGTACGCAGTTATTCAGACAGGCGGAAAGCAGTACAAGGTAACAAACGACGAAGTTATCTTTATCGAGAAGCTTGACGCCGAAGCAAACGACACAGTGACCTTTGACGTTGTTGCGGTCGGCACAGACGACGGTATCAAGGTCGGCACTCCTCTTGTTGAGGGCGCCAAGGTTACGGCAGAGATTATTAAGAACGGTAAGGGCAAAAAGATCAGAGTTGCTACCTACAAGCCTAAAAAGGGCGAGAAGAGAGTAAAAGGTCACAGACAGCCTTACACCAAGGTCAAGATTACTTCAATCGAGGCGTAATGATTAACGCGATCTTTACGGTAAAGGACGGTTATATTCTCGGCTTTGAAATCAGCGGTCATTCGGATTTTTCCGAACACGGCTCCGACATTATTTGCTCGGCAGTCTCTTCCGCGGCTTTCATGACAGCGAACACAATCACCAATGTTCAGCACTTAAACGCTGAAATTACCGTGAACGACGGATTTATGAAGTTAAGTCTGTCACAGCAGGACGCAAAAACCGCGGAGGTTATCCTGAACGGTTTTCTGCTCCACTTAAACGCTCTTAAAGAAGAGTACAAAGAATTTATTAAAGTTAAAATTTCGGAGGTGTAAGGTTATGCTTAAAATAAACATTCAGTTATTCGCTCATAAAAAAGGTATGGGTTCTACAAAGAACGGCCGTGACAGCGAATCAAAACGCCTCGGCGTAAAGCGCGCCGACGGACAGAAGGTTCTCGCGGGCAACATTCTTGTAAAGCAGAGAGGAACTCACATCCACCCCGGCAACAATGTCGGCAAAGGCTCTGACGATACATTATTTGCCAAGATTGACGGCGTTCTCAGATTTGAGCGCGTTGGCAAAGACAGAAAGCGCGCCAGCGTTTATCCTGTTGAGCAATAATCAAATTCGCAACTAAGGGTGGATTTATTCCACCCTTTTTATAATTTAAATCCGATTAACTAACCGGAGGGTGTAAAATGTTCGTAGATTACGCGAAAATTCATATAAAAGCAGGTGACGGCGGCGACGGAGCGGTCGCGTTCCACCGCGAAAAGTACGTTGCTGCGGGAGGTCCCGACGGCGGCGACGGAGGTAAGGGCGGCGACGTAGTTTTTGTCGCTGACACAAACCTTTCCACCCTCGCCGATTTCCGCTACAAGCGTAAATATATAGCAAAAAAAGGCGAAAACGGACGCGGCGGACGCTGCCGCGGCAAAAACGCCGAGGATTTAATCATCCGCGTGCCGATGGGCACCCTCGTCAAAGAGGAGAGCACAAACAGAATACTTGCCGATATTTCCGATACCGAGCCACATATTGTCGCCAAGGGCGGCAAGGGCGGTTGGGGCAACCCGCACTTTGCCACACCTGTCCGCCAGGTTCCAAGATTCGCGAAGCCCGGACTTCCCGGCGAGGAATTTGACGTAGTTTTGGAGCTGAAGCTTTTGGCGGACGTCGGGC
>CAJOLF010000045.1 GCA_905235295.1 uncultured Ruminococcus sp. | reverse complement strand
AAGACGGCGGAGCGGTTTTCATCAGAGATAACCCCGAAAAGGGACAGGCGGTTCTTTTCCACAACTGCAAGTTCCGCAACAATTCCGCAAAGAAAGACGGCGGAGCGATTTACATTGACGACGACAACGTCGCTCTTTCAAACTGTGAAATTACCGGAAATATAGCAGACGATGAAGGCGGCGGAGTATATGTTGACGGCCGTTACGACGTAACGCTCAGAGGCCTTACAATTATCAAGGACAATGTCAGCGGTAAGTCAAAGGGCCTTGCCGATGTCGCGCTCGATAGCTACACGCTCGGTACGGCGTACATTATTAACGCCGGACTTTATAAGGGTTCAATCGTTTACGTAGGCTCAAAATCCGGCTCGGAAAAAAAGATTTCCAGATGGGTCAGCCAGTATCAGGCACAGTATTTTAAATCGTACGACGGTATAATTACCACAACCGAGTCGAGAACAGTTAACGCGACAATGGCGTCTTCCGGTTCAATTTTCGGAAGCGGCGGTTTTATCGCAATTAGTGTATTATTATGCGCCGGAATTATCGGCACGGTAATTCTTATAATCTATAAAAAGAGAAAAAACAAAAAAATCCAAGTGACGGAAGGCGGTGAAGAAAATGATGATATCAACTAAAGAACACAATCTTAGAAACACCATTTTCTTTACTATTAAGACAATAGCCCTTATACTCGTAATTTGCTTCGTGATAGAGGCTCCTATTCAGGTTATCGGAAGGGTCTCCGCGGCGAATAAGGTATATTACGTTTCAGAGGTAAAGGCTTTTCAGGCTGAAAATGCGGCAGACGCTAAAAGGGCGTGTGAAAACGAGGGCTTTGTCCTTGTTGACAGGGACCTCAACGCAGGAACAGGCAAGGACACTGTTTATATGGGCTACAAGCTCACTGAGGACAAACGCGAAGCTCTGTATGATATTAAGCTTCTCCATATGGACAGCGGTTATCAAATCAAGGACTACGCGGACGCCAGCAGGGATCTTGAAAAATCAAATTCGGGCGCGGCTGAGACAATGCTCGCTTCGGCAAATGAGTTTATTCTTAACTATGAAAACGGCAGCCCAAAGGCTAAGGAAGCTTACGAGGGACTTAACCTTTTCTGTGTTCCAGAGGCTGACAACGCCAAGCTGGGCGATTACATCATCAGCAAAAAGGCGAACCATGACTTCTTTGCCAAGTTGATCTCCCACGCAAGCACAGGCGCGGTTAACGCGATTACAAGCTTCCTCGCGACGGGACTTACTCCGTACGAAAAGGAAAAAGACAGCAAAACAGGTAAGGAAGTTGACATCACCTGGGCTGACAACGTAAAGGACAGCGCTCTTTGGGAAATTATCGACAACCCGAATATAACAAAGGATGAGCTCGACGAGTACGACAAGGATATGGGCGACGAGGCAAGAGAGCTTCACAAGCAGCTCCAGCAGTTCGCTACCAAATTTGAAAACGGCGAGGCAAACTTCAACGAAAATAAGTACCTCCAAGAAGCTAAGAACACCAGTATGGAAGACGCGGTAGAAAAAACCGAGAAGCCGTCTGAGGAAGACAGCGCGATGGCGTTTGTTAACGCGTACAACTTCCTTAATAAATACCAAGCCAACGATACTATGCCTTTGGGCGAGTATCTTGTCGATATCGGCAAACAGTCAAGCGCCGAGGTAGACCTCAAAAGGCTCTATCCTATTATCGACTCAATGACCTACGCTCAGAGCAGAATGGCAGGTATGGCAGGCTTGACCTCTATTATGTCCAACCTCGGCGAGAACAAAGAGAACCAAGACTATGAAAAGGTTATTGATAAAGCCAAGCAAAAGATTAAAAATGATTTAAAGGAAGACGCTTTCTCAATTTGGATCAATACAAACCCCGAAATGGCGGACAAAAAGGTTGCTTACACCAGCGACGCTATCCGTCTTCATGCCGCCGGACAGCTTATTAACAAAGAGGCTGTAAACAAGTGGGATGAAGCCAAGAAAACCATCAGCACAGTGCTCACATGGCTCGACGTCGGCAGTAATGTTCTCGGACTTTTAACATTTCTTTCGAGCGAATACGGTATTGCCGGATTGGTAGTCGCACTGAAATCTTCGCTCTCAATTATTTCCACAACCGCAACATCAATAGCTGCCAAGGCAATGGCAATTTCAGCGGTGGTCAGCAGTTGGACAGGTATATTTGCGTTGGTAGTTCTCGCGGTAACCGTTTGGTTATATGTAATCATGCTCATTGTCGATTATGTATTGAGAAACAAACCTAAGAAATATACCGAAATGGCTGATTTTGCTATCGACGTAAGAATGGCAAACAACAAGGCAAGTAACCTAACCTATAAGGCGGTCAGGGACAACCAAAACCGGATAGCCGACCTTAACGGCTACAAGGCGCAGAACGGTTGGGTATGTATGTACGTTTCGGACGATCCCGAATCCGGCAGCCCGATCCGCGCGGATGAAAACGGCAATGTTTTCAACATAACCTACGGCGACTCAGGTAAGAAAAACGGCTATGATTGCGTTAGCTTTTTCGGTCAGCTTACACCCGGTAACTGCAACACCGGCGCAAAGAAAGACGACGTAAACGGTATCTATATCAATTATTTCACCGATGAATCGCTTGCAAACCGCGCGCAGGGCGGCAACTCCGGCAGCACCGATAAACCCGCTGACGGCTCAAAGCTGTATTACTCCGATATGGTTGTTCGTTCCGGCAAAAGCGAATCGTATGTAAAGGCAAAGCTGACTGCGGAAGGATTTCAGATTTTAGACCAGAACCTTTCTCCAAACGCCAGAAGTGTATTATTACACGAAGATCAGTACTCCTACATCGGCTACAAGACAACAAGCAATCCGAATTTGGCAATTCGTGACATCAGAGTCGCTACATTCTATAACGAAGGCGAAATGTATTTCGGGCAATGCAGTTATGCGTGCGGCGGAAGATTAGGCTTTCCTGCGGATAATAAGGATGAAAACAAAGAGTATCCTTCTGATTTGGACGGTCTTTACTACTCCATAGACAAAAACGTCGGAACACCTATCGAGGTCGGCAAGCTTCATTTGGTTGATAGCAACAAAAAGGCTGAGCCGGGCTGGGAACCCGTAACTACCTTCAGCGGAGCGCCCTATAACTTCGCGACCAGCCGCTACAGCTACGCCAAAAGGGGCGAAGGCGTGGGAAGATATGAAGTCAGACCGTATAACTACACAGGTTATGCGACCGATGATAATAATACATGGAATAATCAAAAGTGCTTTATGTATTATGAGCCCGAGGTAAAATACACCGAGGGTACAAAGTATCTCTCAGGCGTGTTCTTCGGCTTCGGCATGAATTCAGAGAAGGGCTTCGGTTATTTAGAAGCAACAAAGGCAAAAATAGACCAGCTTTTCGACACGATTTCAGATGTTCCGTATGTAGAAGAGCCAAACGGCTCCAGGGGAGTAAACCTCGCGCAATCCTTCTACTACAAGGGCTATATTGTAGACAGCAACCAAAAGTATATGCGTTTGTATTATACCTGGACCTATAACCCCTACCGCGCGCTGACAGACGTTCAGGCGTTCAGGGGAGAGCCCTATATTTCAAAGCTTACCTATACAATCAGCAAGGCTCTCAAATACGACCCGAAGCCGTCCGGCTCCGCAAGCGAGAACGCGACCTACGCGGCTGCTTCGGTAATGGTTCAGCGTTCTATTGATAATAAGGAATGGGTTATCAGAGCATTCGCTTCCGAAAACGCTTATATGGCGCCAAACGGACTTTTAAATGACACTGTTGACGATGTTTATGAAGAAGTTACAAGTGATTACCAGGGCAAACTTACAACCGGCGACGGCAAAATGCCGTGGCTCCCGACCAACCTTTATGTTACGGGCTATGTTAAGGACGCTCCTCGTCTTACGCTTGACAGCATTGTTGTCAGCCGAAACAGGCATGACGCTGTGGAGAACAACGGCGTTTTCACCTGCGACGTTTCAGAAGATACCACCCTCGCCGGCAACCGGCCGAGCGGCTCTTTCAACTCCGTTCAGGAATTAAAAGACCCCTACAACAAGACGGCGTTCAATATCGCTTTACCCTCAATAGAAGACCACAGCGGCACATATGTCTATATGTACATCAAGCATGAAACTGTCAAGAAACGCTACATCTCAAGGATTTTCGTAGGCGCTTCCACAAGGGAAGACTCAAAATCAAAAGATAGTGACGCTCTTAAAAGCTATGACTATCAGGTTGATTTGCTCGCGATGGTGGCGGCAACATCCGCAGGCTCTGACGAGGTAATTCCTTTCGACGCGGCAGGCGATCCGGGAAAGTCGTGGACAGCCACCCTTAAAGCGGGAAAAAGACCGGAACCTCCAAAGAACGGCGATCCGGCAGCATATATCAGCGTCGCCAGAACCGACGATATTGATAAGGCGATAAGGAGTATTGTGCTTTATAAGTCAAGCGAAAAGGCTGTTCCAAATCAGCTGCAGTTTGACAACGCGGTTTATTACTGTGCTTCCGCCACAAAGCCGATTAGGATGAACGACAACAATACTTATTATTACTCATATAACCAGGGTACAGTTCCCGGCAAGCCGTTTACCGAGCTTCACGTCAGCGAGGATGTATTTCTCTCAGGCAGCGCCACCGCGCTTGTGGTAGACAAAGCCGACGTCACCGAGGAAGACCCGGTTTACCACAAGCAAAAAGTTACCCAAGCTGCCGAGTTTAGGGGTGACGTTAACCTCAGAGTGTTTATCAAGGGTGAATACGAGGCTGATAAACTCTATTTCAACAAAATTTACTCCGCGTCGGGAATCACCCCCAAGGAAGCTCAGTTAAGACTTCTCGAGCAGGGCTGTACAGAGTTCTGCGATATTGACCTCAACAGGGCGGCAGGCGGAATGTTCATTTACTTCGGCTACCGCAGCTACTGTCTTAATGAGAAGGAAATTAACAGGCAATCTACCGCCGAGGCAAGGGAGGCTGAAATCGAAAAGCAGAAGCAGGAGGCAGTTTATGACATTATCTGCACTGTCGGCGAGGAATTCCACCCCGAGGGTATCATAACCGACCGTTACCAGCTGTACTACACTCCGGTTGCCAAGGAGGACAAAAACCATAACCTCATACCCACAGACCTCAATGAGGGCACAACCGGACCGAAGATTTATATGTACTACACCACGACGTTCGCAGCGAAACGCTACAACGAAACGGCAATGAAGGATCCAAACAAGGTTCTTTCCGTAATGCCGAAGGATTATATGAAATCCCCATTGACAAAAATAGGCTTTGCGTTGTATGATTATGTTCCGTATTCCGAGGATCTAGTTGCGAAGTCCCCGGGAAGCAACCCTCCGGTAGCGTGGGAGTATGTGCTCAAGAGAGATTACAGCGCTCCGGTTGAACTTAATGAAGCCGCGATCCACTTTGACGACGACCATCTCATGAGCGACAACCGAATTTCAATGTTCGTTCAGCGTGAGGACGGCTCTGTTAAGGACTGCGCGGAAATTACCGGCGGCTATATGAACACCACTGTAACAGAGAACAGACTGTTACTGAAAAAGTAGCGCCTGCCGATATTAATTTAACTAAATACAGGGCTGTTTCGACAGCCCTGTAAAGTGCGTTATAAAAACTTTACTCAGTAAAAAAAGGAGGTACACTTGAGTATGTATTTAATTGCAAACATAATCGTTTGCGTGTGTGCTCTCGGAGGGTTTATTTACGGAGGTACAAAATTCTTCCGTCCCAAAAAGGCTCTTTACGCGCAAATGATTACCCTTTCCCTTGGCTGTATAGCCTTTGGAAGACTGTACAATATCGTCCGTCTTATGACAGGCGGCAACCTGACCGATAGTTTCCAGCTCGGTTTTTTGGGATTAATAGGAAGCCTTATGTTCTTCTTCTCATCCAATTACGGCACCGTTGATTCTCTTGTTGACGACTACTCAAAGGAATTTACAAAGTACAGGGTCATTGCGCTTGCCGCTCCCGTGGCAGCCGTTCTTATGTATTTAGGCCTTTTCTTGTTTGGCAATGTTTCGCCTATTTGGAAGATACAGGGAGCTGCGCTCACTTTGTTTGTGCTGCCGGCGTCCTATTTTAACCTAAAGCATCTTATTTTCCCGGATGTTGAATTCGGCGTCGTAAAATGCCTGAGACCGTATAATCTTCTGGCGCTGATTTATACGGCGGCGATTTTTGTGGAATGCTTCGCTATGAGCCGTGACATTGAGTTTCTTACGCTCATCTGCTGCTGCGTTACAGGTATTATCACAGCAGCGATGATTCCGACAATAGTAAGGGGGTTAAAGAAATGGAGAACATGATTTATATTCTTTATATCTGTATGGTAGCGCCTCTTTTACTCAGCCTGCCGCTTATTCAAAAAAAATCACGCAGTGTTATGGTTTTTATACTGATTGGTATAAGCGCCGCGCTGTTTGTTTCCGAAATCAACGGACTTTTGCTCAGGATTATGGATTACGACACGCCGTACGTCACCACCACCATCACTCCGGCGACAGAGGAAATCATAAAAGCAATTCCGATTTTGATTTACGCGTTTGTTATCACGGATAACCGCAATAAGCTGCTCGGTTCATCCTTCGCGCTCGGTATCGGCTTTGCGCTGTTTGAGAACACCTACATTCTTATTAACAGTATGGAGTCCATCTCAATCGAGTGGGCGATTGTAAGAGGCTTCTCAACCGCGCTGATGCACGGCATCTGCACAGCGGCTGTTGGTTACGGTATGAGCTTTGTAAAGAAGAGGAAAAAGCTGTTCTACTGCGGCACATTCTCGCTGCTGATGATGGCGATTATCTACCACGGCATTTTCAATATGCTCGTGCAGTCCGAGGACCTCAAATACTTCGGATTCATTCTGCCCTTGGCAACCTACATTCCGATTGTTATCGCTCTGATTGTGCGCTATATGAAAAGAAAAAAAGCCGAACAGGAAGCAAAAGCGGTATAAACGAAGGAAAACCTATGAAAAAAATCTCAATTTTAATTCTCAGTATGATGATTGTACTGCTTGCCGCGTGCGGTACTGCGCAGAATTCTTCATCATCAGAAACATCAAAATCAGGAGATTCACAAACAGCCAACAGCGAAGCTACCGCTGATTCCGCCCGTCCCGAGGACAGCGAAGCGCAGATGATGCCTCAGTACAAGTACGCTCTTGAAGGCGCTCACGAAGTAAATGGCAGACAGGGCGTTTGCAGCGAGGGAGACTACTACTGGGTAAGCGGCTCAAAAACGCTCGCTAAGTACGACAAAAACTGGAAGCTTATCGCAGAGAACAAGGACCCCTTCAAGGGTTATGAGATTGAGGTAAACCACATTGCCGACATCGACGTTTACAACAATGAGCTCTACATCGGAGCTGAGTATTTTATGGACGGCGTTGGCAAGAACATTCAGATTGCCGTATACGACGGCGACACCCTCGAGCTCAAGCGCACATTCCCGTTTGAAGCAAGCAGCGGACAGCTGGAGTGTTCCGGTATCGCCGTTAATCCCGACAACGGCACTGTATGGATGTGCTCGTGGGTAGGCGAGGAAAGCGGACGTTATCTGTACGATTACGACTTGAAAACAGGCAAGTACCTCGGCAAGGTTCATATGCAGATGCCTCCGCAGTGGCTGCAGGGAATCGCCTACTACAACGGCTGTTTCTATATGACCGCTGACGACGGCACCGCTGACGATAACGAACCCGACCACCTCTACCGCGCTAAAATCGAAGAGGGCAAAACCGATTGTATCGTAACTCTCGAGCGCACCTTTGACGATGTTACAAAGCAGGGCGAGATTGAAGGCTTGACCTTTGATAAAGCTAATAATCAGCTTCTGCTGCTCTATAACCGCGGCGCGCGTATTGTTCTCGGAATGCCCAAGGGCTTCTATGAAGGCTACGACCACGAAATCAGCGAAGTGTTCATATACAATATGACCGCGAGGAAGTAATAAACAGGTTTATTGAACACAGAGGAGATACAGATGTCTGTTAAAACAAAAGCGGTAATTTCAATCGTTATTAACGTCCTGATGACGCTGATAACCTCCGCGATTGTTATTTCCTATTTCTTCATTAAAAATTTTCTTATTCAAACCACAAAGGATATATTCTGCTATTTTACAACCGATTCAAATATCCTTGCTTGCTTAGCAGGTATCGTTATCGTCATATACGACGTTCAAATACTTCGCGGCAAGCGTACCGTTATTCCAAAGCCCGCGATTATTTTTAAGTTTGCCGGAGTAGTTACCGTTATGGTGACAATGCTTACCTGTCTGATTTACCTTGCGCCTAAATACGGCTTTCCGTTCATTTTCGGCGGAACATTTTTCTATATGCACTTGGCAGGTCCGCTTATGGCTTTTGTAAGCTTTTGCTTTTTCGAAAAAGGCAACAGGCTCGGCTTTGGCGAGGCGCAGCTTGCGCATATTCCTTGTGTGATTTACGCCGTAATTTATTCTGTTATGGTAAGTGTTGTCGGTGAAGCAAACGGCGGCTGGCGTGATTTGTATCATTTCAGCGACAGCGGTTCGCTGCTGATTCCCATTGTTTTGCTCACTGTTCAGGAAATAATAATCGTGATATTGACTCGGTTGGTGTACAACATCGGCAAGCCTAAAAAATAACAGTAAAAGCATTAAAAGCGTATAGCGCCTTAATTTTCAAGGCTGCTGTACGCTTTTGTGTTTTGTATCATCTTATCGGTCTATAACAATGTTTATGGTATATGTACGGAGCGCCTTAAAATGTTTCACGCTGCACGGGGAGAAATCAGTCGCAAATTCTGCTCGCCCATTTGCTTGACATTTCTTTGCTAAATTATTATAATAAAAACAACTAATACTATTTTCAATTATTTTGTTTTAAAACAGATGTTAACGGGAAATTTTACAGAACAAGGCGGAGAAAGCTGCAAGGCTGACGCTTCGAACTTTAAGGGGAAGAATGTGTCCTGTTATGCAGGATCATTTATAAATATAAAAAAATCAAGAGAATTTAGGGAGTTAGGAAATGGCAAAAGAAAAAATAAAACAAAGGGAACCGATTATTACTTTTTTATCCGCGCTGGGTGTGGCAATATTGGGTATCGCTCTTCTGTTTATGGGGAATGAAACCGCGGAATATTTAATGGTATTAATTGTTTCCGTCAGCTTGCTGCTGGGCGGCATTTCATTTATGATTCAGGATTTTCAGATAAAAAGGTATTTGTCGGGTATTCTGGGATTGGTATTGTATTTGGCAGTTGCGTTCATTTTGATTTTATTACAGTACTTTTTCTCGCTTATCACAATTGCGCCGTGTCTTTTGATTGGCGTAGTCGCAGTGCTTCTCGGCATTGTAAGAGCCGCAATATGCGTTAACTGCTTTGTGAACGGCTACAGGGGCGGTATTATGAACGGCCTTTTTGCTGTTGTTTTAATTCTGTCAGGCTTGCTTCTTGCGTTCGCTCCTCTTGAAAACTTCGCTGCGCTGCGTTATTTTATTTCCCTCTATCTGATTATCTATGCGATAACGCTCCTCGGAGATTTTTATGCCGAGATTACACTTTCCGAGCTGGATGAGGAACGTATGCGCCGCCGGACGCATGTTGCTTTGCCCGATGTGGTTACGGCGTTTAAGATTAAAAATATGGTCAAGGAAATTTGCAAAAATATCGAGGATGACAAATTTGAGAAAAAAATCATTGTTGAAGATAAAGAAAACAAAAACAAAAACAAAGCCTTCGACAATGTTAACCTTGAAATCAATCTTCATTTAACCGACCCGTCAGGCAACCAGTTCGGTCATATGGATGTTGCCATCGGCGATACCGTGTATTCTTACGGCACCTATAACAAGAGCACAAACAAGCTGTGGGGCTTTATTTCACAGGGTACATACGCGGAAATCCCAAAGCTTCCGTACTATAAGTATTGCATCGACAACTGCGGCGATTATATTATCAGCTATTGCGCGTGTTTTTCCGATAAGCAGCTTAACGCGGTAAAGGACAGAATTAAAATGTTCAAGGAACACTGCGAGCCGCTGGAGTTAAAAATCGAGCATCCCGAAATCACCACCCCCGAGCCGGGCAAGCGTTACGGCGATTCGGGCGAAAATCTGGTGCAGTTCCTTAACGCAAAGATATTTACCGTGGTTGACGGCTCCTTTAAAAGTTATTTCGGCGTAAGTGTAAACTGCGTACATTTTGCGGACTGGCTTCTTTCCGATACGGGAATTGACGCGGTTTCCAAGGGCGGACTTCGCACGCCGGGCACGTTTTACTATATGCTTGAAAATATGTTCCATCGCTCTAACAACCGTATCATCCGTAAAATATCCTATTTTTCAACAGATAATATTGAAGAAACAATGAAGTATGCAAGTCATTGAGATTATGCAGGCTAAATAGAAAATCCACCGGCTTTACGGTGGATTTTCTATTCGTGTGATTATTCAACAGCACAGCTCGCCAAACGCCGCTTTGAATTCTAATAGAATGGAGCTGAGAAAACTTGAAATCGGTATGTGAAGTCAAAATAAAAAAGACTTGGCTGACTTGATACTTTTGCCTTTTTATGTTAAAATTGGTTATCATCTGAAAGGAGATATAAATATGGAAATGATACAGAGCTTTACCGTGGATCATACAAAAATTGTCCCGGGAATTTTTACCAGCCGTGTGGACAAGGTCGACGGCGGTATGCTTACGACCTATGATATAAGACTGAAAAAGCCGAACAAAGAGCCTGTGATTGATACGGCGGCAATGCACTCGCTTGAGCACATTATCGCCACTTTTCTTAGGAATGATCCCGAATGGAAGGACGAGATTATCTACTGGGGACCTATGGGATGCCTTACGGGATTTTATCTTATTCTCAAGGGCAACCGCTCGTCAAGTGAGATTTATGACTTAATCTTAGACGCCTTCAAAGCCGTAGAGAAAGCGGAGGAGGTTCCCGGCGCGACGCCGGTTAACTGCGGACATTATCTGATGCATAATTTGGGAATGGCAAAATGGTACGCGTCGGAATTTGCTGAATATCTGGAGGCTAACGCCGGCAAGCCGGAAATCTTCGAGTATCCGAAAGCGGACAGGCTTGTAACGGACGACGGAAAGCATTTCTACGATTCGTAAAATTTCTGTTATGCTTAGGCGCTTTTGCGTATAATGTAAATTTAATAATCAAAACAACGGCAGCCCAACGCAAGGACTGCCGACTTTTTTGAGCTTTTTTACTGTATAGGAAATTCCTGCATTTTGATCCTGCCGTTACACAAATGCTGCCGCACGTTCAAACTTTCCAAAGGCGGGCGAGAGTGCCAACCGGCACTTTTATAACCAATCACCCCGAAAAGCCCGCCTCGTCGCAGCTAAAGTCGAGCAAGCTTGCGCCGGACTTTGCTCCGAGTAAAAAACTATAAAAAACCTATAAAAAAGCGAGAAAAATGCGTGACATTTTTAACATTATGTATTATAATGAAAATTAATAGAATTTTGCCAAAAAGAAAGGGAATTTGCCATGAAAGATATTATCAGCCAAATAAGGCAAAACGTCAAAGAATTTCCGGATTTCACAATTATCGTAGATGAGGGAAAAAATAATTTTTTCACCTACAGCGCATTAGATACTTACGCGCGCAAAATTGCCGCCAAGTTGAGCCGTCTCGGCATTTCATACGGCGATTTTGTGACAATCGAGCTGCCGCGTAACAAAGAATACATCGCGGCGATGTACGCGGTGTGGATGGTCGGAGCCGCTTTTGCGCCGCTGTCGCCGACTTATCCTGCCGAGCGTTTGGAATTTATCCGTAATGACTGCGACGCCAAGACCGTCATCAACGAAAAGTTCCTGCGCGGCATTAAGGACGAAGCGCCGCTGGAGGATATTGCGCAGCCTAATCCCGCCGATCCTTCTCTGTTGATTTACACCTCCGGCTCAACGGGAAAACCAAAGGGCGTGCTTCACTCGCACGCAAGCATAACAGATTCCGTTAATCGTTATAAAGATTATACAAATTCTCCTAAGGGTTCACGAGTGGCATTGGGTGCTCCGTTTACCTTTGTAGCTTCAATCCAGGGCGTATTTGTGCCGCTTTGCTCCTGCACAACAGCATATCTTATGCCGTATGAAGCTATGCGCGACCCGGTGCTGCTGGCGGATTATATCGAAAAACATCAAATCAACCGAACCTTTATCAGCCCGAAAATGCTCAAGGTGTTTAAGCAGAAGGGCAACTCGCTGAAAACTGTTGTCACAGGCAGCGAGCGTGTGTCCAACATCTACAGCGACGAGTTTGACCTGATTGTTATGTACGGTCAGACCGAGTCCGCTTCGGCGGCGCTCGCCTTTAAAATTGACAAGCCCTATGATAATACGCCGATTGGAAAGCCGATTGGCAACATCCGCGCGCATATTCTCGACGAAAACGGCAATGAGGCGGACGAGGGAGAGCTTTGCCTTGCCGGTATCTTTGCGGACGGCTATCTCTATTTGGATGAGCAGACCGCAAAAACCTTTATAGATAACCCCTTCGCTGCCCAAGACGGTTTTGACAAGCTGCTGAGAACAGGCGATATTGTCAAAAAAGGGGAGGACGGAAACATAATCTTTCTCAACCGCAAGGACTGGATGGTAAAAATCAACGGTCAGCGTGTTGAGCCCGGCGAAATTGAAACGATTATCAAGCAGACGGACGGAATCCATGACGCGGCGCTGAAGGATTTTAAAAACCAGTACGGTCAGGTTTACCTTGTTGCGTATTATGTGGAGAAAGAGCCTGTTGACGCGGAGGAAATCAAGGCTTCCCTCGCGCAAAAGCTGCCGCCGTATATGATTCCCTCTTTCTTTGTAAAGCTCGATAAGCTGCCTGTCAACGCAAACGGAAAGCTGGACAGAAGCGCGCTTGTCGCGCCCGAAGCAGGCAACTTCAAAAATGATTATATCGCGCCCGAAACCGATATGCAAAAGGTGCTCTGCGCCGCCTATGAGGATGTTTTGGGTGTAGAGAACGTCGGCGTGGACGATGATTTCTTCGCCCTCGGCGGCGACTCGATTAAGTGCGCCATGGTAGCGGAAAAATGCGGCGTTTACAAGATTTCCACCTCGGACATTTTTAAGGGCAAAACTCCGCGTATGATTGAGCATCTGCTGCTTCAAAAGGCGTCGAAAAAGAAGTTTGTCAAAAAGAGCAAAAAAGCCAGGGTATATCCGCTGACTCCCTCGGAGCGCGGAATGTATCTTGAGCAGAAGCTCAACGAAAACTCAACGGTTTATAACCTTAATATTGCCGCTGTCATCAAGGGCGCGGACATTGAAACCGTGAAGAAATCGCTGACCGCTGTTTTAGCGGCGCATGAGGCGTTCACCTCATATTACGGCGAGGAAAACGGACTTCCCGTCCGCATACTTTCCGACAAGCTCCCCGAAATTGAAGAAAAAACCGCTTCCTCGCGCGAGGAGGTTATAAAGATAATTGACGATTACGCCGTACCGTTTAACCTCAATACGGCTATTCCCGTAAGACCGACTTTGTATTCGGTTGACGACGGCAGCGTGATTCTGCATTTGGCGGTTCATCACATAGCCTTTGACGGCGGTTCCGCCAAAACCTTTGTGCAAGAGCTGATTGACGGTATCAACGGCGTTGAAGTTACAGCGTCGGAAATTGACCTTTCCGACCTCTACGACGAAAGCTTAAATGAAAAATACGAGAGCGGTATGGAGTTCTATAAGGAGCAATTTGCCGACGGCGTACCCGTGAACGAAATGCCCGTCAAGGGCAAGCGCCCCAAGGTTCATCCGCTTTCCGACAGAGAAATTACTTTTGACTATAACAACGAGCAGTTGAAATCAATCGACAACACCGCGCGCAAATTCGGCGTGACGGAGTTTGAGCTGATTTTCTCCGCGGTTTCAATGGTGCTGGGCAAGTACACCGCGTCCGAGGACGTTGTGTTGGGAATCCCCACAAATATGCGCCCGACCGAGGCTGACGGCGTTATCGGTATGTTTGTCAACACGGCTCCCGTGCGTGTTAAGCCGCAGCGAAACGCTGAAATCGCCGAATACCTGAATTCTGTCAGCCAAGCGGTTCGCAATTCCACCTACGGCGCGTATCTGCCATTTGAGGACGTTGTCGCCGAATTTGTGAAGCAGCGCGACGAATCACGCAATCCGATTTTTGACGTGAGCGTCAATTATATGTGGAATCCGCCCGCCTATGATAAGGACGGCTTGAGCGTAGAACTGTATTCACCGCTGCAAAAGATGAGCCGCGACATCGGCATTGTTATTCGCAAGGGCGCAAAGGGACTTCACTTCATGGTGCAGTATTCCTCAGAGCTGTTTGAGGACGCTGTAATTGAAAACTTTATTGAACAGATAAAATACACTCTCAGCCTGCTCGGCGGCTCGTTAAAAACCGTGCGCGACGCGCTTGCGCTGCCCGAAAAGCAGCAGGAGCAGCTCGACGTATTTAAAACAGAAGCGAACGCGGAGCTTTCCGAAACGCTGCTGCACAAGATGTTTGAGCGCAGCGCTGCCGAAAACGCGGACAAAATCGCGCTGATTGCCGCGGACGCTGCCCTTACTTACCGTGAGCTTAACGAAAAAGCAAACATTGTCGCTCATAATTTAATCGACAGAGGTATCAAGACAGGGGACAGCGTGGCGCTGCTTCTGCCCAGAGAAAGCTGCTTCTTTGCGTGTATGTTCGGCGTAAACAAGGCAGGCGCGGCGTTTATTCCATGCGACCCGCAGTATCCCGCCGACAGAATCAATCATATCATTTCGGACTCGGAAGCTTCCTTCATCATCACTACAGAGGATAAGCTTTCCGACTATCCTGCGGAAAAGGCAATAAACGTGTCGGATATCCTTGAAGGCAGTAATACCGACAATCCCGACGTGGAAATCAGCGACAGAGAGCTCAGCTATATGATTTACACCTCAGGCTCCACCGGAAAACCCAAGGGAGTTATGCTGCGCCACAGGGGTATCTGCAACTATCTGGTTCCGCACCCTGCAAACTCACACATTTACTACCTAAAAAATAACGTAACAACCTATCTTTCCGTCACAACGGTTTCGTTTGATATGTCCTTTAAGGAGCACGCCGCCGCCTTCTGCAACGGCAAGACTTTGGTGTTTGCCGCCGAGGACGAGATGAACGACCCGCGCGCGTTGGCGGAGCTTATGGAAAAATACAGTGTTGACTGCATTAACGCAACCCCTTCGCGCTTACAGCAGTATATGGATTACGCGCCGTTTAAGGAAGCTCTCGGCAAGTGCAAGCTTGTTATGTCGGGAGGCGAGGGCTACCCGATGGCGCTCAGAGATGAAATTAAAAAGTGTTCGTCACAAATCAAGATTGTCAACACCTACGGTCCGACTGAAATTACTGTATCCTGCAACGCGGCTGATTTGACCTGCGCGGAGTACGTCACAGTCGGCAGACCGCTGCTTAACTATCACGAAGTTATTGTCGATAAATTCGGCGACGTCTCTCCCTACGGCGTAATCGGCGAGCTGTATATCGGTGGCGTCGGAGTAGCAAAGGGATACAAAAATCTTCCCGAAAAAACCGCCGAGGCGTTTGTAAATTACGGCGAAGAGCGTATGTACCGCTCTGGCGACTACGCCAAGTGGGACAAAAACGGCAACGTACAAATTCTCGGCAGACTTGATAACCAGGTCAAGCTCAGAGGTCTGCGAATTGAATTGGGAGAAATCGAGGGCTTAATCGCCGCCCAGCCGCACATCAAAAATGTCGCGGTTATTATCCGCAAGCTCAACGGTCAGGATAACCTGTGCGCATACTTTACCGCTGATGAGGAAATTGACATTGACGCGCTGCGCGACGAGCTGAAAAAGCACCTGACGCATTATATGGTTCCGACCGCGTATCTCCAGCTTAACGAAATGCCCATTACCGCCAACGGTAAAACAGACGTCAAGATGCTGCCCGATCCCGTACCCGTCAGCTTGGGCGAATACGTCGCTCCTGCCAACGCTACCGAGGAGTTTTTCTGCGAATCCTTCAAAAAGGCGCTGAAGCTCGACAGCGTGGGCGCGACGGACGATTTCTTTGAAATCGGCGGCACCTCGCTTATTGTCACCTCCGTTGTGCTCGACGCGTCTGAAAACGGCTTTGAAATCACCTACGGAGATGTGTTCAAATACACCACGCCGAGGGCGCTCGCGGAGCTGTTCAAGGACGGTGAGGTCAACGACAGCGGCAAGCTCTTTGACTTTGACAATTACGACTACACAAAAATTAATAAATTACTTGAGAAAAATACCGTAGAGACATTCATAGGGTCGGAACAGCGTGATTTGGGCAACGTAGTCATTACCGGCGCGACAGGCTACATGGGCGCTCACCTGCTCGCCGAATACCTCAAAAACGAGAACGGCAAGGCATACTGTATGATTCGCAAGGGCAAATTTGACACTGCCCGCGAACGCCTGGAAAATATCCTGTTCTATTACTTCGGCTCCGATTTGGAGGAGTTTGATAAGCGTGTCGAGGTGCTCAACGGCGACGTAACAGATTATAAATATTTTGAGCTGTTTGAAGAGCTGCCTGTTGACACGGTGTTCAACTGCGCCGCGAACGTCAAGCATTTTTCCAACGGTACCGACATAGAGGACATCAACATCGGCGGTGTTGTCAACTGCATTAAGCTGTGCGAAAAAATCGGCGCAAGGCTGATTCACTTCTCCACGGTTTCCGTATCGGGAACCACCGACGACGTTACTAAACTGAGCCGCAGAGAGCTTGACGAACAGTCGCTCTACTTCGGTCAAACGCTCGACAATAAATACACTTCCTCTAAGCTTATGAGCGAGCGAAAGGTACTTGAAGCCGCCGCCGAGGGACTGGACGCAAAGGTCATCCGCGTCGGCACCCTCGCCGCGCGTGAATCCGACGGTGAGTTCCAAATTAACTTCCTTACCAACAACTTTATGGGACGCCTGCGCTCTTACAGTCTGCTGGGCTGCTTCCCGTACCAGATGATTGAAAATCAGGTCTGCATGGGTCCGATTGACCGCTCGTGCGAAGCGTTTTTGAAGCTCGCAAAAAC
>CAJOLF010000044.1 GCA_905235295.1 uncultured Ruminococcus sp. | reverse complement strand
GTGGTGTAGATTTCGTTGTTGTTGATGTTGGAAACCGAGCAGCCCTCGTCAACCCAAATGCCGTTGACCGGCGACTTGGAGATGTAGTTTTTGCGGATATTCGAAGCGGATACCTTGTTGCGGAACACAACTCCGTAGTCGTTTTGCGAGCCGCTGTTACCCTGGTGAACAACCACATTGCCGTCGACGTTGATGTTTTTGCCGTATTCCACGCGCACGCCGTTGCCCTTGGTGTGAATCATGTTGTTTTTTACGGTAACGGTGTCGCAGTAGTAGTTACCCTTGGGCAGCGAACCGCTTTTGTCGGCGTATGACGGAGAGCTTGTGACAGTGGAGCCGATGACAGAAATTGCCGCCTTTTCGTAGCCTGCGTAAATATCATTGACGGAGCCGCAGTCGTTGATGAGGTTGCTGTCGACCGTGATGTTGGTTTTTATCGCCTGATAAGCGTTGCCGGCGTGACGGGTGGTGTTGCCCTCGCTTGCCAAAACGCCGGGCAGGTAGGTGCCCTGACCCTGCTCCAGCATGGAGTACACCGCAATGGCGCGCGGCGCCCTGTTGATAGTGTTCATCGAAATTTCACTGTTGACCCAACCCTGGGTTTGAACGGCAACACTGCCCATGTTGTTGAAGGTGTTGCCGCGAATGACGATGTTGGTGTGCGGATTGTTGAGAACGTCGGTGTGCGAACCGATGCCGCGCGGACAATCGGTAAAGACGCAGCTTTCCACCAGCACATTTTTCACCGCCAAATCCTCGGAGCGTGCGCCGACAATGTGGCCGGCGTTGGTTTTGGGGTCAACTGCCTTAAGCACGTCGATTTGAACAGCTTCGTAGCCGTCGGCGTTTTTATCCATGGATTGGTTGGTGAAGGCGCAGCCGCGCAGATTGAGCCCGTCAACGCCGGCTACCTCCATCATGTGTCCGTTTTTCTCGTTTTTCACCGCGACATAGCGCATGGTGATGTTTTTGCCGTGCACCAGCTTAATGATGGTGCTGCTCATGTAGTCGCCGTCAAAGGTGCCGCCCTCGACGGTGATGTTGCTGTGAGCATAGCCTGTGACGCCGCTTGCAACAGCGTCATCGTCGCCGGTGCGCAGCATGTTGATTCCGCTGCGGCCGCGCTTTAGGGTGACGCCCGTAAGGGTGAGTTGCGTGTTGCTGAAGATGCACAGCGCCTGATACAGCGTGTAGCTGCCCGGCTCCACCACAACCTTGGCAGGCGCGGCGTAGGTACCGCTTTTGGCAGCCTGCGACAGCGCCTGCTGAATTGCCGGATAGGTGCCGTAGGTGTTGATGTCCTTCGCAGTGACACTGATAACGGATGCGGACACACGCTGCGACTGCGCCGTTGCCGCAGAGGCGCCGATTGGCGCGATTGCCGCTGTGCAGAATACCATTGTCAGCGACAACAGCGCGCTGATGAGCTTGGTTTTCTTTTTCATTAATATAAACTCCCTTCAAAGGCTTTGCTGATTTAATTCTATCGTACCAAAAATAATTTGTTAATAACACACCGGCGATTTTTGGTTTTTCCGCTTGTGAAATCCGCCGCGTTTTGCTATAATAGCCCTATCGAACAACGAACAGAAGAAGGAACATGACATTTCCTCAGGATAAAATCAGAAATTTCAGTATTATAGCGCATATTGACCACGGCAAAAGCAGACTTGCCGACCGAATTTTAGAGCAGACCAACTCGGTTGCGGCGCGCGCTGATTTTTGACAGCTACTACGACAGCTACATTTATCGCTTGCCGTTTTGTTTTTACGCTTTTCTGATAAAGAGAACTCCGAGGGTGTTCGGACCGCAGTGGCTTGTGATTGTACAGCCGGCGGTTGTTTCGAGAATTTCATCAAATCCCGGGGAAATCTCATTGATTTTCTTTCTTACCTCATCAACAGTCTTTTTATCGCAATTTGTGTGAGTGATAAAAATGCGGTGCTTATCAATGTCGTCGCGTCCCAAAAGGCGGTCGGTTACGTAGTCGATGATAACCTTGTTGATAAGTCCTCTGTACTTTTTGCCGGAATTCATCCCGCCGTCAATCACCTCAATACAGGGCTTCAGCTTCAAAAGGTTCGCTCCGAGAGCAGATACAGACGAGCATCTTCCGCCCTTGTAAAGATAATCAATGCTGTCAACAACAAAGCTTGCCTCTACCCTGTCTGTCAGCTCGGTACATTCCTTAACGATTTCATCAACGCCGGCGCCTGCCTGCGCCATTTCGCAGGCGTGAAGAACAACAAGTCCCGAGCCTGATGAAAGGTTGCGGGTATCTACCGCTCTGACCGAGCCGACTTCCTTGGCGGCATTGCAGGCGGTATCGTGCGAGCTCGAAAAGCCCGAGCTAATATTGAAGTGGATAACCTCATAACCCTGATCTGTGTACTGTGAGAAAAAATCGGTATAATCTCCGAGGCTGGGCGCGGAGGTTTTGGGAAGAGTATCTGTCTTTTCGACGAAGGAATAAATATCCTGCGGCGTAGCCTCTACGCCGTCTTTTTTTGTTTCCTCGCCCATAACAACGTAGAGCGGCATAATCCCGATATCATACTTTTCGATTAACTTGGGAGAAAGGTCGCAGGTGCTGTCGGAAGTGATTTTAATTTTCATAATATAACCTCATTATCTTTTTATTTTTTGCACTATAGCAAAGAAAAATTAATTTTGAATATTATAGCATTTTTTTAATTTACTTGCAACATTATTTGAAAAATATTTTAAAAGCAAAAGAGACCGCTTTTCAGCGGTCTCTTTCGCGATTGTGTGTTTTATGAAAATGAATGCTTCAAAAAAATGAATCATATCATTTTGCCGAATTTATTGAACCGAAGATAAAATACCGGAAACTCAATTAGCCAAAAGCCAGTATTTATCGGCTCATTTGAATATATTATACAATTAAACCGCTGTTTTTTCAAGTGTAAAAAGGCGTTTTTGTCCTAACTTAACAGGTGAAATGACAAATTACACAAAAAAACAAGCACAAGTTTGTGCAATATTTTTTGAGTAAATTAAAAATTCAAAGTTTTTGCATTGTTCAATTTTGTCATTTACAGCAAATGATACAAAATTTATTTTCTCTAATCAGTGAATTTTTATTCAATGAAAGAATTATTATCAAATTTTATGTATTTATAGAACATTATTTTAATTTTGCATTGTCCGTACAATGACACAATGCCCTGTTTAAAATTCAAAGTTCGAACATCTGTTTGATTTTATTCGAAAAATCGGTTATAATAGAATTACAGCAAAACGCTGCGCGGACCCGCCCCATCCGCTTTAATGATGATGAATTTGAAAGAAGGATTATAGATGAACTATTTTGAATGGTCACAGGAATATCTTGATACCGCCGAAAAGCTGAACGAGGTTATCGTGAGATTGAAAGCAGAAAGGAAAAAATCCTCTTTATCTCAGAAAAAGGAGCTTGACTCCAAAATCACCCAGTACCGTGCCTGCTACAACGAATGTATGCAGACGGCCAATTTACTTATGCAAAGGCATTGCGGGGTGGCGTGATGATAACCAAGCTTGTACATATCAGCGATAAAAACATAGATACAATTTCTCATCTTAACAGTCAGTTAATCGAGGGTTCGGATGAAACCGATCAAAGCAAACTTGAACGTCTCAGGCTCAAAAGGTTTTTGAACAAAACAATGGACGGCGAGCTGACAAACCTCCAGCGTTATTGCCTGACGGAGCACTACCTCAAAGAAAAAAAGCAAAAGGAAATTGCCCGCGAGCTGGGCGTCGCGCCTTCTACCGTGTCGCGGCACATTTCAAAAGCGGTAAGCAAGCTGAAAACGATTGCTTCTTATTATAGTTAGGTACTTAGGATTTTAAGTCCCTGTCAGCGCACTGTCAGTTATTCAAATCCGCAAGGCTTCTCTGAACCGCGGTAACGTCTGACACCGAAGCGACGCCGTCGGAATTTATATCAGCCCTGAGCAAAGCCAAATTATCCATTTCATCAATATACGCCGCGTACTTTTGAATATAGAACGCGTCATAAAGCTCAAGTCTGCCGTTTCCGTCGGCGTCTCCCGGGATAAAATCCTCATTTGTTGAGCCTGTAAGGACGTTCTTAAACACCCTGAGCGACGGCAGGGCGTTGCCTTTAGAATCAAAAAACGCCTGATTGTCAACGGCGGAGCCGCCGTACCACCTTCCGGCGTCGTCGGGGTCAAACTCGGCGGAGAAGCTTGAAGCCCAGCCCGAGCCGTTGCTCTCCCAAATTTCTTTGTTCGCCTCTACCCTTTCGGCGTAGCTTTTACCGCTCAAACCTGTTGTATCTCCGACGGTAATCCACGCGCCTTCCCAGTAAAAAACGCCGAGGCCCCTGCCGTTTTTAACATTATTTACCGCGTTCATCACCGCTCTGAGCTCGTCGCACTGACCTTGAACGGTAAAATCCCAGAGCAGGTTTTCGCCAGTATTATTGTTCCAATAGCTTACGGTGTTCGCGTGACCGTCGGTGTCATCAAGGGTGTTCGCGTAAGAGGTTTCGGCAACCATCGCGTACTTTCCGTAAGCGGAAGCGGCGTAGTCAAGCACCGCAGTGAGGTTATCAAGGCTTCCGTGCCAGTACGGATAGTAGGAAACCGCGAAAACATCATAGTCAACCCCGTACTGATTAAGGTAATCGGCAAAGTACTTCATCGCCGCTGTGTTTTCGGGATTTGTGAAGTGCAGGGCTACAAGCGCGCCGGAATCAAAAGCGCGAACCGCCGACGCTCCTGAATTAAATATTTTCGCCATTTCGGTTTTGCCTGTTTCTCCCGCGATTCCCGAGGTAGTTTCGTTACCGATTTGCACCATTCCAATGTCCGCTCCGGCGGACTTTATTTCTTTAAGAGAATTATAAGTGTAATCAAAAACCGCCTGTGTCTTTTGGTCAACGGTCATATCCGCCCACGCCTTGGGAGCCTTCTGCTTTGCGGGATCAGCCCAAAAGTCAGAGTAATGGAAGTCAACAAGCAGCTTCATTCCGTAACGCGCGGCTCTCTGTCCGATTTGGCACGCCTTTTCAACGTCGCTGTTTCCGCCGCCGTAACCCCTGCCGTTTTGGTCATAGGGATTGTTCCACACCCTCACGCGGATATAATTCACGCCGTTGTCGGCGAGGATTTTGAACAAATCCTCGGTTTTGCCGTCAAAAGCTTTATAGCTTACTCCCGAGCTTTCAAGCGAGATTACGGAGGAAACGTCCATTCCCCTGATAAAGCCGGGGTTGTTAAAATCAATTTTTTCCACGTTAACGCTGTCGCGAACAGCCATAACGGTGTTGTGTCCCGCGCCTGACGCGCCGACAGCGGCTAAGCCCGCGAGCACGACGGAAATCAGCGCGCATATTAACCTTTTCAGAATAATCTCCTCCAAATCCTATTAAGCCGCACCTGAATTGTACGGTGTTCTTATAATTAAATTTTAACAAACGGACTCTCAAATGTCTACCGAAAAACGAAAATAAATGAATAAATCTTGAAAAAAGTTCATTTGTATAATATAATATTCACGGTGATAATATGGATTCTCACGGAGAAAAAGCTGAAAATTTGTTTTTGCAGGGCTATAACTGCGCTCAGGCGGTTTTGTGCGCGTTCGGCGACGTTACCGGGCTTGAGCAAAAAACAGCGGCAGCGCTCGCTTCATCCTTCGGCGGAGGGCTCGGAAGAATGAGGGAGGTCTGCGGCGCTGTCAGCGGCGCGGCAATGGCGCTCGGAACAGTAACGGGCGGCTACGCTCCCGACGACAGAGATGCTAAAAAGGCTCACTACGCCCTTGTCAGGGAATTTTGCGCGAGGTTTAAGGAGCAAAACGGCTCAATCATCTGCCGCGAGCTTTTGAGCGGCGCGAACGCGATCGCCGGCGGCGACCCCGAGGAAAGAACCGAAGCCTACTACAAAAAACGCCCCTGCCCTATGCTTGTCAGGAACGCGGCGGAAATTTTGGACGATATATTGACGCGGTAAGGCTGCCGCCTTCCGGGGACGTCAACGCGGCTATGCGGAATTTAACGCAACAGATACTAAAATATTTAGTAAAGAATCAGTATTATTCATAAAATATCAAATAATTCTTTTTTGCACTTGATTTATTACAACAATTTTACTATAATAAACTAAGGTAATTGTGTTGTCCGCTGGATAACCGAAGCCGAAATTTTCAGCATACGGCGATGAGTTGTACGCATTATAAAATTTAAGGAGGAAATGCTTATGTATTACACAGCAGAAGTATCGAATATGTGTCCCGTAGCCAAGGGCGCATATCACGGTCCTGCTCCCATCCCCGAAGAAGGCAAATGGGTTCAGGCAAAGGAAATCAAGGATATTTCGGGTTTTACACACGGTATCGGCTGGTGCGCTCCTCAGCAGGGTTGCTGCAAGCTTACGCTTAACGTAAAAGACGGAATTATCGAGGAAGCTCTGATTGAGACAGTCGGCTGCTCGGGAATGACTCATTCCGCGGCAATGGCTTCCGAAATCCTTATCGGCAAAACTCTTCTTGAGGCTCTCAACACCGACTTGGTTTGCGACGCTATCAACACAGCGATGAGGGAGCTGTTCCTGCAGATTGCTTACGGCAGAACACAGAGCGCGTTCTCTGAGGGCGGACTTTTGGTCGGCGCTTCTCTTGAGGATTTGGGCAAGGGTCTTCGTTCTCAGGTTGGCACAATGTTCGCCACAAGAGAAAAAGGTCCCCGTTATCTTGAGATGACAGAGGGCTATTGCACACGCATCGCTCTTAACAGCGACGACGAGATTATCGGCTACGAGTTTGTTAACTTTGGCAAGATGATGGACTTTATCAAGGGCGGAATGGACGCAAACGAAGCTCTTGAAAAGGCAAAGGGTCACTACGGTCAGTTTGATAACGCCGCAAAGTACATTGACCCGCGTCAGGAATAAGGAGGTGTGCAGTATGAGTTTATTTGAAAACTACGACAGAAGAATTGATAAAATCAACGGCGTTTTGGCAAAGTACGGTATTTCCTCTGTTGAGGAGAGCCGCGAAATCTGCAAAAACGCTGGCTTTGATCCCTACGAAATCACAAAGGGAATCCAGCCGATTTGTTTTGAAAACGTATGCTGGGCATACTGCGTAGGCGCAGCTATCGCGTTAAAGGCAGGCGCAAAGAACGCAGAAGAAGCCGCTAAGTACATAGGCGAAGGTCTGCAGAGCTTCTGCATCGAGGGCTCTGTTGCCGAGAACCGCAAGGTTGGTCTCGGTCACGGCAACCTCGCGGCAATGCTCCTTTCAAACGATACAAAGTGCTTTGCATTCCTCGCAGGTCACGAGTCATTCGCGGCTGCCGAGGGCGCAATCGGTATTGTTCGTAACGCCAACAAGGTTCGTCAGGAGCCGCTGAGAGTTATCCTCAACGGTCTCGGCAAGGACGCCGCTCAGATTATTTCAAGAATCAACGGCTTTACTTATGTTCAGACTCAGTTTGACTACTACACAGGCGAATTGAAGATTGTTAAGGAGACACCCTACTCCGACGGTGAGCGCGCTAACGTTCGCTGCTACGGCGCTGACGACGTTCGCGAGGGCGTTGCGATTATGCACAAGGAGGGCGTTGACGTTTCTATCACAGGTAACTCAACCAACCCGACTCGCTTCCAGCACCCCGTTGCGGGCACATACAAGAAGGAATGCAACGAGCAGGGCAAAAAGTACTTCTCGGTTGCTTCCGGCGGCGGAACGGGAAGAACCCTCCACCCCGACAATATGGCGGCAGGTCCCGCTTCCTACGGTATGACAGACACAATGGGCAGAATGCATTCCGACGCTCAGTTCGCGGGATCGTCCTCTGTTCCGGCTCACGTAGAGATGATGGGCTTCCTCGGTATGGGCAACAACCCGATGGTCGGCGCGACAGTTGCCGTTGCGGTTGCTGTTCAGAACAGCCTTAAATAATTGATTAACAATTAATATTAAAACCGCTAACTTTCGGGTTAGCGGTTTTTATCATTTGATTGCTCTTTAGCAAATCCTCGCCCATATCGAAAAGTTCGTCGAAATAGTCAGTGTCGAAACGGTCGGAATTTTGTTGCGAAGAACTATTGCTTTTTGAGGTGGATTGTAGTATATTATTATTAGAAGCAGATTCACTCACGGGAGATTCGCTTTTTTGCGTGCCCGTCAAGATGTGTGAATCTGTTTCTTTTTTTGCTTCTAATAACAGCACTTCGTGTAAGTAAAATTTATTATTCAGTTTTACATTATCAGGATAACTTTTTACAACTACACTAAGGTACGAATTGTTATTATTAAACAAAGTGCCTTTACCACAGATAAAATATCTGTCATAGCCTTTATTATTATAATTTTTTGTGTGATTAATGATTGTACCTTTTTCAATAACATTCTTTATTCCAAATACAGACGCAAGTTTTTCCTTTCCGAATCCGTGAAATAATGTAGACTTGCTGCCTGACCTATTTAGTTCCACTGTCCCTATATCAGGGTTTTGTGCTATTCCACCTATTTTTTTAAAATAATTAAATATATCATCCGATTTATTCTTTGATACAAAAACAAAATCTTTATTGATATTGAAGGTCTTATCATTTGAAACTTTGAATAGGTTTTCAGATGTTATTCTAAGCACCTCGCTGCTTTCACCTTTTTCGCTATTATAAAAAGCTATATCCTCTCTGGTGCTAAATTTTATATTGGAATCATTACCTTCGTCCGCTCTGATACCTTCAGCAACGGCTTCATCCCAAAGCTCTTGTACACGGTTTTCGACCTTGTTCATAGCTTCAAGCAGAGCCTGTCCGTCAAGATGTGTGTGGCTGTTTCTAAAAGCAACACCTCATATAAGTAAAACTATTTAAATAAAAGAGAGCCCGGAGTTGAAAACTCCAAGCTCTCTTTTAAATTTATTATTCTTCTGTGGAATTATTATTAAAATCCTCGAAGTTTGTATCCGAAGCAGACTCGTCGTCTTCCGGCTCTTCAACCGGCTCAACGTAGGTGCCGTTCATCACAGCCTCAAAGTCAGCTCCGCTCATCTTTTCGTGCTTGATAAGGTAAGCCGCAATCTCGTGAAGCTTGTCGATATTCTCGCTCAACAGCTTTTCAGCCTGCGCGTAAGCATCGTTTATAATCTTGAGAACAAGCTCGTCAATCTTGGCGGCGGTAGCCTCGGAATAATCCTGGGTTCTGCCGTAATCCCTGCCGAGGAACACGCTTCCGCTCTCGCTGCCGTAATTTACGCAGCCGAGCTCCTTGGTCATACCGTACTTGGTAACCATTGAGCGTGCGGTCTTGGTCGCCTTTTCAATGTCGTTTGACGCGCCTGTTGAAATGTCGTCAAGGATCAGCGCCTCGGCAACGCGTCCGCCGAGAGATACCACAATATCCTCAATCATCTCGTTGCGCGAATTGTAGGACTTATCCTCCGAGGGCAGCGGCATTGTGTATCCGCCCGCCATACCTCTGGGGATAATGGAAATCTCGTGAACGGGATCCTGGGTATCGAGCACGTCGAACAGAATTGCGTGACCTGCCTCGTGATAAGCTGTGAGCTTCTTTTCCTTTTCGCTCATAACCTTTGACTTTTTCTCGGCTCCGACAACAACCTTGATTGTCGCTTCCTCGATTTCCTTCATTGTAATCGCCTTTTTGTCCGCGCGCGCGGCAAGCAGAGCCGCCTCGTTGAGCAGGTTTTCAAGATCCGCGCCGGTAAAGCCCGCGGTGGTCTTGGCGATTGTTTTGAGCTTGACGTCGGGAGCAAGCGGCTTTTTGCGCGCGTGAACCTTGAGGATTGCCTCACGGCCGTTTACGTCGGGATAGCTTACCACTACCTGACGGTCAAATCTGCCCGGACGCAGAAGCGCGGGATCGAGAACGTCGGGACGGTTGGTCGCGGCGATAAGGATTACTCCCTCGTTAACGCCGAAGCCGTCCATCTCTACAAGCAACTGGTTAAGGGTCTGCTCGCGCTCGTCGTTGCCTCCGCCGAGACCTGCGCCTCTTTGGCGGCCGACCGCGTCAATCTCATCAATAAAGATAATGCAGGGAGAGTTTTTCTTTGCCTGGTCAAACAGGTCGCGCACACGTGACGCGCCGACGCCGACAAACATCTCTACAAAATCCGAACCCGAAATTGAGAAGAACGGTACTCCCGCCTCGCCCGCAACAGCGCGCGCAAGCAGGGTTTTACCTGTTCCCGGAGGTCCTACAAGCAGCACGCCCTTTGGAATACGCGCGCCCAGCGAGTTGAACTTGTCGGGTGATTTAAGGAATTCTACGACTTCGGCAAGCTCCTCTTTCTCCTCGTCGGCGCCCGCTACGTCGTCAAAGGTGGTCTTGCGCTTGTCGTCGTTTGTATTTTTAATCTTGGCTTTGCCGAAATTCATCTCTTTGCCGATTCCGCCGCCGCCCATTTTCTTCATAATGAAAATCCACGCGCCGATTAAGATTACAACCATTATTATTGTAGGTATAATCTCAAGCAAAATTGAGTTGTCACTGGCTCTGATCAGGTCGTACGGAATAGCCTCGTCAGCGGATGCCTTGTACGGCTCAATGTCATTTAAGAACCGCTGAATATCGGCGAGCTGGCCTTTGACAACAACCTTTTGGTTTGCAGCAGAGGACGCGGCAGATGATGCCGCTTTTGAATTATTGTAAAGAGCGGAGCTCAGCGCGTTATTTTGGGAAGCCGTTGTTTCTTCCTCGTCCTTGGCGTATGCCTTCTCGCCCGGTTTTAGGGTGAGCTCAATCACGCCTGAGCCGTAGTTAACGGTGTAGCTCTCTACCTTGTCGTCAATAAAATACTGGACAAGCTGTGAGGTCTTTGGTGAATCAGTTTGGCGCGTACCTAAGAATATCGCGGCAATGATTATCATAATAATCGGAATTGCCAGATACAGCAATAGGCTTGGGCCTCTTCTTTTTTTGTCCAAATCGTATCACTCCTTTTTTTGGTTTGGTGCCTGAGTTACTTGTTTATTCGTAAACGGAATGTTTCAAAATACCTATGTACGGCAGGTTCCTGTACTTTTCCGCGTAGTCAAGTCCGTAGCCTACGATAAACTCGTTGGGAACTATTGTTCCGCGGTAGTCGGGTTCAAGCGGAACCTTGCGGCGTTCGGGCTTGTCGCAAAGCGTCACAATCTTTACGCTTTGCGCTCCCTTATTAATAAGAAGATAATTTCTTAAAAAGTTAAGCGTTTTGCCCGAGTCGATAATATCCTCGACTATGAGTACGTTCATACCTTTTACGGAAAGCGTTAGGTCGCTTACAATTTTAATCCTTCCCGAGCTTTCGGTTCCGTTGCCGTAGCTTGACACAACCATAAAGTCTACCGGAAAATCAAGGTTAATTTTTTTCATAAGCTCCGTCATAAAAACTACGCTGCCCTTTAGCAGACCTACCATTATAAACTCTTTGTCATTATAATCTTTTTCGATTTGTTTTGCAAGCGAGTTCACAATATTTTCAAGTTGCTTTTCCGAAATAAGCACCGATTCTATGTCCTTATGCATACAAATACTTCCTTATGTTTATTTTTATTTCTTCTATAGAATATTAATTTCAATTTCAGCTTCTCTGCCCTGCTTTGAAAATCCGAGTTCACTGCACCAGAGTACGGTGCTGCCGTCGCAGAGCAAGAGCAGAGAGCCGCGCAGCTCTGACGGAATTTTTTGCTCGCTGAGCGCGCGCCTAAGCGGTTTTGTTACATTTCTCTTATAAAAAGTAAAATTATCTCCGCTTTTTCGCGTTCTAAAGACCATTTTTTTGCTTTTCAGCAGGTTTTCTTCCGCTTTTGCGCGATAGGTAACTCCGAGATAGGAAAACGTCAGATTTTTGTTAAATTCAAGCAAAAAACCGTTGTTTTCCTCTTTTTCCCCGATAATTCTGAAAATATTTTGAGCGCAAACCGCTTTTTTGCCGTTTTTCAGCTCAACCGCGCCGCCGTTTTTAAGCGCAGACAAAATTAAATCTATATGCCGCCTTTCGACTCCGGCGTTTTCGCCCTTGCAGATTTTTGCGATTGCCGCCTTCAGAACCGCGGGATTTTGGGACAAAAGCGTTTGAGCGTTATATCCATATTTTTCTTTTGCGGAATTAAGAGCTTCATCAGCGCAGCCGTCAAGGAAGCCGGCCGCCTCGGAAGCGTCGCGCGAAAATCCGAGCAGCGAACGCTCAACCGACGGATTAAGTGATTTTAGCTCGGGAATAATATTATGGCGGATTCTGTTGCGCGTGTATTCGTCTGAAAAATTGGTGCTGTCGGTGACGTATTCAAGCGAATTTTCCTCGCAGTACGCTTCAACATCCTCGCGGGTAAGCTCAATCAGCGGTCTGATGATGTTGCCTCTTTTCGGCGGAATTGCCGAGGCTCCCGCGAGCGACGAGCCCCTGCAGAGGTTAAAAATCAGCGTTTCGGCGTTATCGCCGGCGGTATGAGCGGTGGCGATTTTCGCGTTTAGCCGGGATGAAAGCTGCTCAAAAAACGCATATCGCTCGTTTCTTCCGCAAAGCTCCTCGCTGATTTTTTTCTCCGCGCTGAGCGCGGGAATATCAATATGCTTTACAAAAAGTTTGATTTTATAATTCTCGCAAAGAATTTTACAGAATTTTTCATCATTGTCAGCTTCTTCTCCGCGGATTCCGTGATTAAGGTGCGCGGCGTAAAGCGTTAAATTATATTTTTCTTTTATAGAATTAAGAAAATTTAATAACGCCGTCGAATCCGCTCCGCCCGACAGCGCGACAATTACGCTGTCGTTTTTTTGAAGCATACCGTACTTTTTTATCGCCGTTTCCGCGGCTTCGGAAAAATACGCCGCGCGGCTTTGATTATTTTTCATTGTGTTTGTTATCTAAGCCCGTAAAGCGCATAAACTCGCCCTGCCAGTGAAGCTTGACTGTGTTTGTCTCGCCGTGGCGGTTCTTGGCTACAATGCACTCGCCCGCGTTCAT
>CAJOLF010000043.1 GCA_905235295.1 uncultured Ruminococcus sp. | reverse complement strand
GTTCTCGTCGGCGGGAAAGTGGGTGTAGATATTGTCGCACGGGCTGATAACCGCGCTGCCCGCAGGAACGTAAATTCCGAGCTGAGCCATCAGCATCGCGAGCCCCCAAGCCTGGGTAAAGATTGTTTTTCCTCCGCGGTTCGGTCCCGTGAGAATAAAAATCCTGTGCTCATCGTTAAAGTCAATCTCGTTTGTGATGATGTTAATATCCTCGCCGTTTACTTTATTTATCGCGAGCTTTAGATTGTATAATTCCGTAAAAGAACAATCACGCCGGTCGGGCTCGACAATCTCGGGCTTGCAAACAGGCAATCCAACCGCCTTGATTTTGTCGATTAGCTCTGCCCAGCGCACATAAAAAATAATCTCGGGCAAAAGGTTAATCAGCGTGTAGCCGCTGATGTTTACATAGCGTTTGAGGGTGGATTTGATTTCGTTGCAGGTGCGCCTGAGAATATCTGTAACAGGCTTTTTTATCGCCTCAGACAGCGGGTCATCGCCCGTGAGCTGACCTGCTTCCACATCAAGCCCGAAGAACACGCCGGGAGTTCGTTTTATTTCTATTACAGAATTATCCTTGCGCTGATTCGCAGGGTGAAACTGCTTTATATCGCTGACGTCCGTGCCCTCGTGAAGCTCGCTTTTGCGGTTGGCGAAGGTCATAAAGCGGTTCATCAGCCCCGAATCGGTGAACTTTGTATCGTTCAGCGAGATTACTCCCGCGGTTCTGGGGCGAAGAAGTCCGTCAAGGTTGACGCCGATTGTTACGCTTTTGAGCGCTCTCGCCTTGTCAAGCGTTTCGTCAATATCCTTTTTCAGCTCGTCAAAGCCGCTCTCCCTGTCGATATCCTCTACCATTTTTTTGAGGGTGAGCATACCCTCGGAGCGGACGTCAAGGCGGCTGAGCGTGGCTTTAATCATTCTTATGCAGCTTACGTAGTCGTCGATTTCTCTCAGGCGGTTTATCAGCGACCAAAGCGACGACGCCTCCTGATCCTTTTGAAAGCGCTCCAAATCACGCAAATCCGCAAGCTTTGTCACAAGCTCCTCCATAGCTTCCCTAAGCTCGGGAAAGCGCAGGAAATCGTCAAAAACATCGCGCCGGTAACGGATAACCCCGGGGTCGTCGGTTATCTTAATCATAATATTATAAATCAGCTCGCGCTCAAGCTTAACCTCGGTGAGCGCGTCAACAATAAAATTAATCGACAAATCGTTGATACATTCGTCGCTCAAAGTATTAAATTTCCTTTCCGCGTCAATCGGATACATCAGGCTGAAATCCACGGTAACACCTCAATCCTTCATATCACACCTTTTAAGCAGGCGCTTGAATCGCGCTCAGCCGTCAGGCGTGTAGCTACTTTAATTATAACCTCTGTTCCGCCTGCTTGCAAGCAGGTTTTTAAAAACATCGCCGCGTAATAAAATCCCGCTTTAATCAGTTTACAATATCCTCAAGGTCGTCAATTCTGTGGTTCGCAACCCTGATTTTTTCTTCGAGCACGCTGTTTGTCTCCTCAAGCCTGAACGTGCGCTCAATCAGTGAGTTGTGCTTTTCTACCTTTTTTTCAAGCTGTTCAATCCTGTAATTGCTCAGGCGCGAGGTCGCGAGTATTCCGCCGAGAGTACCGCCGAGAGTGCCGATAAGACTGAGCACTGCCACGATTACGTTGTCGTTCAAATAATCACCCCCTTCAGCTATAACGATAAAAAGCAGAAAATTGCGCTTTTGAGGGCAACTTATTAAAACGCAAAAATTTTCTCGAAGATTTTTGTTTATCTGCACAAAATTATTTCAAATATTATGTTTATTTTTAACGGTGATTTTCAACAAAAAATATGTTATAATTATTTTTAAAATGATAATATTTTCCAATGAAAGGAGCTTTCTATGCAAAACAAAAAATTTCTATCCGTAATCTCGCTCTGCGCGGCGGCGATTGTGTCGGTTTCAGTGCTCGGCGGCTGCTCGGGAGCGCCGTCAAACGCGGCGCTGAACTCAAACAAGGCTTACGCCGAAAAGGTTGTAGCCGATTTTGCGTCGTCGCAGAATTCGGCTGAATTTAAATTCTCGGATCAAGCCTACGCCAAGGGCACGCTTGTTTCGATGATGTTCAAGTCTGACATTACCGCCGACGAGCTGCAGCAGATTGCGAGAAACCTTTTCCTCACAAGCATTACCGTTACAAATGAAAAGGGTGAAATCACAGCCTGCTATCCCGAGGGAGCCGAAAGCGGCAAGCTCAAGGATTCCAAGGACAAAGCCGCGTTTAACAAAATCGTCAAGGGCATTTCCGAAAAGCTGATGAACGACCCGGTTTACAACGCCGACGCGGACACTTACTCGGTCCTCGCGGGAGTTAAGCGCACCGACTCCGACGGAGCGGTTATTGTCGGCTTTGACACCGACCAATACGCCGACGTCGCGGGAACCAACCTCGCCAAAAGCTGCGGACCAAACGCCGTTGTTATTAAGGACGGCAAGGTGCTCAGCTCCACGCTTGACGGAATCGCTCAAAACGCTTCGCTTGACGACATCGGAATTACCTCCGATGACCTGAACAAGGAAAGCTTTACAATCAAAACGGACGACAAGAGCTACACAGCCTCCGCTTCGACAAAGAACGGCTACACCGTCATTTGCGCGATTGAGGCTTAAACCTTCTGCTGCCTTTTCATTCAATTTCAAACAGCAAAAAACGCTTCCGGCACAACGAATGCCGGGAGCGTTCTTTTTGTCTTATTTTACTGTTCCGCTCGGCGGTGAAATTCTCCGCAGCTTCGGCTGCGGAATCGCCCTCACCGTTTTTCAGCGGAAGGTCTTTGTAAGATAGTTGTAGAAGCACTGCCGCCAGAAAATATAATCGTGCTCGTAGCCTTCAACATAATCCGTTTGATTTTTCACGTCCATTTCATCAAGCACCTGATGATAATACATTGTGCAGTCAATATTCCACGGATCCTCGCTGCCGACCGCCATATACACATAATACGGCGTATTCTCGGCTGTCGGCTGAGGAAATTCCTGCAAAACAGGCGTGTTCCAAAAGGTGCCCTTATGATACTCGGTGGGGATAACTCCCGTATCAGGAGCAAAACCTGCGATATATCCGAATTTGTCGAGCCACTTGAAGCCTGTGCAGAGGGCTTTTGCTCCGCCCTCGGACATTCCCGCGACGGCTGTGTTTTCTCTGCCGGTTTTGACAGGATATTTTTCCTCAATAAACGGCATTAAATCCACCGCGACGTCATCAATCGCCTTGTCGTAGCTATACCTTAGCTCCTCCGGGGTTTTGCTCTCCTTATCCGCCTGCCTGTCGGTGTACATATCGACATTGACAATAATCTGCGGCACGGCAAGCCCTTCGCTGAGCATATTGCCGTAGAGCAAGGTAAGGTAGGAGTCGGTGTCAATCTGGTCGCTGTGGCTTCCGCTGAAGCCGTGGAACACGTACATCACGGGATAGGTTTGGCTTTCGTCAAAGCCCGCGGGCAGCAAAATATTGCACTGTTTGTTGTCGCCTGCTGTAGCGGAATAATATGTAACGTCCTTTAGCACCGTTCCGTAATCCACACCTCTGCGCTTTTCAAACATCTTGTCGCCGACGTCATATATGTTATCGGTCGCGTAAGGATTAAACTCCGCGCTGTCGGAAGTAGCGGCGGATTGGCTTGCGGACGAAGCGGCGGAGGTGCCGGCAGTATTCGTCTTTTGCGCGTCGGAACAGGCAGAAAACAAAAGCGAGCTGAATATCATCGCCGTTGCCGCCGTCAAAGTCAATAATTTTTTCATCTTCTGTAATCCTCCGTGTTTTATTTTATCGTAATGTTAATTGTAACATCACCGTTCGAAAGCAAGTCGTTAAGCTCCGCCTGCGATTTATCGGTAATTTTTCCGAGCCTTGTATATGCCCAAGTGTTGGAGCCGTAGAAAACAACCATTTGATTGCCCGAATACAGAACAATATCGCCCGCGGAGGTCGTTGTCTGCGCGTCATTTCTCGGAAGATTGGTTCCGAGCGAGCCGACCTGCTCAAAGCCGCCGTACATTGACATTTGAATTGTCAGCGGTTGATTGCGGCACAACTCCCTAAGCGACTCAACCGCGCCGTTATCCTCCCAAGCGACCGAAACAGGCGTATCGCCTATTGTCATTTGCAAGGTCGCTGTTTGTTCCTCCGAAGCTGTATTTTGAATTTCGGTTTCTTTCTGCAAGGCTGTTGTTCCCTCCGTTACTTGTGTTGCGGCTTCACTGATTGTCTGTTCCTGCGCGGCAGTGGTCGGCTGTACAGTCGCGGTGCTTGCCGGAGCGGTTGACTGAATGGTTGTTGCGGCGCTTTCCTCTTTGCCCTGTCCGCTGTTGCAAGCAGTCAAAAGGACAAATGAAGTCAGCAATATTAAAATCAGTAATTCTTTTCTCATTTTATTCACCGGTTTCAATGTATTTTATCAGCTTTGCCGGCACGCCGCCGACAACAGTGTTCGCTTCAACATCCTTGTTCACTACCGCTCCCGCGGCGATAACCGCGCCGTCGCCGATGTTAACTCCGGGCAAAATCGTGACGTTCGCGCCTATCCAAACGTTCCTGCCGATTGTGACCGGCTTCGGTATCAGGTTGGCGCGCTTATCGGGGTGCATGTGATGATTGAGCGTAGCAATCACCGTTTTAGGTCCCACAAGCGTACCGTCGCCTATGGTGATTCCGCCCTGGTCCTGGAACTGACAGCCCGAGTTAATAAAAACATTTTTCCCGAGCTTCAAATTCCTTCCGCAGTCAGTGTAAAAAGGCGGAAACATATACGCTCCCTCGGGGAACTCTCTGCCTGTCAGCCTTTCCATAAGCGCCTTAATTTCTTCGGGCGTATGGTAAGCGTTGTTCAGCTCGGACGTGACTTTCATTGCCTCGTTGGAAAGATAGGTCATATAATTATGCACCTTGCTGAACGCGGTCACTTCTTTTCCGCTGTCCATATATTCTAAAAACTGTTCGTCATTCATCAAATCAACCTTTCTTTAATTTCATTATATCGCAAACAACAGAAATTACAAATACTTATATTGAATAGCCCGGTATGCTTTATAAGCATACCGCTAATCGTTATTTAAATCAAGCGGCTGTTATGAAATGAGCTTCACAACAGCCGGTTTTATTTTTTACATTAAAATGACGTCATCACGGTTAAGGGCGGATTGGAGCTGTTCTTTTCGGTAGGATTGGATGATAAAAGCCGTATTGCCGTCGAAGCGGAAAGAAACAGATTTTGAGAACGGAACCTTGTTTTCAAATTCGGTAATTATCAGGCTTGCGAATGATTTTCGCAGAGTTTCAAAGGTTGTCATAAAGCCTATTCCGCTGCCGCCGTTACCGGCGTGAGTGGTAACGCGCTGTTTGCCGAGCTTTGCAAGCGTGTCTGTATCAAAATCAACGCCGCTGTCAAATATTTTAATTACGTAGTTATCATTCTCGGAAGAAAAATCAACAAGGATTTTGCCGCCGCTTTCATTTTTGGCGTCAACAGCGATAATCGCGTCCTTGATATGGTCGCAAATCAGAGTTTGCAAATCGGTTTGAGATATGTACTTGCCGATAACCTCACCGACGGTTTTGGAAACGGTCAGATTGAAGTCGATACCATGCGCCGCGGCTTTTATGTAAAGCTCGTTAACCGCGCTGTCAATCATCGTGTTTCCTGTTGAGGGAAATATCCTTGCTTCTCTCTGCCCGGCATTAATCAGCTCGCCGCGTTCGTTAATCATCGTCTGCAATTCGCCGAGCAGCTTCTCCTTGTCATCATCGGATTTGGTTTGATTATAAGCATCAATAGCCGAGGATATTGAACCCATAAGGTGATTATCTCTGTGCACAATCTTTGACATATACTCGTTTGAGCGGTTAAGCTGTTCGATTTCAGCCTCTTTCTGTTCAAGCTGTTCCTTGTAGTACATCTCGGATTTTAATTGAAGCTTATCACGGTAGTGCTTGTTAATACTGTTTCGAATCCAAAGATATAAACCGAAGCCACAAATTACAATACCGATAATAAATATTGTTTTTACCAAATTTGAAATATAGTCTTTATCATAATCAATAGAAGTACCTATAAAAACTAGTCCGGATATTGTCATTCCAATTCCTAAATTATCCGGATTTTTGAAAAACTGCACTCCCTGTTTGAGTCGTTTAATTTTAAGCAATGCAAATGCTAACAAAAAATTAATTATTCCAATAGCAGTATATATCAATATGCTTCTGGGCGGTTGATTTAAAAACCACGCTATTGTTCCTACAATAATTGTTGAAATCATTTTTAGTATATGGGTAATGCTTTCCGAAATAAACGCAGTAACTAATGCAGAAGATTTTAATTGTTTATTAACTATCGAAAATGCGATTGCAGTCAACAGAAACGAGGATACCTGTGCAAGTTCAATCGTGTTTGTGTTCATGTTCAAAACAGCATATAATATGGATATTATTATTCCTGAGCAAACTAAGAAAACAATTTGTTTTTTGAAATAGTCCCTTTTGAATCTTTGATTATTAACACAGATAAAAATATATAAAGAAATGAAATAATTAAATACAGAAATAATAAAATATGTAAAAAGCAATTCATACTCTGTGAAATAATAATGAAACATTTTTCTTTCTCCTTTTTATTTTATTATATCATAAATACAAGAAAAAGAAAACATTAATAATAAAATAACGGACTGTGTAATAATTACACAGTCCGTATTCATAGATTATATCAGCCTCTTCCGCCGCCTAAAATCCACAAGATGTACTCCCACCAGCTCATTTCTACACCTCCTTTGCATTGTTTTTTTACAATACAAAGTTAGCATTTTACAGTGAGAAATTCGCTTAGATTGAGTTGTAGGATTTTGTATAAAAAAGTTGAAAAACAAAACACCCGCTCAAAGCATAACGCTCAGAGCGGGTATTATTTTATTAAGAATTAAGATGACTTAATCTACGCTGTCCTTTACCTTGTCGGCGTAGTAATAAATAAACTCCGTGAGCGTCGGAACGCCCCTGCCGGGATTGATATACGCCATATAATGTTCTTCAAGCGTTGTTGTATCTGTGGTTTTCCACGCGTGGTCAATAGCGTTCTGCATTGCCCTTTCTACGCTCGCAGATGTTTTTTGATATTTTTTAGCAACCTCGTTGCAAATGTACGTCTGCTCCTTGTGGCAAATCATTTCTATCGCGTCACGCAGATAATTCCTTCCCTTAAAGCGGGGACTGATTCCGATAATATCAAGCTCTCTGGTAATATTCTTTAATAACCGCCGGTTATAATCCTCCTCTATCCGCTTTTTTATCGCGGGACTGCTGGTAGGAGTGTACGGGTTCATATCGGGAATACTTGAAATAACGCTCCTAAGCAAATTTACTACCATATCCACGCTGTAATCGGACTGGGACTTTACAACAATATAATCCGCTCCGAAGTTCCTTACCACCGCCTGGGTAACAGGACTGACATTGTTCGTCACGACCATTATGTACGGTTTTACCTTCAATTTTAAATCCAATATTTGAATTAAATAATCAATACCGTTGCCGCTTCCCTTTTGCAGCTCTAAATCAAGGACTACCGCGTTAGGCTTGAATTCCTCGGTTATCTTTACGGCTTCATACGAATCTGCCGATGAGCCGATAAGAAAAACATCCTCATACTTTTTGCATACCTGTTCATATTCCAAACAAGTCGCTTCATCATCTTCTACCACTAAAAGGTCAATTCTTTTTGGCATTATAACCCCTCCCAAAATTATTATACAATATTTTCCTACATTTTCCAACATTTTTCGACAAATTATTTTAATTTGTTTACTTTTTTGTGAAAGATAAACTATATACAGTATATTAAAATACACTGTTTGGGAAGTGATTTATGTGGATTTTGGTGAGTACATAAAAGCCAAAAGAACAAAAAAGAACATTAATCTGACAAAAGCAGCGCAAATGCTCGGAATATCATCAGGTTATCTGTCGGGTATTGAACGAGGCAAGCGCTCTGCTCCGTCAAATGATTTACTTGAGAAGATAGCCGATGTGCTTGAATTAAGCAAAAAAGAGAAATATCAGCTATACGATCTTGCGGCCGAAAGCAAACAGCCGCCGGCGCTTGCCGACGACTTGAATTATTATATTAACCAAAACCTTGTGATTCGCGATATGCTGCGTTATTCAATGGAAAGCCAGCTTACGGCGGAAGATTGGGAAAAGGTTTTTACATTCGTTAAAAATAACTATTTTTATTAACAGACTCACCCTCCTAAATCAGGAGGGTGAGTGTTTATTGCAATTATATTCTTCATTTGATTCCTGTTTTCGGGAATACGTTTCTTATGTTTTGATACGCGCAAGTTTTTCCGTGCAGCTAACGCCTATTTTTGAAAACCTTTTTTATATCTTTATGCTGAAAATCAAGACTGCTGCTGAACTTCTTTTTCGAGCACGCGGTAATCAATTTTGCCGCGCGAAGTACGCGGAAGGGCGTCTGTGAACACAACCTCATCGGGGAGCATATAATCGGGCAAATGCTCCGAGCAGTAGCTTATAATATCCTTTGCCAGCTCGTCGGACGGAGCTGCGCTGTCGTTTAGCTCGACATAAGCTCTTGGATAATTCACGCGCTCCTCGTCGGGAATTCCGATAACGCAGCTGACTTGAACGCTCGGATGCTCGTTTACAACGTTTTCGATACGAACCGGGAATAGCTTGGTAGGATTGCCGTCCTTGCCCTTTGTCATCAAAATACGCTTGATACGGCCTGTAATGCGCAGAACGCCTCTTTCGTCAAGACGTCCCAAATCGCCTGTGTGAAGCCAACGAACGCCGTTTTCATCAGTTTGAATCAGGTCGTCGGTTGCCTCTTGGTTTTCGTAATATCCAATCATAACCGTAGAGCCCGAGAAGCAGATTTCGCCCTCGGTGTTGTAGGTAAGCTCCTTGCCCGTGTCGGGATCGGCAATCATACAGTTAACCTTCGGAAGCGGAGCGCCTACGCTGTCAGTCATTGTGCCATCAAAGCTTGTAAGCGTTGCCGCGGAAATAAGCTCTGTCATACCCAAACCCTTTGACAGCGGATTTTGAACGCCGAGAGAACGGAGAACATCATTGACAGCAGCTTCGTTCTGAGGCGCCATTGCCTCTCCGCCGTAAACCGGCATACGCAGGAATGATAAATCAAAGTCCTTTGGCTTTTCAATGCTGAGCAGTGCCTCCCAATAAGGTGGAATAGATGTAATATAGTTAGGCTTGTATTTCTTTGCGTACTCATAGAACTTTTCGGGCTCATATTGAGGCAGCAAAATACAGGTAGTTCCGAGCGCAATCGGCTCGAGCATCGCCGAGCAAAGACTGTAGTTGATAAACGGAGGCAAAACCGCAAGCTGGCTCTGCTGGCGCTGAACGTCCAACACCTTACCGATTTGTACAATCATCGAGTTGTAGTTATTATCTGAGCACATACATCCCTTTGGACTGCCGGTAGTACCGCCGGTATGAGAGATAACCGCGGTGGTGTCGGGGTCTTTTTTTACATTGGGCAGCTCAGCACCGGCGCCTGCCTGAATAAAGCTCTGCCAATGTACGGCAAAACCGTCGTCGGGAAGGTTTAATTTTTTATTTTTCAGGGAATACAGCTTTTTTATCATAAAGGGCATTGAATCGCCTGCCGTAACCACAACCGCGTGCTTTACCTTTGTTTCCTTAAAATAGTCCGAGAGAATTTGGTAAGTTGCGTCAAACAGCACCATAACCTCGCTGCCGACCTCGTTCAGGTAAAAGGTCAAATCGGAATGACCTGCTAACGGATGAACCATATTAGCGACAGCGCCGAGCTTGTTAAGAGCGTACACACAGTACAGCGCCTCGGGAATACTGGGCAGCGCTACGGTAACAATATCTCCTTCTTTAACACCTGCCGCGACAAACGCCTTCGCTGTTTTGTCGATATTTTCAAAAAGCGTCTTATAACTTATTTCACGTCCGATATAATTGATTGCAATGTCTTGGGGGTAATCACGGTTGTTTTGCTCTAAAAATTCATAAATAGTGCACTTGGGAGCTTCTGCGTTAACAGTTTCTTCAGAATAAAGCTTCAACCAAGGTTTGTCGATTGAGGGAAAGCCTGTTTTATTCTCACTCATAAAAATCCTCCTGTTGTCTGTTTTTTTCCTTCTTTAAGTTTGATAATAACCCGCAATATCCTGTTATATTGCTGACAACGGACTAAGCCCGTGTATTATCAATTATATAGAATAAAGTTTATGATGTCAATACAAATTTGTTGATTTTCAATGCACATTATAACAATATAGTATATTTTAAACCCAGTGTTCCAGAATGGAACACCCTTTACTACTGCAAACGCTTAAATTTACACAACAAAAGACTTTTACGCAAAAGAAAAACGCGGCAGCCGAAAGCAAACAGCCGCCGGCGCTTGCCGACAACTTGAATTATTATATTAACCAAAACCTTGTGATTCGCGATATGCTGCGTTATTCAATGTAAAGCCAGCTTACGGCGGAAGATTGGGAAAAGGTTTTTACATTCGTTAAAAATAACTATTTTTATTAACAGACTCACCCTCCTAAATCAGGATGGTGAGTGTTTATTACAATTATATTCTTCATTTGATTCCTGTTTTCGGGAATACGTTTCTTATGTTTTGATACGCGCAAGTTTTTCCGTGCAGCTAACTCCTATTTTTGAAAAAAGTTACATTGCCAAAAAAGCGCAGAAAAAAGCCCTGACATTAAGTCAGGGCTATGGAGCGGATGACGGGGCTCGAACCCGCTACCTCCACCTTGGCAAGGTGGCGCTCTACCAGATGAGCTACATCCGCATATATGGTGCCTCCGGACGGAATCGAACCATCGACACGGGGATTTTCAGTCCCCTGCTCTACCGACTGAGCTACAGAGGCAAAAATGGCGACCCGGAACGGGTTCGAACCGTCGACCTCTAGCGTGACAGGCTAGCGTTCTAACCAACTGAACTACCGGGCCATTTGGTGGGAACAATAGGGCTCGAACCTATGACCCTCTGCTTGTAAGGCAGATGCTCTCCCAGCTGAGCTATGCTCCCACGTTAATGCCAGTGTCGCTTCAGCTTTTCGCCTTATATCTCAGCGACGTTAATTATCATATCACTTATTGTAGAAAAAGTCAAGTGTTTTTTGAAATTTTTTCAAATTATTTAAGCTCTTGTACAACCTGTTTTTCGGTATTGAAATTCTGTTTTACCACGATAATATTGCCTGTTTATTAACAGCATAGTGCGGAAAACAAACAGCAGTGTAATTTAGTTAATCCCGAGCTTACCGCTCGCCCGGATACAAATTTCTGCAACGGGCAATTTAGCCAAAATTAATGCCAAGTTTTCCCTTTTTTAATTTTATTTTTCTCACAGAGTATCAAATATTCAGGTCATAATGATATAATCAAAGCCATAGGGATGGGGGTGCTTATTATGAAAAAGGTTGCTTGTGTTATATTTTCAATTTTAGCTGTTGTCCTCTTCCCTCTTTTTCACGCGAAAGCCAACGAAACCCGCAGTCTGAGCGAACTCAGCGGCTGCAGCCGGCTGTATTCCTACAGCGGAACCGGCTCCGCGTATTTTTTCGGTTATAAAAACTACACGCTCTACAGCTCTCGGGTTATTCCCGACTGCGTGACGCGCTACATCTCTGTTTCGGGTATAATCCGCTCGGTTTGCCACGACGAAAACTATGCTTACGCGCTTTTTGACGGCAGCAAAAGCTCCTGCGAAATTGTCAGGATGAATATGAACAGCGGAAGCTGCGATTACTGCGTGATTTCCGACGCGCAAAATATCTCAAACCGTTCATTCGCCGTCGCGGGCAACGAGATTTTTCTCATTCACAACAACAGCGTTTACCCGTATGTACGCAGTTACAATTTCAACGGTCAGCACCTTAATACATACAACTTTTCGCAGGGCGTTGAGCTTTTGTTCTGCAACGGCGGTAAAGCGTACGCAAAGGCTTATTCAGGAGAGATTTTCAGAATATCCGGCGGAAACAAAACAAACTGCGCTGTGCTTGATCCTTATATTGATTTTCAAAATGCCGGAGCGGGTTATATTCTTTCCGCCGACAAGCGCCTTATTTCTCTAAACGGAGGTAACACCGAAAATCTAAGTTGCAACCTCGCCGTAAAAACCGAAAAAGAACGCTTTACTGTCAGCGGTTCATCCCTCAGCTTTTCGGGCGGAAGCGCCGAGCTTGACTCGGCAAAGCTGATGTGCGCGGTCGGAATAAAAGCCGCCGTGCTGAAAAACAACTTTAACTGCGAGATTTTGAACGCCGCCGAGCTCAGCCCGAAAAGCGCAGGCGCGAACATTCGCACGGTTGGAAGCCTGAGGCTGCTTGACAATATCATCATCGGAATTGAACCCGGAACTACCGTCACCCAAGCCGAGAAAAAATACCCTGACATTCGCAAAATTTATGATTCCAACCGTTCCGAGGTAACCTCGGGCAAGCTGAGAACAGGTTATTGGGCGCAAACCCCGGAGGGTGAATTTGAGATTGCGCTGTTCGGAGATGTTAACGGAAGCGGCACAGTCAATTCCGCCGACACCGACGACATAATGGACATTATCCTCGGAACAAAAACCGTTAACGGCTGCTACCAAAAAGCTGCCGATTATAATATCGACGGCATAATTGACACAAAGGATTTGGTTTTAATCGGCGCCAAAGCGCATGAAAGCAAACAATAAATGACATTTAAGCTGATTTAGCCGTTCATCATTTTGTGTTCCTCGCAAAGCTCCCGATATAATTCGCAGGAAGTATAACCGATATTTGAATCCGTCTGTACCGCCTTGAGCGCTACAGGCGTATTTTGCTTTTTGAGCTGATTCAGGAAAATATTGAGCGTCGCTCCGTAGAAGTTGCTGAGATAAAGCATCTCGCCGTCAAAGTCAGAATCCGGCGCGACGGTTTTATCATCATCAAGTCCGAGCAGGGTTGACAGTTTCATCCCGAACTCGGATTTTTCTACCTCTCTCGCGTTTATGTTCAGCTTTCGGCAGAGGAGCTTGATTTTTATTCTCTTTTCCTGCTCAATGTTGTACATCAAAACCTCAGTCATTTTATCCTCCGGGTAT
>CAJOLF010000042.1 GCA_905235295.1 uncultured Ruminococcus sp. | reverse complement strand
AAGATCAGACCGGCGGTCAAGGGTCAGGATAAATAAGCAGAAAGGAGGAACTGAAGATGGCAAAAGTAAACGTAGTAAGCGTTGACGGCAAGAAGGTCGGAGATATCACTCTCTCTGATGAGATCTTCGGAATCAAGCCGAATGAATTCGCAGTACATGCAGTAGTTAAGAACTACCTGGCAAACCAGAGACAGGGAACCCAATCTGCTAAGACAAGATCTGAGGTAAGAGGAGGCGGACGCAAGCCTTTCAGACAGAAAGGTACCGGTCGTCACAGACAGGGTAGCTCCACAGACCCTTCACAGGTCGGAGGCGGTGTGGTATTCGCACCTAAGCCAAGAAGCTATAGGTACAGCCTCAACAAGAAGCTCAAGAGACTCGCTCTCAAGTCGGCACTCTCCGCAAAGGTTGCAGACAACGAGCTGATCGTAGTAGATGAATTCAAGTTCAAAGAGCCTAAGACCAAAGACATGATAAAGGTTCTCGAGAACATCAAGGCAGACAAGAAAGCCCTGATCGTCATGGATGAGAAGGATGACAACGTAGTAAGATCCGCCAACAACATCCCTGGCGTCAGAACGGCACTGGTAAGCACAATGAACGTATATGAGATCGTAAACCACTACACTCTCGTGCTCACCAAGGCAGCAGCCAAGAAGATCGAGGAGGTGTACGCATAATGAAGACGGGATACGATGTAATCATCAGGCCGATCATCACTGAGAACAGTATGGATATGGCCGCTGACAAGAAGTATGCGTTCAAAGTGGCCAAGGAAGCCAACAAGACGGAAATCCGCAAGGCCGTCGAGGAGGTCTTCGGCGTAGACGTTGCAAAGGTCAACGTCGTGAACGTAAGCGGAAAGAGGAAGAGACTCGGCAGAACAATGGGAACTACTTCCTCATATAAGAAAGCTATTGTGACGCTCACTCCTGACAGCAAGGAGATTGAGATCTTCCAGGACATGTAGTTTAAGGAGGCAGTAGGAAATGGGAATCAGAAAATATAAACCAACGACTCCGGGACTCAGAGGTATGACGGTCTCCACATTCGAAGAGATCACTACCGATAAGCCGGAAAAGTCTCTTACGACCACACTTAAAAAGCATTCCGGAAGGAACGTAAGAGGCAAGATCACCGTCAGACACAGAGGCGGCGGATACAGACCTAAATACAGAATCATCGATTTCAAGAGAGACAAGGACGGCATCCCTGCAACGGTCAAGACAATCGAGTACGACCCTAACAGATCGGCCAACATCGCTCTTGTATCGTACGCAGACGGCGAGAAGAGATACATCATCGCACCTAACACACTCAAGGTCGGCGATGTAATCGAAGTAAAGGAAAAGAGCCGCTCAACAACAAGATTCAAGGCAATCGCAGAGGGCGAAAACGCTTCAACTCTCACTCCCAAGTGGCTTGAGAAGAACGAGAATCTCCTCGGCGGCAAGGTTGTAGCTCTTCCGCAGAGAGACGATATCGACTATCCTGTTGAAGAACACCTCATCGTTGAGTTGTACTCCAAGTAATCTTTATACTGAAATCGCAAAAGGTATCGGTATACATCTACACAAGCAGATTACACAAGCCGTCAGAGCTTTGGCGGCATAATAACAGGAGGATTCGCGAATGATTGAAATAGAAAAGCCAAGAATTGAAACTGCGGAATTGACCGCAGACGGAAAGTACGGTAGGTTCGTTGTTGAACCGCTCGAACGCGGATTCGGCAACACCCTCGGCAACAGCCTTCGCAGAGTGCTGCTTTCCTCACTTGAGGGCTGTGCTGTCACATCTGTAAAGATTGACGGCGTTCTTCACGAATTTTCAACTATTCCGGGCGTTAAAGAGGACGTTACCGAGATTGTACTCAATCTCAAAAGCCTTGTTCCCAAGCTTGTAGAGACCAGTCCCAAGGTTGTAGAAATCAACGCCGAGGGCGCCTGCGAGGTAACCGCGGCAAACATCAAGTGTGACGACGAGGTAGAAATCCTCAATCCCGAGCTTCACATCGCAACCTTAGGCGAAGGCGCGAAGCTCAATATGGAAATCACCATTGACAAGGGCAGAGGCTACGTTCCGGGCGAGCGCAACAAGCAGCTCAGCGGTAACAACGTAATCGGAGTTCTTCCGATTGACTCAATCTACACGCCCGTATTAAAGGTAAACTACACGGTAGACAATACCCGCGTAGGTCAGATTACCGACTACGATAAGCTTACGCTGGACGTTTGGACAAACGGCGTAATCAACGCCGAGGAGGCTGTATCTCTCGCGGCAAAGGTACTCACCGAGCACCTTAACCTCTTTGTCAACCTTTCCGACAAGGCTTCCTCAGCGGAGGTTATGGTTGAAAAGGACGACAAGGGCAAGGAGAAAATCCTCGAAATGACAATCGAAGACCTCGATCTTTCGGTTCGTTCGTTCAACTGCCTCAAGCGCGCAGGCATCAACACTGTTGAAGATTTAATTAACAAGTCCGAAGAGGATATGATGAAGGTTCGCAACCTCGGCAGAAAGTCACTCGAAGAGGTTGTTCAGAAGCTTAATTCTCTTGGTTTCGGTCTCCAGAAGGAAGACGAATAAAATATCCTTTTATAAAACGGTAAAGGAGTGAAAACAATGCCAGGTACAAGAAAACTGGGAAGAACAACTGCACAGAGAACAGCAATGCTCCGCGCTATGGTTACTTTCCTTCTCGAAAACGGCAAAATCGAGACAACTAACACTCGCGCCAAAGAAGTTCAGGCTATGGCGGAGAAAATGATAACAACCGCAAAAACAAATACACTTCACAACAGACGCCTTGTTTTGGCTTTTGTCACTAAGGAAGATGTTGTATCAAAGCTCTTCTCGGATATTGCTCCCAAGTACGCTGACCGTAACGGCGGCTACACAAGAGTAACCAAAATCGGTCCCCGCCGCGGCGACGGAGCCGAAATGGCAATCATCGAGCTTGTTTGATTGCGGAATTATTAATTTAATACTCAAAGGAGTTGCGGGATACCGAAGCTTAAAGCTTCAATCCCCGCAGCTCCTTTTTGTTGTATAGGTCATCGTACTTTTGTATAAACGGCGGAAAAAGCGCCCACCGGCGCCCGGCACATTTTGATTATAATTATTGACTTAAAGCGGATTATGAGGTAAAATATTTCTGTATGTAATATTTTATTAATTGACAAAACGCGATGAAATTCGGATTTTTCCGCAATTTTGCGTCAATTTTTCGGAATCCTTTAATAAGGAGGGTATGACTTGGTTTTTTCAAGCCTTGTATTTATATTTGCCTACTTGGTAATAACACTGTTAATATACTACATTACCCCGCGCAAGTTCAGAAATCTGTTCCTGTTTTTCATCAACCTGGTTTTCTACGGCTGGGGTGAGCCTAAGCTTGTACTGCTGATGGTGTTTAACATCTTTTTCAACTACCTCGGCGGCTTTTTGGTCGACAAATTCAGGCAGGATAAAAAGAAAAAGAAGCTGTTTTTAGTCCTCACAATTATTCTTGACATCGGAATTTTGGCTGTGTTCAAGTATTTGGGATTGATTACCGAAACGCTGAATGTTCTGCCGTTCCTCAACATCCCCACCTTGCAAATCAGCCTGCCGATAGGCATCAGCTTCTACACCTTCCAGACTATGAGCTACGTAATCGACGTCTACCGCGACGACGCTCCCGTGTCAAAGAGCTTCATAAACTTCGGCACGTATGTCGCGCTGTTTCCCCAGCTGATTGCGGGTCCGATTGTCCGCTACCGCGACGTTGCCTATCAGCTTCAAAACCGCCGCGAAACCCGTGACCGCTTTGCAAAGGGCGTAAAGCTTTTCGCTGTCGGAATGGGCAAAAAGGTTCTAATTGCCAATCAGATGGGAACCCTAACAACCGCGATGTTCGCCAACACCGACGAAAACGGTGTTTTGGGCACGTGGGTGGGAATCCTCGCTTACGCCTTTCAGATTTACTTTGACTTTTCGGGTTACTCCGATATGGCTTGCGGACTGGGCAATATGTTCGGCTTTGAGTTCCTCAAAAACTTCAACTACCCGTACATCTCGACCTCAATCACCGATTTCTGGCGAAGATGGCACATCTCGCTTTCAACGTGGTTCAAGGAATACGTCTACATTCCGCTCGGCGGCAACCGCAAGGGCGTACCGAGGCAGATTATCAACCTGCTTATCGTCTGGGGACTGACGGGACTTTGGCACGGCGCTTCCTACAACTTCATCTTTTGGGGCTTGTACTACGGAATCCTGCTGATTATCGAAAAATTTGTGCTCAAGCGCTTCCTTGATAAGCTTCCGAGGGTAATTCAGCACATCTACGCTTTGGTAATTATTCTCATCGGCTGGGGACTGTTCTACTTTACCGACGTTGCTCAGCTCGGCGCGTTTTTGGGCGATTTGTTCAACTTCTGCAACGGCGCGTTCAGCGAAAGCTCGCTAAACCTCACGCTCAGCTACCTGCCCCTGCTATTTATCGCAGGAATTGCCTGCACGCCGCTCAGCGCGAACCTGTACGCGCGCGTGTCGCACAAAAAATATATATGGATTGCCGAGGCGGCGTTCGTCGCCGTAGTTATGTTCATCAGCACGGCAAGCCTTGTCAACCAAAGCTACAATCCGTTTTTGTACTTCAGATTCTGATAAAAAGTGAGTAAATCCGCTTTTTAAGCACGGAGCGCAACCGGCGTTTCCGTTTTCCGCGCAGAGCGTCCGCTTTGCATTGAAGGATAGTATGAGGTAAGGAATTATGGAAAAGCAAACCGAAAATATGATAAACAATCCAATGGACACATCGGAAAGATTCTACAAGGCAACCGAGCCGATGCCCAACACAAAGAGCGGAAAGCTTCGTTTGGTTCCGGCAGTGCTGTTTGTGGTTTTCATTTTTGCAATGGCAATTTGGTTTATATTCAACCCAAAGGCTGATTACAGCTCGTCGGAAAAGCGAATTTTGCAGAAGTTTCCCGAAGTTTCGGTCGAAAACGTGCTCAGCGGAAAGTTCAGCGAGGATTTTGAAAGCTTTTTTGCCGACCAATTCCCCGCAAGGAATATGTGGGTGGGCTTTAACGCCTACTACACCCTCGGCACGGGAGTAAACGGCGCGAACGGCGTGTATAAATGCGACGACGACTACCTTATCAACGTGCCCGTGTCAAAGGAGAACAACATTACGAAGAATGTTTCCGCGATTGCCGATTTCAAGGAGAAAATCGGCGATACTCCGCTGACCGTGCTGTTCGCTCCCTCAACAGGATATGTGGCGGACGACAAGCTTCCGTCCATCCACAACAGCTACAACGACGACGAATATTTTGATAATACCGCCGATACCCTCGCGAAAAGCGGAATTGCCTTTGTCGATTTGCGCGACAGCTTTAAGCAGGCGTATTCGGACGGCACTCAGCTTTACTACAAAACCGACCACCACTGGACAACCGCGGGAGCGTACACCGCGTACACCCAGCTGTGCGGTCAGCTCGGTACAAAGGCTGCGGATAAAAATATCTTTGACGTAAAAACCTTTGATAATTTCTACGGAACAACCTACTCCACAAGCGGTTTTTGGCTCACGCCTCCCGATAAAATCGAGGTGTGGGATAACCCGGACAACACCGAAAAGAATATTAAAGTAAAAATCACCGACGGCGAAACGAAAATTGAATCGGGCTCGATGTATTTTTACGACCACATCAGCGAAGACGACAAATATCCGGTATTTTTGGACGGCAACCACCCGTACACAGAGGTTACGAACACAAACGCCCAAGGCGGTACGATTCTGCTGATTAAGGACAGCTTCAGCCACAGTCTCGCGCCGTTCCTTGCCGAAAATTACAGCAAGGTAATTATGGTGGATATGCGTTACTATAAACAAAGCGTTTCTCAGCTTGTAAAGGACGAAAAGCCCGAGCAGGTTGTGGTTCTCTACGGAATAGACAACATTGCCACCGACACCGACATCGTTTGGCTGCAATAAAAACATCAGTCGCGGCGGCGGGATGCCCCCGCGGGCTACTCGAGAAGATAGGGCGGAGGTAGATTATATGCCGGTTGCCCGACAGAAAAAACGCGTAATCAATACCGTAGGCAATTACTGATAAAACAACATAATAAATTAATTTAAGGCAGTACCGTTCGCTTAATTTGAGCGGTACTGCCTTAATCTTAAATTTCTATCATCAAAAAGCTTTGCGGCTGCATTTTGATTTTTCCGTTTTCAATCTCCGCGCCGCCGAGCTTATAAATTACGTCGCCGTTATATTTAGTGTCAAACTCAAATTCAACGCCGAGCGGATTAAAGTACATAACGAGCTTCCCTCTGCGGAAAGCAAACGGAACCTTGCCCTCTTCAAACATAAACTCAAGCTCGCCGTTACCGCGCAGGTCGGGATATTTGTGCCTGAGCGCGATAAGGTCGGTAACAACCCTATAGATACTGTCGGGATCGTCCTTCTGATTTTCAACCGTGGGAGCGTCCGCGCTTTTGTCAACAGGCAAATAAGGTTCGTCGCTTTCGGAAAAGCCGAGGTTTTTGCCGCTGTTCCACTGCATCGGAGTGCGCGAGCCCGTGCGAGAGAACCCGCCCTCCTTGCTCACAAGGTCAGCCTGATAGCGCATATCGATTTCATCTCCGTAATACAGGAAAGGCACGCCCGGCATTGTAAAGATAAACGCGTCCGCAAGCTTGATTGCCTGCTTGTCAAGGTACGCGGTAACGCGCGGCATATCGTGATTGTTGGTCATAAAGCTTATGTAGCCGTTGTCCTTCGACAAATTGTAGTTGGGCAGGTACTCGTCGGCGAACGCCTTGACGTCGCCTTTGCCGTTTTTGTTGAATACCGCCCTGTCTCCCCATTCTCCGTAGCGGAACAGTCTGCTGTAGCCGTTGCCGTAATGGTCAAGGTAAAAATCCATGTGAAAGCCGCCGTCGTTAATCGCACGCTGAGGGTTGCACCATTCCGCGACCATCGCCGCCTCGGGGTAATCTTTGTCGAGCATTTCGCGCACGCCGCGCCAAATTTTGGCGGTTGCGGTTTTGTCGTCGTCATTTTTTACCAGCGAATCCGCCATGTCAACCCTGAACCCGTCGGCACCCTTTTCAAGCCAAAAGCGCATAATGTCCTTAATCGCCTCAACGGTTTTTTGACATTCGGGGTGTTCGGGCGGAAGCTGCCAGTCGGGATGGGTAATTTCTCCGAAGCCGTAGTTGAGCGCGGGCTGTGAGCTGAAATAATTTACCATATAGTTGCCGTTGCGCTCGCAGATTCCGCACATCATTCTGTACTGCGGCGGCGCGTCCCAAACGGTTTTTGTAAATATGTAGCGGTTGGAGTACTCGTTTTCCTCCGCCTTTTTCGCCTCTGAAAACCAAGGGTGAGTGTCCGACGTGTGACCTGGAACAAGGTCGAGCAAAATTTTAATTCCGCGCGCGTGAGCCTGCTCAAAAAGCCTCACCAAATCCTCGTTTGTGCCGTAGCGCGGAGCAACCCTTTTGTAATCCCTTACGTCATATCCCGCGTCCATAAACGGTGAATCGTAGACAGGGTTAAGCCAGATTGCGTTGCATCCGAGATTTTTGACATAGTCAAGCTTTTCGATAATTCCGTTGATGTCGCCGATACCGTCGCCGTCGGAGTCGTTAAAGCTCTGCGGATAAATCTCATAAAAAACCGCGTCGTTGAGCCATTCAGGCATAAAAATCACCCTTTCGGTTTTGATGACTTAATTCTATCACCTTTGGCTGAGTTTGGCAATATAATTCCCAATAAAAATCTCTTGCAACAAAGCGCTTTTCGGCATACTATGGTAGTAGAACTTTCACTTCAAAAATAAAAGATTGGGGATAGGGCATTGACAGTCAACCGACTCGGCGAAAACAGGGTGCTGATCGTACTTTGCGAGCAGGACATTATGGAAAGCCGACTTGATTTTAATAATATAAATTTTAACGACAGCCGCCAGCGCGAGGGCGTAATCACGCTTATGCGCCGCGCTTGCAGCAGCTCGGGAATAGACACGGGCGGCAAGCGGGTGAATATCGAGGCGCTGCCGTTTGAGAAAACCTGCTACCTGCTTGTCACGGTCGGCGCGTCGCGCCGCTACAGGCTCAAAAAGTCCTGCGCGGGACTTTGCTATTCGCTTGGGGACAGCGCGTGCTTCCTTGACGCGATAGAGCAGCTCTACCGCCAAAATACCTGCTGCGGAAAAAATTCCGCCTATGCTCTTGACGGAGAGTATTTTTTGATTTTTGATTACCCTTCAATCCCGGGTTCGCTCAAAAGGGTGCTCAGCGAGTACGGAAAAAAGCGCGGCGGAAGTCTTGCCGCGGCAAAAATAAGGGAAACCGCAAAGCCTGTCTGCGAGCATAACGCCATAGCGCAAATCGGAAGATTTTTAGTTTAATAAAGAAGAAAAATCACGCGGAACAGGCGTGTTCGGATTTATAGCTTTCATTGAGATAGGGCGGATTTTGTGTCCGCCCTAAATTCGTTGAATGTTTATTTTCAACCGTCAAAGCGCGGTTGGCGCGCAAGCGTTAAATGAACGCCCGCATTTCCTTGATGTGCTCCTCCTCGGTGTCAATCATTTTTTTGGCGAGCAGGGTGACGTTGCGGTCGTTGCGGTCGTAATTCCTAAGGCGCTGAACCATCTTGTTAACGCCCATTGTATTGCCCTTAATCATCATTTCCGCAGCGTGCGAGGGCGACGGATCGCGGTTCAAATCGCGCTGTGCCGCGTACTTTGTCATTGTCCTCGTGACAGGGCTTACGTGATGAACTTCGGCTCCGCGGCTTCTCAGCATAGAGTTTGCCACGTGGTAAATTTTTCCGTACCTAACAAGCTGGTCGCACAAAACCGAGTCAACGGCAATGCTGTCTTTGACTCCTTTTCTTACGTTTTTTATTCCCTGACATCCCATTTCCGCGTTTTGAAGGATGTAATTGAGCATTTCTACATCATTTATCATTGTTTAATCACCTCTAAAGGTAGTTTTGGAGAAAAAATACGATTTATTCAGTTGAAATTCTGCCGTTTTTTGTGTTATACTGTTGGTAATAGTATAAAATAAAACCTTACAAAAATCGACAAAAAGCGGTGATAAAAATGACAAAACCGGAAGAAAAAATAAAAAAAGAAAACATAACCGAAATTTTCTTCGATTTTAACGGAGGAAAGCGCCGCGTGCGCGTTTTTGTGCCCGATAATAACGGCGAAAAGCTGCCCGTAGTTTATATGACCGACGGTCAAAATCTCTTTTTTGAGAAAGACTGTGTCTGGGGCTGCTGGCACACGATTGAGGCTGTGGAGGAAGCGATGAAAAACGGCTTCGGCGGCGCGGTAATAGTCGGAATCGACCACGGAGAGGAAAAGCGCGACAACGAGCTTACGCCAGCGGGAATCGGCGCGGTCAACTGCCCGGAAAAGATGGAACATTTTACGGCTCCTCAGGGCGAGCTTTTCGACGATTTTATGATGAACACGGTAAAGCCGTACGTGGAAAGCCGCTTTAATGTTAAAACAGGCAGGCAAAACACCGCGGTCTGCGGAAGCTCCTCGGGCGGACTGCAGGCGTTTTTCGCGGGAATGGAGCACCCAGAAAGCTTTTGCGCGGCAGGCGTTTTTTCTCCTGCTATGCTGCTGTATTCCGAGGACGACATCAGAGCTTATGTTTTCAGAAAGCTCAGACCCGAAATGCCGTATATGTACTTTTATACAGGCTGCGGCGACGAGCTTGAAGAAAGAATTTTCAAGTCAACCGAATCAACCTATGATATTTTAACCGAGTCGGGCTATCCCCTTGACTGTCTGAACGAAGTGGTTATGCTTGATTATAAGCATAACGAAAAAGCCTGGGCGGAGATTTTCCGCGACTTTTTGCAGACTTTTCTGAGCAAAACAAAAGAGTGACCCCGAAAGGTCACTCAAAAGGTTTTTAAGAATGAATATTAAACGATAATCTCGCCGTCAACGGTTCCGGCAAGTCCCGCGGCGTTGCTCTCGTCGGTGTCAATGTGCATAGCGGGAGCGTACTTGGGGCTGACGCGGATAACTACGTCGCCGAAAACGGTTTCTCTGCCTGTTCCCGCGCCGACCTTTGCGGAAACAATCTGCTTATCCTTCAGACCGAATTCCTCGGCAGTTTTGGGATCAAGGTGAATGTGCCTTTTAGCGGCGATCACGCCCTGCTTAATCTCTACCTCGCCCTTGGGACCGACCAGCTTGCAGCCGGGAGTTCCGTCAACTTCGCCGGATTCTCTGATCGGAGCGGTAAAGCCGAGCTTGCGCGCGTCGGTGAGCGAAATCTCAACCTGATCCGCCTGTCTTTCGGGACCGAGAATAGACATTGTCATTTCTCCCTTGGGACCTACAACGGTAACCTTTTCAAAGCAGGCGAACTGACCCGGCTGGGAAAGATCCTTTTTGTTTGTGAGCTGATAGCCTTCTCCGTAGAGGACATCAAGGGTTTCTCTGCAAACGTGCACGTGATGGGCAGAGGTTTCTACCATAACTTTCATATTTATACCACCATTCATTTTTATTATCGCAACGCGATTCGTTATTTTTATTTTACTACTAATTTTGCCGAATTTCAACTATAATTTTACAAGCGAGGTTGTTTTATGTATAAAACTTGGGAAGAATTAAAATCGGCGTGCGAAAGCTGCCGCAAATGCGAGCTGTGCGAAACCCGAACCAACGTTGTCGTTGGCGTGGGAAACCCCGACGCCGAGGTGATGTTTATAGGCGAAGGACCGGGAGAAAACGAGGATTTGCAGGGAGAGCCGTTTGTCGGCAGAGCGGGAAAGCTGCTCGACAAGATGCTTTTGGCGGTTGACCTTGACCGGAATAAAAATATCTACATAGCGAATATCGTCAAGTGCCGCCCGCCGAAAAACCGCGATCCAAAGCCCGAGGAACAGGAAATGTGCATTGACTGGCTGAGGAATCAGACGCGGCTTATCCGCCCGAAAATTATTGTCTGTCTCGGCAGAATCGCAGCGGCAAGGATTGTTAAGCCCGACATAAAAATCACCAGGGAACACGGAATTTGGTTTGAAAAAAACGGCACTCTGATGATGGCGATGCTTCATCCCGCGGCGATTTTGCGCGATCCCCGCCGCAAGCCCGAGGCGTTTGACGATTTTCTCAAATTAAGGGATAAAATCAACGAGGTCTGCGACCATACGTATTAACGCGCGGTACGCGGCGCCGGCTTGCGATAATAATATTGATTTTTTGTCGAATTATGTTTATAATGATTTTGGATAAGCAAAACGCTTCTAATAATAAGTATCAATTCCGAATTTGAGCATATATTTTCCGTATAGGCAGATAAGGCGAGTGAGAAAATGACAGCGTTATACATAATTCTGTGGGCTTTGCTGGGGCTTGCTGCCCTGCTGTTCGCCTACATATTTTTAATAATAATCAGCTCACTTTTTGTGGATATGAAAAAGGAATATGAGCGCGACAGCCGCTATTACCGCTGGCTTTTGAACAGTTCAACCGCGATTGCCGTCAAGCTCATCAGAATCCATATTCAGGTCAGCGGCAAGGAAAAGCTGCCGGACGGCAGGTTCCTGTTAGTCAGCAACCACCGCTCAAAATTTGACCCGATTCTCTCGTGGCACATCTTCGCTAAGGAGAATTTATCTTTTATCTCAAAGCCCGAGAATTTTAAGGTTCCCATTTACGGCAGGCTGATTCACCGCTGCTGTTTTATGCCGATTGACCGCGAAAATCCCAGGAACGCCATGAAAACCGTCAGGCGCGCGGTCGATTTGATTAACAACGACGTCGCGAGCGTCGCGGTTTACCCTGAGGGCACGCGCAACTACGGCAAGGAGCTTTTGCCGTTTCACAACGCGATGTTCAAAATCGCCCAAAAGGCGAACGTACCGGTAGCCGTCGTCACTGTAAGGGGAGCGGATTTGATTCAGAAAAACTATCCGCTGAAAAGGAGCGACGTTTATATCGACGTGCTTGAGGTAATCCCCGCGGAAACCGTCAAGGAGCTCAAAACGAACGAGATCGGCGATTTGACAGCCGGTTTAATGAATAAAAAATTGAATGGGTGAGAGCTATGAAAACCTACGTGCTTTACAACAACAAATCAAATAACGGAAAGGGCGGCTTCGCGGCGCGCAAAATCGGCGAGCTTTGGAAGGACAAGGAGCTTGTGTTTGTTGACGTTTTCTCGATTGACGACTACCGCGAGTTCTTCGGCAAGCTTGAAAGCGACGATGAAATCTGCCTTTGCGGCGGCGACGGAACTCTTAACCACTTTGCAAACGACGCCGACGGCGCTGACTACGACCTTAAAAATACAATTTACTTTTACCCCACAGGCACAGGCAACGACTTTTGGAGAGATCTCGGCAAAGAAGCGGGCGATCCGCCGTGCGAGATTAACAAATATCTTGTGAATCTGCCGACCGTGACCGTTAACGGCAAAAAGAGCCTGTTTATCAACGGAATCGGCTACGGAATCGACGGCTACTGCTGCGAGGAGGGCGACCGCCAGCGCGGGCTTAACCGCGAGAAGGAAATCAACTACACATCAATCGCGATTAAAGGTCTGCTGTTTCACTACAAGCCGACAAACGCGGAAATTACAGTTGACGGAAAAACCGAGAGCTTTAACAAAGTTTGGCTCGCGCCCACAATGAACGGACGTTTTTACGGCGGCGGAATGATGGCGACTCCAGGTCAGGACAGACTTAACCCGGAGCGCACCGTTACAACAATGGTGATGTTCGGCAAAGGAAAGCTCGAAACGCTGATTGCGTTTCCGACAATATTTAAGGGCGAGCACGTTAAAAAAACCAAGGTTGTAAAGACTTTCCGGGGCAAAAAGGTCAATGTAAAGTTCGACCGTCCCGTCGCGCTCCAAATCGACGGAGAAACCGTGCTGAACGTTTCGGAATATACCGTGGAAACTCCCGGGGTTCAAGCTGAGTAACCTCTGAAAACGGCGCGTTTTTTGCGGGTTACTTTTACATAATAAAAATTACCGGCTCACTTTGCGTGAGCCGGCTTTTGTTTAAGGAAGATTTTTCGCCGTGATTTACCAAACCGGTCGTTTGCCGCCGGGCGGCGGATTACAGCTTTTCTTTAATCAGCTTTGCGAGGTATTTTACAACATTATCCCCCGCGATTCCGTTTTGAACATATCCGCCTTTTTTAAGAACCTGATTTACGGCGATTTGCGTTCCGTCGCCGAAAACTCCGTTCTCATCCATACCCTGCGTT
>CAJOLF010000041.1 GCA_905235295.1 uncultured Ruminococcus sp. | reverse complement strand
TCCCCAATCCCCATTTTTTTCTTTAAAATTTTAGAAATATTTAAATCATTTAATTAATTTAAAAAATGGGCCAATGTTGTAATAGAAATTATGACATAAAAAGAGAACATGAAAGAGACTTACTCAAAGAATTCCAGCAAAAAAGAAATGAGCAAATAACTATAATAAAGAAATTTATTTTGAGACATATAGAAACAATAAAAATCAGAAAGAATTTCCAGAATAAATTATCTTTATCAAAATCATTATTTAAAAACAAAATAAAAGACCGATATTTTAACCAACAGAATTATTATAAGGAAAAATTCACAAATAAACTCAAACAAATAAAGGAACAAAAAATAAAACAATTTTTTGATGAATTATTTCCTGATGATATTTTACTAAAAACAGCTTCTTTTGATTATCTCAAGGATTTATTAGATAATTACTATAACGATGATATATATGAAAACAAAATAAATTTTTATAGAGATTTTGCAGCTTTAATAAAGAAGGATGAAATTGTACAAAAAATAAATGCAATAGTAAGCACAAGAAAAAGTTTAAATGCAAATTTTATGGATTTTATATCAAAAAATTCAAAGGAAAATAAATTTGATAATATTCAAAACTCCACAGGATTCAAAGAACTCAATTTTGGCGGTTTAAACTTGGATAAAAAGCAAAAATATATAAAAAAAGATATCGATGTTTTATATAAATATTGTTTTAATATTGAAAAATTGCCAAATTTTGATATTTGCCAAAAAAGGTGTAAATTACTAAATTTGATGTCAAATAATTCTGAATTTAATCATAAAAAATTAAATATCTCGAATGAGTTTATGAATTTTATAAAATCATTGTATTATATAATATTATTAAAAAAAGTAATTGCTTATCAACTACTGGAGAAAATATTTTTTATGCCACGGATTAACACCTTCCAGCCCGAAAGAACCGCCGCGGCAAGGGAAAGCGCGAAAATCACAAATTCAGGAATTTGCAGGTTTTTTGATTCAACGGCAATCCCCAGCGCAAGAGCCGTCAGTCCCAAAACGACGGCGATAATCAGCAGGATTTTTTCTGCGCCGAATTTGGGGCTTTCTTTTTCTTCCACGGACTTTGAGCTTTCGGTAACCTTAACGCCGTCCTCAATGCTGTCGCAGATTTGCTGAATTTCGGCGAGCGGATTTTGCGTTTCGCTTTCAAAATTCAGCTTCTTTGTGGCAAAGTTTAGGCTTACGTTACCGTAGCCCTCGGTTGAACTGATTTTTTGCTCGATTTCCGAGGCGCAGTGAGCGCAGTTGAGATTTTCAAGAGAATAACAATACTTCATAATTTCACTCCAAAACGTGGTCAAGTCCCATTTCGATTATTTTTTTAACGTGGTCGTCGTCAAGGGAGTAGTAAATCTGCTTGCCCTCGCGGCGGGCGCGGACAAGCTTGTTGTTGCGCAAAACCCTGAGCTGGTGTGAGATAGTGCTCTGATCCATCTCGAGCGCCTCGGCAATGCCCTGCACGTTGACCTCAGAGTCGGACAGCGCGTACATAATCCTAAGCCTTGTGGAGTCGCCGAAAACCTTAAACAGGTCGGCAAGGTCAAAAAGAATTTCGATATTGGGAATTTTGTTTTCAGCGGTCATTGCTATCACCATATAAAAGAATAATTGAATATATGAATAATTGTTCATATAATGGTTAAATTATAGCGCGATTCGTGCCGCTTGTCAATATATTTCAAAAACTTTTTGAAAATACGCGCTTCGGCGTTTTGAAGCGGCGGGGGAGAGAAAAATTTTACGCTTCTTTTTTTCGGTAATCCGTTACTCCGCGATACATATACTAACCAAAATAAAGTCAACACCGCATACTTTATCGCAAAGGACGGTAAAAAAATAGGACGTGCGTAACGCACGCCCTAAAGTTGTTTACTTTAACGCTTCAATCGCGGCTTCAATCAGCGCGATTTGCTCACGTTCCTTTTCCGCCTGTCCCTTAACCTTTTCGATTACGGCGGCGGGAGCCTTTGATACAAAGCCCTGATTGTTCAGCCTGCCCTCGCTCTGAGCAAGACGCTTTTGGAGCTGAGCGAGCTCCTTGCCGAGACGTTCGAGCTCGGCAGCCTTGTCAACAAGCTCTTCCATTGGAATATAAATCTTTGCGTCAGCGGTAATTACCGTGACCGCGCCGTCAATGTCAAAGCTTTCGGCGACCGCGACCTCGCTTGCGGAAGCGAGCCTTTCGATAAACGTGCTGCCGTTTTTGAAGGTGTCGGCGAACTTAGTCGCTACATAAACCTTCGCCTTTCTTGACGGCGGAACGTTCATTTCGCTGCGGCGGTTACGGATTGCGCGGATTGCTTCCATAACGCGGCGCATCTCTGCCTCCTCCTCGGGGAAGTCAAGCTCGGGCTTGTAGGTCGGATATTCGCTGAGCATAACCGTCTCGCCCTCGTGGGGGATAGTCTGCCAAATTTCCTCGGTGATGTACGGCATAAACGGGTGAAGCAGTCTTAAAATCTGATCGAGAACATAGAGGAGCACCTGCTCCGCAGCCATATAAAAGTCATCGCTGTCATTGAACAAGCGAGCCTTTACAAGCTCAATATACCAGTCGCAGTAACAGTCCCAGATAAACTCGTAGACCTTCTGCGCCGCGATGCCGAGTTCAAATTTTTCGAGATTTTCGTTGACCTCCTTGGCTACATTGTTGAGGGTTGAGAGTATCCACTTGTCCTCGGTTTTAAGTTCTTTGGGAAGCTCGTTTTTAACTTCGTGGTCGTCGATGTTCAAGTGAACAAAGCGCGAAGCGTTCCACAGCTTGTTTGCGAAGTTTGAGCACGCCTCAATCCTCTTTTCGGAATAGCGGATGTCGTTTCCGGGTGAGTTGCCCGTTACAAGCAAAAATCTGAGCGCGTCGGCGCCGTATTTGTCGATAACCTCGAGCGGGTCAACGCCGTTGCCGAGCGATTTGGACATTTTTCTGCCCTGCTCGTCGCGGACGATTCCGTGGATGAACACGGTATCAAAGGGAACCTCGCCCGTGTATTCAAGGGAAGAGAAAATCATTCTTGAAACCCAGAAGAAGATGATGTCGTAGCCGGTAACAAGGGTGTCGGTTGGGAAGAAGTACCTCAAATCCTCGGTATCCTCAGGCCAGCCGAGGGTTGAAAACGGCCAAAGTGCCGAGCTGAACCAGGTGTCGAGAGTGTCCTCGTCCTGAGTAAGGTGAACGCAGCCGCACTTGGGGCACTTTTCGGGAGCCTCTTTAGCGACAACTACCTCGCCGCATTCGTCGCAGTAGTATGCGGGAATCCTGTGTCCCCACCAAAGCTGGCGAGAAATACACCAGTCTTTGATGTTTTCCATCCAGTTGAAATATATCTTTTCAAAACGCTCGGGAACAAACTTTGTTTTCTTGTCCCTAACCGCCTTAATTGCGGGCTTGGCAAGCGGTTCCATTTTTACGAACCACTGCTTTGATACCATAGGCTCGATTGTTGTGTGGCAGCGGTAGCAGGTGCCGACGTCGTGGGTGTGATCCTTGACCTCTTTAAGCTGTCCGAGGGTTTTGAGGTCGTCAACAATCGCCTTTCTCGCTTCCATGGTAGTCATTCCCGCGTATTTGCCGCAGTCGAGCACCTCGGGCTCGTTTTCGGCAAGAGCGCCCTTTGCCTTGAGCTCCTCGTAAGCCGCAACGTCCTGCGCTCCTGTCATACGGCCGTCGTAGGTAAACACACGGACGGTAGGAAGCGAGCAGCGCTGACCGACCTCGTAGTCGTTGGGGTCGTGAGCGGGAGTGATTTTTACAACGCCCGTGCCCTTTTCCATATCGGCGTGCTCGTCGCAGACAATCGGCAGCTCCTTGTTGAGCAGCGGCAGAATAACGTGGCAGCCGTGCAGGTGCTTGTAACGCTCGTCGTCCTTGTTAATCGCGACGGCGGTATCGCCGAGCATTGTTTCGGGACGGGTTGTGGCGATTTCAAGGAACTCGCCTGTTTCCTTAACCTTGTAGAGAATATGCCAAAAATGACCGTGCTGCTCCTCGTACTCAACCTCGGCGTCGGAGATTGAGGTGTTGCAGTGCGGACACCAGTTTACCATACGGTTGCCGCGGTAGATTTTACCCTGGTTGTAAAGGCGTACAAAAACCTCCTTGACCGCGTTCGAGCAGCCCTCGTCAAGCGTAAAGCGCTCGCGGCTCCAGTCGCAGCTTACGCCGAGCTTGCGAAGCTGTTTGGTGATTCTTCCGCCGTATTCGCGCCTCCAGTCCCACGCGCGCTCAAGGAATTTTTCGCGTCCCAAATCGTCCTTGGAAATTCCTTCCTTTCGCATTGCCTCAACAATCTTTGCCTCGGTGGCGATTGAAGCGTGGTCGGTGCCCGGCAGCCAAAGCGCGCTGTAGCCCGACATACGCTTCCAGCGGATTAAAATATCCTGCAGGGTTTCGTCGAGCGCGTGACCGATATGCAGCTGACCTGTGATGTTCGGCGGCGGCATAACGATTGTGTAGGGCTTTTTGTCCTTATCCACCTCGGCACGGAAGTAGTTGCCCTTAATCCAGAAGTCGTAAATTCTGTCCTCAAACTCGGAGGGCTTGTACGATTTTGCGAGCTCTTTATCCATAAAATCTCTCCTTGATTGTAGCTATACTCTAATATTATCGCACTATAAAGGGAGTTTGTCAATATTTTTGCGGATATAAAAAACGATATAAAAAAACGGCGAACCGAAAACGATTCGCCGTTTTTTGCTAAGCTGTGATTAATAACCGATACTGTAGCTACTGTAGCTTTTGAAGTAATCTCCGTCGGTATTAACGCTGTTGTCGCTGTTGATAATACCGATTTCCCTGAGCGCCGCGATTGTGTTTGTGTAGTCGGAATAGACCACGGCGTCTTCGGGCAGAGTGATGTCTGGAGTGAGCAGACTGCTCATCTGCTGCCAGAGCGCGCCTCTGTTTGAGACGTCGCCGGAGCTGAAGCTGACCGAGAGGAGGCAAAAGCTTTTGCTGCTGTCCTTTACGCCTTTTTCCTCAACGTCCTGACGGTAAGCCTCGAGGATTTTTTTCCTGTCCTCAGCCGCCTGCTTTTTATCAACCAAATGGTTATACGCTACGTAAATCTGCGAATCGTAGAAGGAATCGGAGTAGGAGCCGTTGTTGTCAAATGAAAGCGAGAGCTGCTCAATACTGTCAACGCTTTTATTCATAATCGAGCTGTAGTTTTTTAAGTACTCGCAGCTGGAGGTGATTTTTTCCAGTGCCGCGGTATGTAATTCGGAGTCATCGCCGCCGAACAAATTACTGTAGATTAATGCGGGGTCGTAATACCTGTATGTGATTTGTCCGTTTTGGAGCCTGTAAGAAACGCAGTAGCCGCCCATATATTCCGAGGGAATGTTGCTGAGCATCAGGTTTATCCAAACTGAGCCGAATTTTTCGTTTGATTCCTTGTCCGCGAGCTGTACAGCCGAATTGTGAAAATTAATTATGGTTTTTATGTTATCGTTGTCCTCGTAGTCGTCGGACGCCATATCTGCCAAGCCGAACGCGCTCTCTGTATCCGCGCAGCAGCATTTGCTCAGGTCAATAAGTCCCGCGCTCTTAACGCTCTCCTCTTTCGGAACAAAGCTGTTGTAGCCAAAAAAGTCAAAGTTGCAGAAGGTCACAAGCAGAATAACCGTTACGACCGTCGCGCCGTAGGGAATAGCCGACTTGAAAACCCTCTTAAAGCCCTTGTAGAGAATCAGGTGTGTGATTATGTACGCGGGAACGCTGCCGAGGATAAAGCCGAAGATAAAGCCTAACAGACCGTAGGACAGAACATTTAGGGAGCCGAACAGCATGCCGAGGAACATTCCGATGATAAATGAGATAAGAATTTCAACAATGTAGCACGGCAGGCGGTAGGCAAACGAGGTCTGGGCACATTCCGCTTTCCTTTTTTTCACAAGCAAAATACCGAGGAACAGGCAAACGGCGGTAAAAATCAGCCAGTAAATTATGTTTGTTCCGTCGTAAGCCGCAAGCGAATTGAGCGCCTTCATAATAAAGCTTGAGCTGTATTGGCTTGTGGGCATTCCGATAAAGAACGCCTTGATTGTTCCCCTGATAAACATCGCAGAAAGCGGGTAAGCGAAGTTAATTCCGACAAACGAGAGTACGCTGTTAAGCGTTGTTCCGCAGCAAACCGCGAGCAGGGCGTAGAACGATATGTTGGCGATTGCGCCGAGCAGGAGCTTGACGTAAAGCCGGGCGACCTCGGGCTCAACGGGCTGACCGAACAATACCGAGATAATTGAGATTACGCCGAAGAAAAACAGAGTCGGCACAATCGAAAGAATATACGCCGAGATTGTCTTTGACACAAAGAACGTGCGCCTGCTGATTGGCATTGAGCCGTACAAATCCGCCTTGCGCTTGTTGTGAAGGTAAGAGAATATGCGGATTGTGTAAATGATTGTAAATACCGCGTTCAGCATAAAAACCAAATAGGACGCGATAACCTGAAAGAGCGACAGCGATGTCTGCAAATTATTGTAATTATATCCGGTGTAGTCCAAGACGTTGAGAGAACCGACGACAACCGAGAGCGTCAGCACGATTGCGATTACCACCGAGGAAATAACTGAGAATACTATCAGCGTGTTTTTGCAGCTTTTAAGCTCCCACTTAAAAACAGCGAAGCCGCTTTTGAATTTATCCTTAAACGATGCTGCTTGTGTCATATCCGGCGGCCTCCATTTCACTGATAAATATTTCTTCCAGAGTAAGCGGCATTGCCGAAACATACGCGGGGTTAAGCGCGTTGAGTTTCGGCATAAACTCTTCCTCTGTGCCCTTGATTGTGATGTTGAATACGTTGCCGTTGCGCCATACGCCGACGGTGTTGATTCCCTCAAAAGGATTCGGAACGTCGGGAATCTGATTGAACGCGACCTGAACCTTTCTGAATTCAAGCCTGAGCGAGTCGATGTCGCGCTCCATAAGCACGCTGCCCATGTGCATAAGGCAGATTCGGTCGCACAAATCCTCAAGCTCGCGCAGATTATGAGAAGCGATGATAACCGTCATCTTGTCCTCATAAACGTGTTCAATCAAAATCTTTTTGAGCGTGTGACGTGCCACGGGGTCAAGCCCGTCAAAAATTTCATCAAGATACAGGTATTGGGGGCAGGTGGAGAGCGCCAAAATCAGCGCCGCCTGACGCTGCATACCCTTTGACATATTGATTATGCTCGTGTCGCGGCCAACCGGGAATACAGAGCAGTATTTTTCAAAACGGCTTTCGTCCCAGTGCGGGTACAGCTCGCGGTAAAACGTGGCTGTGTTGTCGATAGTGCTGTTGTTGTAAAAATACGGAAAATCGGGGATAAAAAAGCAGTTTCCCTTTGCCGTGGGATTTTCAAACAACTGCGCGCCGTCAAGCAGGATTTCTCCGCTGTTCGGCTCAAAAACCCCCGCGAGCATCCTCAGCAAGGTAGACTTTCCGCTTCCGTTGCTGCCCACAAGCCCGAGCACTGTTCCCGAGGCTATCTCAAGGCTGAGGTTGTCAACAGCGTTTACTTTGTCAAAGTTTTTTGTGACGTTTTTAATTTCAATCAAGTATATGCCTCCTTTTTATTCCGAATAATTCAGTCCGAATCACGTTCAAAAGCTTTTTCAATAATCTCCGTCATCTGCTCTTTGTCAATGCCGAAGTTGACCGCCTTGTCAACGGCGCTTTTCAGCTCAGTGAGCACCATCAGCTTTTGGGCGGAGTTTTCGTCGAGCTTGTCTGTGAGGTAGCTGCCTCTGCCGACAGAGGAAAAGATGTATCCGTCGCTTTCAAGCTCCCTGTATGCCTTTGCCGCGGTGTTGGGGTTAATGCCGAGCTGCGCGGCTATCGTCCTGACGGGCGGAAGCTTGTCGCCCGGCTTGATTGCGCCCGCGGAAGCGAGCTTGATTACGTTGTAGTATAGCTGTTCGTATATCGGAGTCCTTGACGCAAAATCTATTTGAAACATAAAATCCCCCAAATTTTAATTCCATTTTTTTACAGATGTATTTAATACGGTACCGCGTATTTCTCGGCGCAAGCCGCGCACCTGAATAATGCGGCGGCACCTTACCTTTTGTATTAATCAATGTAGTACATCTATATATTAATATAACGCGCCGCCTTTGTCAATAGCTTTTAAAAATTCGAATCGCCCTTGACGTGTTGTCAAAGGCGAAGCTGTTACCGTATTTTTTCGAGCGCTTTGTTTACCGGCAGCGCGATTAGCGAGGCGAGCACGCATTTTGCAATGTCAATGAGGATGAACACCGAGGTAAGCGTTACTATCGCGCTCAGCAAATCGGTTTGGACGTAAATCATATACATCGCGATTCCCGGGATGTATATGCAGGGAATACCGACAAGCACCGAGGTGAGAATATAGCGCAAAAGCGCGTATTTGCCGCCGATTTTGCCTTTAAGCAGGCTCACGAAAAACGACGCGAGAATAAAGCCGAGAATAAAACCGCCTGTCGGGGATAAAATCACTCCGAAGCCCGACTTTCCGCCGGAGAATACGGGAAGTCCCACAACGCCGAGCAGGGTGTAAAGAACCTGGGCAATCAGCGCGTGAAGGGGTTTTAGGACAAGCGCGATAAGGATTACCGCGAACACCTGCAGCGTAAACGGAACGGGAATTGGCAGCGGAATCGCCAGCGGAGAGAGCACGCACAAAAGCGCCGTGCAAACGGAAATCTGCGCCATTGTAAGCGTGGTCATTTTTAGATTTGAACGGTTTTTGTTTTTCAAAATGTCAACCTTCTTTGAGTTTTCTGTTGACATTATAGCACCTAAAAAATTATTTGTCAACTAACTAAAATTGAAAAGTTGACATTTGCACAGCAACCTGACGTAACTTTGTATTGAAAAGTTTACCGCGGTGTGATACAATAAAACATAAATAATACCGCTTTTTTTGGAGATGATATAAAATGAAAAAATGTGAATACTGCGCCAAGGAGATTACCTATTTTGAGCAGTACTGCAGTGACGACTGCCACATCAAAGCAAACAAATATTATGAAAAAAGCGAAAGATTCGCGGGCGTTCTTTACGTTGTGAGTATGATATGCCTTATCGGGATTCCCGTTGGACTTTTTTTGTTTTCCTTTATTCGCCTTGCCGGAGCGCTGATAGCTTCAATCAGCGCGGGAATACTGGGCTTAATTCTGCTGGTTTTCCCTGCTCCGACCGAGGGAATGATTAAAAAGTACAAAATTAAAAGCGCGGTTAAGCGCACAAGGATTTTCGGAATTTTTGTCATCATACTCGGAATTTTGATTTTGGGCTTGCCGGTGATTTTCGGTCAATGATTTTTGCGAAAATCCGAATAAACGCAAAAATTCTGTCAATACTATTTACACTACCGTAAAAGGAGGTAAAAATATGATTGACAGAATAGCTTTAACGCTGCTTATCATCGGCGGACTTAACTGGGGAAGCATCGGAATTTTCCAGTTTGACCTTGTCGGTTTTATCGGCGGCGGACAAACAGGGGTTGTCAGCAGGATAATCTACATCCTTGTAGCCCTTGCCGCGATCTGGTGCGTTACCCTGTTGTTCAGAGATTCTCGAACAACCTTTATGGACGAAGCCGAGATCAGCGCGACGTAATAAAAAAGTGCCGGCGGGCGCTCTTGCCCGCCTTTGGAAAGCATGAAAGCCCGGCAACGTTTCTGTTACGGCGGGATCAAAATGCAGGACTTTCCTATACAGTAAAAAATTGAGAGTTGAGCGCAGACATTTTTTCGCTCAACTCTCTTTGTTTTAACTTATTCGTTATTTCATATTACTTATTACTTTCAACAATCGCCTTTGTATCTCTCGCGATTACCATTTCCTCGTCGGTAGCGATAAGCTCAACCCTGATTTTTGAGTCTTCGGTTGTGAGCCTGCCCTGCTTGCCGTGGAGCGCGGCGTTGTTGGCTTCCTTGTCAAGCTTAACGCCGAGGCACTCAAGGTAGTTGCAAACGCCTTCTCTGAGTGAGGGCTGGTTTTCGCCGAGACCCGCTGTGAATACAATCGCGTCGCAGCCGCCGAGCGCTACGTAAAAGCTGCCGATATACTGTGCAATCTGATAATAGAGCATTTCGTGAGCGAGCTTTGCCCTGTGGTTGCCCTTTTCCTCAGCCGCGGTAACGTCGCGGTCGTCGGAGGAAACTCCCGAAACGCCGAGAAGTCCTGATTTTTTGTTGAGCAAATCGGACATTTCAGCGGCGGAAAAGCCCTCTTTCTCCGCGATAAAGGTAACAACCGAGGGATCGAGCGAGCCTGAGCGTGTGCCCATCATAAAGCCGCCCAGCGGAGTAAGTCCCATTGTGGTGTCAACAACCTTGCCGCCGTCAACCGCGGTGATAGACGAGCCGTTGCCGATGTGGCAGGTGATAATCTTGAGCTCCTCAATCGGCTTGCCCATAATCTCTGCCATTTTGGCGCTGACATAGCGGTGAGATGTGCCGTGGAAGCCGTACTTGCGAACGCCGAGCTTTTCGTAATACTCATAGGGAATCGCGTACATATAGGCTTTTTCGGGCATTGTCTGGTGGAACGCAGTGTCAAAAACGGCAACCTGCGGAACGTTTTCTCCGAACACCTTTGTGCAGGCGTTAATTCCCTGAATGTGCGCGGGGTTGTGCAGAGGCGCAAGAGGAGAAAGCTCCTCGATTTTGCTTAAAACGGTGTCGTCAATTAAAACGGAGTGGTCATAGAAGGAACCGCCCTGTACAACGCGGTGACCGATTGCGGCGACCTCGCTGAGGTCCTTAATCGCGCCGTATTCGGGGTCGATAAGAGCGTTTTTGACCGCCTCAAATGCCTGGGTGTGGTCCTTCATCTCGGTTTTGCGCTCAATTTTGCGGCCGTCGTCTGTCTTGAATCCGATAAAGGCGCCGTCCGTGCCTATCCTCTCGCAATTACCTTTGGCAAGCACACGCTCGTCTGTCATATCAATAAGCTGATACTTGAGCGATGAGCTTCCTGCGTTGATAACTAAAACTTTCATTTTTTTCTTCCCTTCATTTTATTGATTTGCGTATGTATATAATGTATAATAATTAAAAACTAAAATAATGCGGCGCGGTTTTTTGCCGCGCAAATTGCGCCGTGCTTTAATATAATACAATATTAATATGATGTTTTCAAGGGTTTTTTGCAATAAAATGCAGGTTTATTTGTTTTTTTATGCAAAAAAATGAGTTAATCGGAGGTAATTTATGGCAGTTGCCGTCATTTGTGAATTTAATCCCTTCCATAACGGGCACCGTTATCTTTTGGAGGAAGCGCGCCGGATTTCGGGCGAAGGCGTAATTGCCGTAATGAGCGGAAGCTTTACACAGCGCGGAGAGGTCGCCCTGTGCTCAAAATTTGAAAGGGCAAAAGCGGCGCTGAAAAACGGAGCGGATCTGGTGGTTGAGCTGCCTGCCGCTTACGCTGTTTCAAACGCCGAGCGCTTCGCCTGCGGCGGAGTTAGCACCGCCGCGCTTTTCGGCTGCGTAAGCAGCCTTGCGTTCGGGTGCGAAAACGACGATTTGGATTTGCTCAAAAAGGCGGCTTTTGCCCGCGACAATCCGGAGATTAACAGGATAACAGCCGAAAAAATGAGCCTCGGCGACTACTATCCGAGGGCGTATGAAGCCGCCGTAAGGCAGGTGCTCGGAGACGGCGTTGCCGGCGTTCTTGCCGGTCCGAACAATATTTTGGCGGTCGAGTACCTCAGGGCGGTTGAAGGGCGTAAAATTTTGCCGGTTGCCGTTAAAAGGCGCGGAGCGGAGCACGACAGCGAGGGAACGGTTGACGGAACGGCGAGCGCGTCGTATATCCGCGGACTTATCAGGAACGGCGAAAGCGCCGCGGGCTTGCTGCCCGAGCTTCCCGAAAGCATAACCTTTCCCGAAAGGCTTGATTCTGCCGCTCTTTACAAGCTCAGGAATATGACGCCCGGGCAAATGCGGCTTTTGCCGGACGTGAGCGAGGGGCTTGAAAACAGAATACTTTTCGCCGCGAGGGAGAGCGCGTCGGCGGAGGAGCTGATTTCACGCGTTAAAACCAAGAGGTACACCCGCGCGAGACTTTGCAGAATCATCACCTGCGCGCTGCTCGGCATTACAGGTGAGCTGCAAAGCAAAACCCCGGGCTACGCGCGGATTTTGGGCTTTACTCCCGAGGGAGAAAAAATGCTGAAAACCTGCAAGGGAAAAATTGTCACCTCGGTTGCCAAGGCGGAGGACCTGAGCGAAGATGACAGCGCGCTTTTGGCGGCGGACGTCAGAGCGACCGACACCGCGGCGCTCGCGTACAACCCGATAAGACCGTGCGGAGACGACTACCTTACAAAAATCATACGTATAAATAGTGCAAAATAACGAAAAATTCATTAGAAAATACATATTTTGGCAAAATTATTTACATAAATTTTGAAAATGCCCTTGTATATTTGGTAAAATGTATTATAATAATATTACTAAGGTTTTAATTTGAAATAATTGGGAAAATATTTGAAATTAAACGATAGATTAAGAGATTAACGGTAAACGTTAAGAAAAGAGGTATAGTATGGCATATTCACTTAATGACACAAGAACACCGCTCGAACAGTTCTTGCAGGGCGAATCCGTCAGGGCTTATGAGTTTTTGGGATCGCATTTTGTAAACTGGGACAACCGCGGCGGCGTTGTATTCAGAGTATGGGCGCCAAACGCTAAATCCGTATCGGTAGTCGGTGATTTTAACGACTGGAATCCCGACGCGAACTATATGTACCGTATTTCGGACTCAGGTGTTTGGGAACTGTTTATTGAGGGCGTTTGGGAGTTCGCGTGTTACAAATACTGTGTAGAAACCCCGTGGAACGACCGCCTGATGAAAACCGATCCTTACGCATTCCACTGCCAGACCCGTCCCGAAAACGCTTCGCGCGTTTATTACATCGACGGCTACGAGTGGAACGACGGCTCTTGGTATGACTACAAAAAGGAGCACCCGCACAACAAGCAGCCAATCAACGTTTACGAGGTAAACGCAGGCTCGTGGCGCAAGTTTGAGGACGGAAATATGTTCAGCTACCGCAAGCTTGCCGATGAGCTTATTCCCTATGCTAAGGAAATGGGCTACACGCATATTGAGTTTATGCCGCTCACCGAGTATCCGTTCGACGGAAGCTGGGGCTATCAGGTAACAGGTTACTTTGCCGCTACCTCGCGCTACGGCGAGCCTAAGGATTTGATGTATTTTGTTGACCGCTGCCACCAGGAGGGCATCGGCGTTATCCTTGACTGGGTACCCGCTCACTTCCCCAAGGACGCTCACGGTCTCGGCCGCTTTGACGGCACGGGCTGCTATGAGTATGAGGACTGGAGAATCGGCGAGCACAAGGAATGGGGCACATATATTTTCAACTACGGACGCTATGAGGTAACAAGCTTCCTTGTATCCTCCGCTATGTTCTGGATTGAGAAGTACCATATTGACGGCATCCGCGTTGACGCTGTCGCTTCTATGCTTTACCTTGACTACAACCGCAAGGACGGCGAGTGGATTGCGAACGCCTACGGCGGACGCGAGAACCTTGTCGCGGTTGACTTTTTGCAGAAGCTGAACAACGTTGTACACATGTTCCACCCCGATGTAATGATGAT
>CAJOLF010000040.1 GCA_905235295.1 uncultured Ruminococcus sp. | reverse complement strand
GCTGATTACAGTGTCCCTGCTCTCCTTGCTCTCGTCATCATACACGGTTTCCACCGTCAGTCCGAGCTCTTCGAGCTCCGACTTCGCTTCCGAAACATTCATTCCCAAAACCGCGGGAATACGGGCTGTTTCGGCGCGCTCGCCGTTCGCGATGTAAATGCAAACGGTCGAACCGATTGTCGCCTTCGCGCCTGCCGCTGGGAAGGTGTCGATTGTATAGCCCTTGGGAGTTTTGCTGTTCTCAACATATACAACCTGAGGAATCAGGTTTTTCTCCTTTAGGGTTTTAACTGCGTCGTTTTCGCTGAAATTTGTTACGAAAGGAACCGAAATCTCGGTATCGGTGCCGTTGACTGTGAGGGTGATGGTTGAGCCTGACTTAACCTTCATAGAGCCCGCCGCGGGTTCCTGGTCAAGAATCAAACCGATTTCCTGACTCTCGTCATATTTGCTGTTGATTTCAAACTGGAAGTTCTCGGGGTTTTTTTCCTTTGCCTGAACCAGAGTTTTTCCTACGTAGTCGGGAACGTCAACATCCTTTGCCTGTCCCGAGTTAAGCGCGATAACCATTCCGATTCCGAAGCAAATCAGGCAAACAACAACCGCCGAGATAATCACGCTCGTCATAACGTAGAAAATGGGCTTGTGCTCCTTAACCGGCTCGTCGTCGGCGGCAAAGTCCGAATCGGTCAAATCGTCTTTATAGTCGGCGTTGCTGCCGTCGTCCGCGTCCTTGAGCGAATTTACGTGCTTGGTGGGCTGGTTGTCCACAAAGGAATTGCCGTAATCAAAAACGATTGACGGATTGAGCCTGAAGCGCTCAATATCGCTTAGCATTTCTGCCGCGGATGCGTAGCGGTTTTCGGGCTGCTTTTGCATTGCGCGCATTGTAATCTGCTCAAGTCCGATTGGTATTCCGGGGTTAATCTCGCGAGGGCGCTTGGGAGTGGACTGCAGCTGCATAAGCGCGACCGTTACGGCGCTGTCGCCGTCAAAGGGCAGCCTGCCGGTGAGCATTTCGTAGAGCATAACGCCTACGGAGTAGATGTCGCTCTTGCCGTCGGTGTTGGCTCCTCTCGCCTGCTCGGGCGCGATATAGTGAACCGAACCGATTGCCTGGTCGGTCATAGTGCGCGTCGCCTTGTCGGAAAATCTTGCGATGCCAAAGTCCGTAACCTTAATTGTGCCGTCCTGGAGCAGCATAATGTTCTGCGGCTTGATGTCGCGGTGAACAATGCCGCACTCGTGGGCGTGCTGCAAAGCCTTTAGCACCTGGGTTGTGAGGTGGATTGCGTCCTTCCACTCGATGATACCCTGGCTCTCGATATATTCCTTAAGGGTAATTCCGTCGATGTACTCCATTACGATGTACTGAATCATATCGCCGAAGCTTACGTCATACACCTTGACAATATTGGGGTGAGAAAGCATGGCGATGGCCTTTGACTCGTTTTTGAAGCGGCGGATAAACTCCTCGTTGTTGAGGTACTCGTCCTTTAATATTTTGATTGCGACTTCCCTGTCGTCAACTGTATCGTTGCAGCGGTAAACGTTTGCCATTCCGCCTACTCCGATCAGTTCGTGAATTTCATAGCGCCCGTCAAGGCGCTTTCCGATATACTTATCCATAAACTAAAGCCGAATCCTTTCTCAGTAAATTACCGTGGCGGTGATGTTGTCGGATCCTCCGCCCTCTTTGGCGCGCTCAACAAGCTTGTTAATCAGTCTGTCGCCGCGGTTTTCGTGGCAAATTTTGACCATATCGCCTGTGGACACGCAGTTTGAAAGTCCGTCTGTGCAAATCAACAGCACGTCGCCGTAAATAAAGTTTGCCTCTATGTAGTCAAGTCTGACAGAGGGCTTTATTCCCAGCGCTCTGGTGATGAAGTTCTTATTTGGGTGGTTCTGCGCCTCGTCAAACGTAAGCTCGCCGCGGCGAACCATCTCCTGGACGACCGAATGATCCTCGGTAAGCTGCTTTATTTTTCCGCCGCGAATTGCGTAGGTTCGGCTGTCGCCGACGTGTACAACGTGAACGGTTGTGTCCTTAACAAACACAAACTCGCAGGTCGTACCCATTCCGGCAAGCTCGGGATCATTTGACGCTTCCTCAAAAATTTTGAGGTTCGCGTTCATCACAATCTCAGCCATAAGCTCGCCGATTTGCTCCTTCGTCATATCGTCCTTGTATAAGTCCGTGATTTTTGTGCTGATGTACTCAACGGCAGTCGCGCTGGCAATATTGCCTCCGTTCGCGCCGCCCATTCCGTCGCAAACGACCGCCCATACACAGCTTGGAGAAATAACTCCGAAGCGAAAATCGTCCTGGTTTTGATTTCGGACAAGTCCGATGTCGCTCTTGCTGAATACTTCCAAGTTATTTATCCTCCTTATTAACAAAATTTCTCTTTAGCTGACCGCAGGAAGCGTTGATGTCGCTGCCCAGCGTTCGCCTTACTGTTGCCGCAATGTTGTTTTCGGCAAGTATATTTACAAAAGACTGCTGTCTTTTAATATCGCTTTTTTGGTATCCCGTGCCTTCGACGGAATTTACGGGAATCAGATTTACGTGGCAGCCCTGCCCCTTCAATCTTTGAGAAAGCTCTCGCGCGTCGGCGTCGCTGTCGTTTACGCCGCTGATTAACGCGTATTCAAAGGTAACGCGCCTGCCTGTCGCTTCAAAATAATCGCGGCACGCCTTCAAGAGCGTATCCATCGGGTACGCCTTTGCGACCGGCATTGTCTTTTCCCTGATTTCATCATTCGGCGCGTGGAGCGAAACCGCAAGGTTAATTTGCAGGTTAAGCTTCGCGAGCTCATAAATCTTCGGAACAATTCCGCAGGTGGAAAGCGTGATGTGCCGCGCGCCTATGTTCAGGCTCTGTTCGGAGCTGACTATCCTCAGAAAGCGCACAACGTTGTCAAAGTTATCGAGCGGCTCGCCCATACCCATCAGCACAACGTTTGAAATTCTGACATTCAAATCCCTTTGCGCCGATTCAATCTGCGCCAAAATCTCAGACGCGGTCAGGTTCCTTGAAAATCCGCTTTTACCCGTCGCGCAAAAGGTACAGCCCATTTTGCAGCCGACCTGGGTTGAAACACAGATTGAGTAACCGTGCTTGTAGCTCATAACGACGCTCTCGACATATTCCCCATCGCGGAGCGCAAAAAGGTATTTTACTGTTTTATCATACCTTGAAACTAACTTTTTTTCAATATTTGCAACAGAAATGTAACATCTTGTTTCTAAAAATTCTTTCAGGTCGGACGGCAGATTTTTCATTTCATCAAAGGTCAAAACGCCCTTTTTAAGCCAGTCCTCAACCTGCTTTGCCCTGAACGGCTTGAAATTATTTTCCGTTAAAAAAGTCTTTAGCTCATCGGCTGTCAGTGATTTTATGTCAACTAAGGAGCTCATTTTACGACCTCCTTACAAACGCCGCTATGTAAAAGCCGTCGGTGCCTGCGGTATGCGGCATCAGGGTGATTTCGTAGTCATTTTCGGGTATCGCGCGCTTGACCGCGCCGGGCAGCGCAAGCGCTTTTCCCTCAAAATTCGGGTGCTCGCGCAAAAAGCGAGCGGTATTTTCGCCGTTTTCGGCTGGATTAAGCGTACAGGTTGAATACACAAGCGTGCCTGCAACCGAAAGATTTTCGGCGCTGCGGCAGAGAATTTGATACTGAATATCGGGCAGTCCGCTGTCGGTCAGGTTATCCTTGCAGCGGATTTCCGGCTTGCGGGACAGGATTCCCAGCCCGCTGCACGGAACGTCGCAGAGGATTTTGTCCGCCAAGGGCATCGGGGCGCCGTTTGCGCCGTCGCGCCTGCTTGTGACGATTGAATTTATCCCGAGCCTTCGCGCGCCGCCGGAAATCAGCTTTAGCTTTTGTTCGTACAAATCACAGGCGAAAATCTTGCCTCTGTCGCCCATATACTGAGCGGAGGTGAAGCTTTTTCCGCCCGGAGCCGAGCAAATATCGAGCATAACGTCCCTCGGCTTCGGCGAAAGAAAATAAACGCAAAGCTGGGAGGACAAATCCTGAATATGGAACAGCCCCTTTTTATAGGCTGACAAATTTTCGATTGAGCCTGTGTTTTTAAGGTAAACCGCGTTGTCGATTACCTCCGACTTTTCGGCTTTTACGCCCTCTGCCTCAAGCTCGGAAATCAAGCCGTCCGCGTCGGTTTTAAGGGTATTTACCCTCGCGCAGATTTTCGGTCTGCCGCTGAGTCTCTTAAAAAGCTCCACGGCGTTTAATTCTCCGTAAGAATTAATCCAGAGCCTTACAAGCTCCTGCGGAACCGAATACTTTATGCTGTAATAATAGATTTTGTCGCTTTTATCGGGGAGCTTGTACTTAACCTCCGCGCGCGTAACGCTTCGCAAAATCCCGTTGATGAACCCTGCGGATTTTTGAAGCTTGTGCTTTTTCGCGAGGTTCACGCTCTCGTTCACCGCCGCGCTCTCGGGGATTTTATCCATAAACAAAAGCTGCAAAATCCCGAGGCGTAAAATCAGCTTTGTTTTTAGCTCAATTTTCCTTAAAGGAATTTTAGAATACTGCTTGATGATGTAGTCGAGCAAAATTTCACGCTCAAGCACACCGTAAACAAGCGCCGAGACAAACGCGCTGTCAAGCGGACTGAGCCTGTTCTCCTTAACCGCGCTGTTTAGAGCGAGGTTGGAATACGCCTTGTCCTGTTCAATTTTAAGAAGTACGCCAAAGGCGATGTCCCTTGCATTTGCCATTTGTCTCTCCGTAATTTAATTATCTCTGCGCCGCGCGATGAATATAAGCCTTAAAAGCTGCATTATTGCGGTAATTGCCGACGCGACGTAGGTCATCGCCGCCGCGCGCAGTACGCTTTTGGCTCCCGCGTATTCCTCGGGCGGCAAAAGGTTTGTTCCTTTTATTGTTGTGAGCGCGCGCCGCGAGGCGTTAAACTCAACCGGCAGGGTTGCTACCGTAAAGAGCACCGACGCCGAGAAAAGAATGATACCGATATACAAAAGCACCGTGCCGACTTTGTAATAAAAAATGAAGCCCAGAATAATGAATATCCAGCTCAGCTGCGAGCCGATTCTCGCTACGGGAAGAATCGCGCTGCGGATTTTGTTCGGCAGGTAATTCTGCGCGTGCTGAACCGCGTGCCCCGCCTCGTGAGCGGCAACGCCGACAGCCGCGACCGACGCGGTATTGTAAACCGAGTCGGAAAGCCTGATTGTGTTTGACCTCGGGTCAAAATGATCTGTTAGCGCGCCCGAAACGTGCTCAATTCTGACGTTGTAAACTCCGTTTTGCCTTAGCACATATTCCGCCGCCTGAGCGCCTGTCATATTCCGTGAGTTGCGAACCTTTGAATACCGCGAAAACGCCGACTGCACCATAATCTGGCAGACAAGCGAAAGTATAATGCACGGTACAATAAAAATCAAATAAGTAATATCAAATCCGTATAAATAAGGCATATTAACCTCCTGTATTAAACTTACCGCGGGAGCTTTGGCTCCTCGGGGTGGTTATAAGCGGCGCCGCTAAATCAGCGGTTTGCCGCGTATTTTCTACAACTTATCTCCGACGGAAAGCTTGTGTCCCGCCAAAAAAGCGTCTGAGCTCATTCGCTTTTTGCCCTCGGGCTGGAGCTCCGAAAGCTCTACAGATTTTTCGCCGCAGGCTACGGTCAGCGGCTTTGTACTCAGTACCGTTCCTGCTTCTCCGCTTAAATTGCTGAGCCTTGTTGAGTAAACCTTAACGCGCCTGCCGAGGATTTCGGCTGTCGCTACAGGCCATGGGTTCAGCCCCCTTACCTTATTGTGAACTTCATTCGCCGTTTTATTAAAATCTATCATACAAAGGCTTTTGTCTATTTTTGAGGTGTGGGTCGCGAGGCTTTCGTCCTGCTTTTTAGGAGTTACGCTCCCTTTTTGAAGCGCGTCAAGAGTCTTTACAATCAGCTCTCCTCCGAGCAGCGCAAGCCTGTCAAAAAGCTCTCCTGCGGTTTCGTTCTCGCCGATTTCCGTCTCGGCGGTTAGCAGAATATCGCCTGTGTCAAGCCCAACGTCCATCAGCATTGTCGTAACGCCCGTCACCTTTTCGCCGTCGAGCACGCTCTGCTGAATCGGCGCGGCTCCGCGGTACTTAGGCAAAAGCGAACCGTGAATATTAACGCAGCCGTACTTTGGCAAATCGAGCACCGGTTTCGGCAAAATTTGACCGTAAGCGGCGACGACGATAACGTCGGGGTTAAGCTTTGTTAACGTGTTCAGCGCTTCCCCTGACTTCATTGAGCCGGGCTGATACACTGGAATACCGAGCTCGGCGGCGCACACCTTGACGTCGGGCGGAGTAAGAATCATTTTCCTTCCGCGCGGCTTGTCGGGCTGAGTAAACACCGCGGCAACGGTGTGCTCCTTTTCGCCTGCCAGCCTTTTAAGCGCGGGCACGGCAAAGTCGGGCGTACCCATAAATACTATCTTCATTTAAACACCTTACCGCTCTTTATCCATTTCTTCGATTTCAGCCTTACTTAACATTCTCTCGACAATTTCCTTGAACACAACGCCGTCGAGGTGGTCAAGCTCGTGGCAAAACGCGCGGGCGAGAAGCTCCTTTCCCTCAACGGTAAATTCGTCGCCGTTCCTGTCCTGAGCCCTGACCTTTACGTAATTCGGGCGTTTGGCTATTCCCCATTCTCCGGGGAAGCTAAGGCAGCCCTCCAAGCCCTCCTGCTCGCCGCTGTAAGCGATAATCTTCGGGTTGACAAGCTCGATAACTCCGTCGCCCACGTCGATTACGACAACTCTTCTGAGCATACCGACCTGGGGAGCGGCAAGTCCCACTCCGTTCGCTTTGTGCATGGTTTCCGCCATATCGTCAAGCAAAACAGCGAGCTTTTGGTCGAATTTTTCGACAGGGCGGCACTTTTTACGAAGAATCGGGTCGCCGTCCTTAACAATATTCCTTATTGCCATTGTACATCTCCTAACATACAAGCGCGTTCATATCCGCATAGGCAGTCACGTCGGAATATTCCCTGCTGCCGCCAAAGCTGATTAAAACTTTGGCGAGAAGCTGCCTGAACGCGCGGTTATTTTTACACTTTATTATAAGCTTATATCTGTATTTGTTGCTGACCTTTACCACCAGCGCGGGCGAAGGTCCCAAAACCCTAATCGGCAAGCCGCTGTATTCGCTTTCCGCAAGACTGATAAACTCGTCCAAAAAGCTTTTTGCGCCCTTCAGGGTTTTTGTTTGGTCGGCGCCGACAAAACCGATTAGACAAATATTGGCAAACGGAGGATAAAGCATAGCCTCGCGGATTTTGATTTCCGTGTCAAAAAACGCGTCGTAGTCCTGCCGGGCAGCCATTGAAATTATCAGGTTGTCGGGCGTGCCGGTTTGGATTACCGCCATACCCTTGTGCTCTCCTCTGCCGCTTCTGCCCACGACCTGGGTGAGCAGAGAAAATGTCCTCTCGTAGCTGCGGTAGTCGTCGGCGTAGAGCGCGTGGTCGGTGTTCAGCACCCCGACAAGGGTAACGTTCGGGAAGTCAAGCCCCTTGGCTACCATCTGTGTGCCCACCAAAATATCGTATTCGCCGTTTGAAAAGGCAGTAATCATTTTTTCATAGGCGGATTTTGAGGAAGCCGCGTCGGTGTCCATTCGCAAAATCCTCGCCTCGGGAAAAAGCTCGGCAATATCCTTTTCCGCCTTTTGGGTTCCGGTTCCGCCGAGCCTCAGCGAATGGCTGTGACAGGTGGCGCATTCCCCGGTAAACGGCACTGAATAGCCGCAGTAGTGGCACATCAGCCTGTTGTTGCGGCTGTGGTATGTAAGAGAAATCGAGCAGTTCGGGCAGGTCATTGCGTCGCCGCATTTTGTACAGGTTACAAACGAATTGTGACCTCTGCGGTTAAGCAGCAGAATACTCTGTCTGCCGTGCTCGAGATTATATTCTATATTTTGAAGCAAAACGTCGGAAAAGCCCGTTGTGTTGCCGTTTTGAACCTCGGCGTTCATATCCGCCGTCACTACCTCGGGCAGTACGGCGCTGCCGTAGCGCTTGGACAGGGTGTTAAGAGAATACCTGCCTGTTTTGGCGTAGTAATAGCTCTCTACGCTCGGCGTCGCTGAGCTTAAAACAAGCAGTCCGCCGCTTTGAGCGCAGCGGTACATCGCGATTTCTCGGGCGTGGTAACGCGGAGAGCTTTCGGATTTATAGCTGTACTCCTGCTCCTCGTCCATAATAATCAGTCCGATGTTTTCAAACGGAGCAAAAACCGCGCTGCGCGTGCCGATTACAATTTTCGCGAGCCCTTTTTTTACCCGTTTATACTCGTCAAGCCTTTCTCCGAGCGACAGCGCGCTGTGAAAAACAGCGATTTTGTCGCCGAAGCGGCGTGTGAAAAGCGACACAAACTGAGGTGTGAGTGAAATTTCGGGAACCATTACAATAATTCCCCTGCCGCTGTCGATTACGCGCTCAATCAGCTTGATAAACACGCTGGTTTTGCCCGAGCCCGTAACTCCGTAGAGCAGGCTGACGTGCGGCTTTTCGTCATTGTATTCCTCAAAAAGGCTGTCGCAGGCGGACTGCTGTTCATCTGACAACGCTATATCGTCGATTCGGCTGTCCTCTTTCCTGCTGTCGATTCTGAAAACCTCTTCGTCGTAAAAATAAATCAGTCCCTTTTTTCGGAGCGCTTCAATCACCGAGGACGTAACGCCCGTAAAATACCTGATTTCCTTTACCGAAACCGAGCCCGACATCCTGATAAGCTCGAACACCTCGTTCTGTTTCGGGGTTAGCTTTGCCGAGCCTGAATCGGCGTTTGGGCTTACGGCCGCCATTTTCATCACCGCGTCGTTGATTTTTCTGAACGCCTCGTCGGATTTGTAGAGCAAGCCCATACTTACCAAAGCGTCCAATCTGCCGCTGTCGGTATAGCCGAAGTCGTCCAAAATTTTGTCGAGCTTTACAGCCTTTTTTTTGCTCAGCAGGTAATTGTAAAGCCGCTGAGCTTCGTCGTCAAGCTCAAACCCCTCGTCGGAACTTTTTACGCCGTACACGGTTGTAAGCCTGTAATTTACTCCCGCCGGAAGCATTGTTTTCGCCGCCTCATACAAGGTGCAGAAGTATTGCTCCTTCATAAATTTGGCGGTATTCAAAAGCTCCGCGTTGAGCACCGGCTCGCTGTCAAGGACAGAAATTATGTTTTTTAAGCCCTTTAGCTCGTCCCCGTTGCACTCGTCAATCCGCTTTATCCCTGTGATTATCCCCTGGCGCTTGCGGTTGCCCCTGCCAAACGGCACAAGCACACGCACACCCGGCTCGCAAGCTTCCGCGAGCGAATCGGGAACGGCGTAGGAAAACTCCCTGTCAAAGCTGTAGGCGGTATTTTCAACCGCTGTTTTAGCTACCGCGGCAATACGGCACGGTTCGGAAGTAAGGTTTTGTTCTGAATCAAAGCTCATCGTCGTCCGGCTCAAAAATGCTCATTTCGTGATTTTTTATCTCGTCAATGGCAATCAGAACCGGCTTGTCATCGGAAACAACGCCCTCTTCCTCCATTTTTTGGGTGATTTCTCTCGCCCTTTTGGAAACGCCCACAACAAGAGCGTACTTGCTCTGCTTGCCCTGGAATAACTCGTCTACGTCTACCTTATGCATAATAAATATATCTCCTTAAAATTAATCTGTAAATCCATTTTGATTTTATCTTTCGTTGGCGATAATGCCTTGAATCTCCTCAATCGCGTCCTCAAGCTTGTCATTAACGACAACGTGCTTGTAGCGATCCTTGTACTTCATCTCGTGCTCGGCTTCCCTGAGGCGTTTTTTGATTGCGGCCTCATCCTCGGTGCCTCTGCCCCTGAGCCTTTCGCCGAGAACCTCAAGCGAAGGAGGAAGAACAAATATGCTCAGAATATTGGGGAAGTTCTCCATAATTTGAAGTCCTCCCTGAACCTCAATCTCAAGCACGACGTTGTAGCCCTGAGTTAGCATATCGTTAACCTGGTCGATTGGTGTTCCGTAGTAATTGTCGCAGTATTTGGCGTATTCAAGATAGCCGTTCTCCGCAATTACCTTTTCAAATTGTTCCTTGCTGACAAAGTTGTAGTCAACGCCGTCAACCTCGCCGGGTCTGGGAGCCCTTGTTGTGTCCGAAACCGAGAGCCTGATGCTGTCGTCCCTTTTCATCAGCTCCTTGAGAATCGTTCCTTTGCCTACTCCCGAACAGCCTGAATACAAAACAAGCCTACCCATTTTTTCACTCATCCTTGTCCTCACTTTCTTCTGCTCTGTTTTGAATGGTCTCGCACGAAACAGCCGAGAGCACAACGTGGTTGCTCTCGCAGATTAACACAGACTTGCACTTCCTGCCGCAGGTTGAGTCAATCAACATTCCGTTTGATTTAGCCTCCTGCACTATTCTTTTAACAGGCGCGGAATCCGGAGCGGCGACCGCCACAAGCTTGTCAAGGCTCACAAGATTTCCGAAACCTATGTTTAAAAGCTTCATAAAATACCCTCATCCGGTTGAAAAAGCCAAGCGCGCCGAACCCGCAAAGCCCGGGCTTTGGCTTGCATAAAGCTCTCAGCCTTCAACCATTACTCTATGTTTTGAACCTGCTCTCTGATTTTTTCAATCTCGCTTTTGATTTCCACAACCATGTGGGCAAGCGTTGAATCCTGAACCTTTGAGCCGATTGTGTTCGCCTCGCGGTTCATTTCCTGAATAATAAAATCAATTTTTCTGCCTACCGGCTCGTCAAGCTCCATAACCTTTTTCAATTGGTCAAGATGGCTTCTCAGCCTTACTGTTTCTTCGGCAACGGCAACCTTGTCCGAAAATACCGCGACCTCGGTCAAAATCCTCTGCTCGTCAATCTCAACGCTGAAGCTGTCGAGCGTCTGGCGGATTTTTTCGAGCAGCCTTTGCTCGTATTCGGCTACGGTCTGCGGCGAACGCTCCTCGATTTTTTCAACTATGCCGAGGATTGTGTCGGCTCTGCTCAGAATGTCCGCCTTTAGCTTTTCGCCCTCGGTCTCGCGCATAGCGATAAAGGAATCGAGCGCGGTTTTTGTTGCCGAGAGAACATCGGCGGTAATCTGCTCCTCGTCCTCCGCAGCCTTGTGAACCGTGAAAACATCGGGGAAACGCGCGAGCGAAACTACCGTGACGTCGTTTTCGACTCCGTAGGTTTCGGAAATTTCCTTCATCGCTCCGAGATAACCCGACACAAGCTGGTGGTTAACCGTGACCTCTGACGGAGTTTGGTCGCTCTGTCCGACGCTTACATAAACATCAATTTTGCCCCTTGCCACGTAGGAATTAACAAAGCTCTTGAGCTTGTCGTCAAGAAAGTTGTAGCCCCTCGGCGTGCGGGCGGAAAACTCAAAGTAGCGGTGATTTACGCCCTTGATTTCAACGATGATTTCTCTGCCGTTGATTTCGGTTTCACACCTGCCGAAGCCCGTCATTGATTTAATCATATCAGCGACTTCCTTTCATATATTATTTTACGTACAACGCTATTATATCACCGTAAATGCGTATTTGCAATGGAAGTGTTACAAAACTGTAATCTTTAAAACCTGAAATTTAAGTGAAAATTCTGTCAAAGAATTATATTAATGCTTTTTATGCTTGATTTATTATTAAAAAAGTAGTATTATATAATTTAGTATAAAAAAGGAGGTATATGTCTTGGACGAAAATAAAGATCTAAAGACCCCCGAGAATCTTACGGAAACAGAAAAACCGGCAGAAGATACGCAGGAAATCACACAGCCCGAGGCTGAGGAAGCTCAGACCGCGGTCGAAGCCGAAGCGGCAGACGCGGTTGCTGATTCGGAGCAGGACGGAGAAAACAATGCCCCGACTGAGCAGGACGGAGAAACCGCTGCTTTGACCGAGCAGGACGGAGAAACCGCCGCTGACGAAGCGGAAGCCGTTCAGCCCGTGAGCAAAAAGAAGCCAATCCTTCAAACGACAATTATCATCTCCATTGTGATTGTGGCGATTGCGGTATTAACTACTCTCGCTGTAAGGCTGTTCTTCAACAACGACATTACAGGCACATGGCATCTTGTAAGACAGGTCCAGGTTATGGACGACGCGGCTACAAGCGACGAGGCAGTAAAAACACTTGATGTTGACTACTACTTCGACTTCAAAAACGACGGCTCAGTTTCTTCCACAATCGGCACGGTATCAAGCACAGGAACCTACTCGACTTCAAAGGACGAAAACGGCAACAGCGTTGTCTCAATTAATAATTACGATGTGCTTACCCAGTACTTCCTTGAAGGCGACTACACCGTCGAACTCAGCGGCAACGTTTTTACCGGCAAAAAAATGACCTTTACAAGCGTAAGCAGCCCTGAGCTTTCCTATGAATTTGAATCAAGCTCATACAAAGCGCCTAAGATTGAGCGCGAGGAAGAGTTCACACTCAATGACGACCTTGTCGGAAAGTGGAGCTACAGCACAGGCGAGTTTAATCTTGTTTACCAGTTTAACAAGGACGGCACCGCCAAGTATATTGAGCAGGCTATGTCAATTAACCCCTACACCTACTCCTACGTCAATATCGACATCAGTATGTCGGGTATCTACACGGTTAATGACGGCTCAGTTACGATAAGCTACTACTTACTTGAGCAGTCAAACAAGGATATTACTTTCAGACTTGACGGAGATACGCTTTATATCAACGATTATCCGTTCACAAAGGACGGAGCCGCAACCGTTGACCAAGCACAAACCGCTGCAGCGCAATAATCCAAACAAAAAAAGCTCCCTGATTGGGAGCTTTTGCTTTGTGCTCGCTCTTTTTGCTTGACTGAGAAAAATTCTTGTGATATAATTTTTAAGAATATAAGAGAATATTAGAAAAAGGAATGATTATATGTCAGGACATAACAAATGGAGTACAATTAAACAGAAAAAGGGAAAGAACGACGCCGCGCGCGCGAAGGTTTTTACCAAAATCGGACGCGAGCTGATTGTCGCGATTAAAACCGGCGGAAGCGCCGACCCTAACGTTAACTCTAAGCTGAGGGATACTATCGCCAAGGCTAAGGCGGCTAACGTCCCCAACGACAACATCGAGAGAATTATCAAAAAAGCCGCCAGCGACAGCGATTCTACAAACTACGAGGCTGTTACCTACGAGGGCTACGGTCCCAGCGGCGTTGCCGTAATTGTTGAGGCGCTCACCGACAACCGCAACAGAACCGCTGGCGAGGTCAGGCATTACTTTGACAAATTCGGCGGAAATATGGGCGCTCAGGGCTGCGTAAGCTTTATGTTTAACCAGAAGGGCGTTATTTTGATTGAGCGCGAGGATCTTGACAAGGACGAGGACGCGGTTATGACCGACGCGCTTGAGGTCGGAGCCGCCGACTTTGAGGCTGACGACGATATTTTTACCATCTATACCGATCCCGAGGATTTCAGCGCGGTAAGAGAAGAGCTCGAAAAGCTCGGATACGTTTTCGCCTCCGCCGAGCTTGAGATGGTGCCCGATACCTACACAAAGCTTGAGGACGAGGAAACCGCCGCAAAGATGCAGAAAATGCTCGATATGTTCGAGGATAACGACGATATTCAGAACGTTTGGCACAACTGGGAGGAATAACGCCGACCGTCCTTTCCTATTGGAGTTTAAATTAATGAGTTGAGAGTTGCTTAACTTTCAACTCTTTTTTTACGCAAATTTTATACTATTCTCTAATAAAATCCTTTGACATCTGTTGTGTTAAAGTGTTTAATTAGAAATTAGTATTACCTATTAGTGGATTGTTATTATTAATGCATACAGCAAACGACTCCCGGCGCATT
>CAJOLF010000039.1 GCA_905235295.1 uncultured Ruminococcus sp. | reverse complement strand
CTAATAAAATCCTTTAACATTTGCCGTGTAAAATTTCGCATAACTGCGTTGTCGTCCTCGGAATCCGTCAGGATTCCTGCGTCCTCCGCCTTGTTCTGCGGAATTTTCCATCGGCATCTGTTTTAAAGTCTTTTATCAGAGAATAGTATAAAAAGAAGAAAACGTAAAAAATAAACCTCAAAATTATACACTATGCCCAAAATAATGACGAAAATTTTGTTTGATAAAATCAAATAGTATAGTTGCCCTTTGGCGGATTTTGTGATAGAATAGACAAGAGGTAATGTAATTATGAATAATGTTATAGTTGTAGCCTCCGGAAAGGGCGGCACAGGCAAGTCGACTGTTTGCATTTGCCTTTCGGTTGCTCTGGTAAAGCAGGGCAAAAAGGTGCTGCTGATTGACTGCGACTGCGGAATGCGCGGACTTGATATTATGCTCGACATCGAGCAGGATATTCTTTTTGACGCGTCCGACGCTGTTTGCGGCAACTGTTCCTTCGGTGAGGCTGTATATAAAAGTAAACACAACGAAAATTTGTATCTTATGGCGGCGCCGTTTGACGCCGAAAACGAGCTCAGTCCGTCGGTATTCGGGCAGCTTGTCGATTCGGTAAAGGATAATTTTGATTATGTAATCATAGATTCACCCGCCGGAATCGCCTCGGGCTTTGTAACCGCGGCAACTCCTGCGGACAGGGCGCTGGTCGTCACCAACGCCGAGCCGACAAGCGTTCGCGGCGGCGTAAAGGTTCGCAACAAGCTCGACGCGCTGGGAGTTTCCCAAACCAGGCTTGTAATCAATAGATTTGACAAAAAGCTTTTCAAAAAGCTCGGCTTCTACCCCGACCTTGACGCGGTGATTGACGCGGCTCAAACCCAGCTTATCGCTGTCGTACCGTTTGATATTAACATCTCGGTTGTAATGCAGCGCGGCGTCGCGGGAATTGATTCAAACCACCGTTTCGGGGCGTTTGACCGCTTGTCAAAGAGGATTCAGGGCAATATGGTTCCGCTTGAGTTAAAGGGAATGATTTAATTTATTATGTTTGGAGGATTTTGGATATGAATATAGCGCTAATCGCACATGACGAAAAGAAAGAACTAATGGTACAGTTTTGTATTGCGTACTGCGGCGTGCTCAGCCGCAACAATCTCTGCGCGACAGGCACTACGGGAAAAATGGTTTCCGAAGCAACCGGTCTTACAATCCAAAAGTTCCTTGCCGGTTCTCAGGGCGGAAGCCAGCAGATTGCCGCCCGCATTTCCTGCAACGAGATTGATATGCTTTTGTTTTTCAGAGATCCGCTCAGCCCTAAGCCGAACGAGCCTAACGATATGAATATGCTGCGCCTTTGCGATATGCACAACATTCCAGTTGCCACCAATATCGCGACAGCGGAGGTTCTTATTCACGGTCTTGAGCGCGGCGACCTTGACTGGAGAAATATTCTCAAATAATTCCGCTTGTCCGCGGCTGATTAATTATGCTTTTCAATATCGGGTGGCGTTTCGCTGCCCGATTATTGTGTATATAAGACTTGTTTTATATTTGACTTTTTTATTGCGGCACCGCGCAGTTCAGGCGCGGTACTGCCTTTACAAAGTCATCGGAGGGAAATATGGCGTTAATAACAAAAAAAATCAAGGGCACGGAGGACGTTCTGCCAAAGCAGAGCTACCGCTGGCAGTTTATAGAAAAAATAATGCGCGAGGAATCGCGCGCCTACGGCTTCAAGGAAATCCGAACGCCGGTTTTTGAGCACACCGAGCTTTTTGCGCGCGGAGTGGGACAGACAACCGACGTTGTTCAAAAGGAAATGTACACCTTCACCACCAAGGGAGGTGAAAGCGTAACCCTGCGTCCCGAGGGCACTGCGGGCGCCGCGAGGGCGGTGCTGGAGCACGCGCTTGAAAACGAGGGACTGCCAATCAAGGCGAGCTACTTTGTATCCTGCTACCGCTACGAAAAGCCCCAGGCAGGCAGGCTCAGAGAATTTCACCAGTTCGGACTTGAGGAGTACGGAACTCAATCTCCCGCGGCTGACGCGGAGCTGATTTGCGCGGCTCAGTCAATAATCGACAGGCTCGGGCTTGAACAAATCCGCCTTGAGCTCAACTCAATCGGCTGTCCCGAATGCAGGGCAAGGTACAACGAGGCGCTCAGGGCTTATTTCGGACAATACAAGGACAGGCTGTGCGACACCTGCCTTTCGCGCCTTGAGAAAAACCCGATGCGTCTGCTTGACTGCAAAAGCCCTCAGGATAGGGAAATCGCCAAGGACGCGCCGAAAATTACCGATTTCCTTTGCGAGGAGTGCGAAAATCACTTCGCCGAGGTAAAAAAATATCTTGACAGCGCGGGTATCAGCTACACCGTAAATCCCACAATCGTGCGCGGACTTGACTACTACACCAAAACCGTGTTTGAGTTTGTGACCGACTGCATCGGCGCGCAGGGCACCGTTTGCGGCGGCGGAAGGTATGACGGTCTGATTGAGGAGCTCGGCGGCAAGCACATGCCTTCTTTGGGCTTCGCTATGGGGCTGGAGCGCCTGCTTATGGTTATGGACGCTCAGGGAATTGAGATTCCCGAGGAGGAATCCTGTACGCTCTACATCGCAACAATGGGCGACGCGGCAAAAATCAAGGCGTTTGAGCTTTTAAGGCACATCCGCGAGTGCGGACTGATTGCCGAAACCGACGTTGTCGGCAGAGGGCTTCGGGCGCAGATGAGGTACGCCGACAAAATCGGCGCGAAATATTCCCTTGTTCTCGGCGACAACGAGCTTGCCGAAAACAAGGCTAAGGTAAAAAATATGGACACGGGCGAACAAACCGAGCTTGAGCTTGACGAAAGCTTTGCCGAAAAATTTTCGGTGCTCAATCTCACGGACAACAGCTCGTTTGAAATATAAGGGTAATGATAATTCGGAGGATAATCGTATGGCTGAATATATGACAGGCTTAAAGCGTACAAATTACTGCGGAGATTTGCGTATCTCGGACGTAGGAAAGGAAGTTACCGTTTGCGGATGGGTTCAGCGCTGCCGCGATTTGGGACAGTTGATTTTTATAGATTTGCGCGACCGCACGGGAATTGTGCAGCTCGCCTTTAACGATTCAACCGATAAAGAGATTTTTGACAAGGCGTTTGCCTGCCGCAGCGAGTTTGTTCTCGCCGCGAAGGGAAGGGTTTGCGAGCGCAGCTCCAAAAATCCTGAAATCCCGACAGGAGAAATCGAGATTGCCGTTGAGGATTTGCGCGTGCTTTCAAAGGCGCAGACGCCGCCGTTTGAGATTGTCGATCAGACAAACACAAACGAGGAGCTGAGGCTGAAGTACCGCTACCTTGACCTAAGGCGCAAGCCGCTGCTCAATAACCTTATCACGCGCAGCAAAATCGCAAAAACCGCGCGCGATTACTTTGCCGAAAACGGCTTTGTGGAAATCGAAACCCCAATGATGATCAAATCCACCCCCGAGGGCGCGCGCGACTACCTTGTTCCGTCAAGAATCCACAACGGCAAGTTTTACGCGCTTCCCCAGTCGCCGCAGATTTACAAGCAGCTTCTTATGCTTTCGGGCTTTGACCGCTACATCCAGCTTGCGCGCTGCTTCCGCGATGAGGATTTGCGCGCCGACCGCCAGCCCGAATTTACACAGATAGATATGGAGCTTTCGTTCGTTGACGTAGAGGATATTCTCGAAATCAACGAGGGCTTGTTCAAGCGTTTGTTCAAGGACGTTCTCGGTCGGGAGCTCGAAACTCCGTTTATGCGTATGACCTATAAAGAGGCGATGGAAAACTACGGCTCAGACAAGCCGGATATTCGCTTTGATATGAAAATTCGGGACATCTCCGATTTGGTAAAGGACTGCGGCTTCGGCGTGTTCACCGGAGCGATAGAAAACGGCGGCTCGGTTCGCGCGATTGTCGCAAAGAACGCCGCCTCGGTATATACAAGGAAAGAAATTGACAAGCTCACCGAATACGCCAAGGGTATCGGAGCAAAGGGACTTGCCTATGTAAGGTGGGTTGACGAGCCCAACGCTTCCTTCAAAAAGTTTATGACCGACGACGAACTGAACGCGATTTACGACCGTCTCGGCGCCGAAAAGGGCGATGTAATTTTGATTGTCGCCGATAAAAACAGCACGGTGCTTTCCACCCTCGGCGCGCTCAGACTGACGGTTGCCAAAAGGCTCGGAATTATTCCCGACGAATTCAAGTTCCTCTGGATTGTTGATTTTCCGTTCTTTGAAAAGGACGAGGAAACAGGCGAGTGGGTTGCGATGCACCACCCGTTCACAATGCCCAAGGAGGAGTGTATTCAGTATCTCGACACCGATCCCTCAAAGGTAATCGCCAAGGCGTTTGACCTGACGCTCAACGGCGTTGAGCTTTCGAGCGGTTCAATGCGTATTACCGACTACGAGTTGCAGCAAAAGATGTTCCGCGCGCTCAAGCTTACCGACGAGGAGATTGAAGCAAAGTTCGGCTTCCTTGTTGAAGCCTACAAATACGGCGCTCCGCCTCACGGCGGAATGGGCATCGGACTTGACCGAATCACAATGCTGATGTGCAACGCCGATAATCTGCGCGACGTTACCGCGTTCCCCAAGGTTCAAAATGCGAGCGAGCTTATGTCGGCGTGTCCGTCGCCCGTGGACAGCGAGAGCCTTGACGTGCTCGGAATTTCCGTTAAAGGTCAGGAGTAAAACAGGGTATTTGATATGACGTCATCACTTTACGCAATAATAATACCGCTGGCGATAATCGCGGCGCTTGCGGCGATTGTCCTGATAATCTTTTTGTACCTGCGGAGCAAGGTTCGCAGGTTTTCAAAAGAAGCCTTCGGCACAAATGATATTGTGAAGGCGGCAAAGGAGATAGAAAAATCCTCGGAATCCGGCAGGGCGATTCACGGAATGACAGACGTGTATCTGCCTATGATTCACAAGGATTTTCCCGATTTTGATTACGATGTTTTCAAGGGCAGGACAGAGGGCGTGCTCAAAAGCTACTTTGCGGCAATCACCGCGAAAAACGTTTCGTTCTTAACCCCCGACTGCTCAGATTCGCTCAAAAACGCGGTCATCGGGATTATCAGCGACCTTGAGTCGAAAAACTATACCCGCAAAATCAGCGATATTACAATTCATCAGACGGAAATCGCGCGTTATAACAAGGACGGAAAAACCGTGACAATCCTGTTTAACACTTCTGTCGGACACACCGATTTTACCGCGGACGAAAACGGCAGGGTGGTGTCGGGTTCAGCCGAAAAAAAGGCGCAGACCGTCTATGACATAGCTTTGGTTTACGCCCAGGACACCGCCAAAATGTCGAGCTACAACGCAACCGCGCTGGGCGTCAACTGTCCAAACTGCGGCGCGGCCGTGACAAACCTCGGTCAAAAGTACTGCGAATACTGCGGCACGGGAATCCGTGAAATTAACGTAAGGTCGTGGAGCTTTGAGTACATCCTCGAGGAAAAGTCGACAAGCAAACCTTACTGAGACAGCCGAGCTAAAGCTTTCCGCGCGATTATTTTTACATATTTTTTAAGCACAAAAATTTACTAAAATGATTGCTTTTTGTTTTGTAATATATTAATATATAGATAATGAAAAGCAGTATTTTCACAAAATGACAATTCAAAGGAGTTTTAATTTATGGGTATTATTAAAGCTGCCGTCAATTCGGTAACAGGCGCTCTTGCCGATTCGTGGCTTGAAGTCATCGAAGCCGCTCCGATGGGCAACAACGACGTTTTTGTTCCCGGTCAGGCGGTTGATCAAAAAGGCAGAAGCCAAAACAAAAAGGGCGGAGAAAACCTTGTATCAAACGGCTCGATTATCCACGTGCTCGACAACCAGTTTATGATTTTGGTTGACGGCGGAAAGATTGTGGATTACACCGCCGTCGCTGGTTACTATAAGGTGGACAACAGTTCGCTGCCGTCGCTCTTTAACGGACAGTTCGGAGATTCTATCAAAGAGAGCTTCAGCCGTATTAAGTACGGCGGAATTTCCTCAACCTCGCAAAAGGTATTCTTCCTCAATCTCCAGGAGATCAGGGGCATTAAGTTCGGTACCCAAAACCCTGTTCAGTATTTTGATAATTTCTACGAGTCAGAGCTGTTTATGCGCCTGCACGGCACATATTCAATCAAAATCACAGACCCGTTCAAGTTCTATATGGAGGTTATCCCCAGAGAGAACGTCACGGAAAACCGCAAGTTTACCTTCGCTATGCCCGATATTCAGCAGTTTAACGACGAGTTCGTCGCCGAGCTCGGCACAGCGTTTAACCAGTATTCAGCCGATGGCTTCCGCGTAAGCCATATCGCTTCAAAGACAAAGGAAATGGGCAAGTACATGGCGGACGCCCTCGACGAGGACTGGAACCAGCTCAGAGGCTTCCAGGTTATTTCGGTAGGTATGCAGCCGCCGGCTTACGATGAAGAGAGTCAGAAGATTGTTAACGAGCGCAGCAAGATGGCATCTCAGGTAAGCTACCTCAAAGACGCAGCAAATCAGCAGGCTTATATGGCAAAGCAAGTCGGCGAAGGCATCAGCGGCGCGGGAAACAACCCCGGCGGCGCGGCAATCGGCTTTATGGGTATGAATATGGCTCAGAATATGGGCGCGGGCGTTATGGGAAGCTATATGCAGAATCCCCAGTACGCTAACCAGCCTCAGCAGGGCGGTTATGCTCAGCAGCCCCAGCAGGGAGGCTATGCCCAGCAGCCTCAGCAAAACGCTCAGGCTCCTCAGCAGAACGGAAGCTGGACCTGCTCCTGCGGCGCTGTTAATCAGGGCAAATTCTGCTCGGAGTGCGGCAGCAAAAGGCCCGAGGCTCCCAAAAAGCGCTTCTGCACAAACTGCGGCGCGGAGCTTTCCGAAAACACCAAATTCTGTCCCGAATGCGGAACAAAGGCGGAGTAAAGAATAAAAATCAGGGCGCGCAAAGCGTGCGTCCGTAAAACAACCAGAGGTACAAAATGGCTACACTAAACTATAAATGCCCGCATTGCGGCGGACCTTTGCAGTTTAATCCCGAGAATCAGAAGTTCACCTGCGAGTACTGTTTTTCAAGCTTTACCGACACCGAGGTTCAGCAGATGTACTCCGAGCGCGAACAGCAGCAGACCCGGGATGAGCGTGAGGTTGAGCAGGCCGAGCAGAAAAAGGCGCAGGCGGCTCAGCAGGGCGAGGACTACGGCGACGATTATCCCGTATCCTATTCCTGCCCAAGCTGCGGAGCGGAGATTATTACCACCGCGTCAACAGCGGCAACCCATTGCGTATATTGCCACAACCCCGTTGTTTTGGGCGGCAGGCTGTCGGGCGAGTTCAAGCCGGACAGCGTAATTCCTTTTGCGATTGACAAGGATAAGGCAGTCGATGTATTTATGAATATGTGCAAAAGGAAAAGATTTTTGCCAAAGGGCTTTACTTCAAGCCGCCAGTTTGAAAAAATGCAGGGCGTGTATTTCCCTTACTGGTACGTTGACGAGCAAATGCGCTCAAGCCTGGTCGCTATCGGCGAAAAGGAGAGAAGTTGGACCTCCGGCGATCAGGAATATACCGAAACCAGCACCTATCACCTTTTCAGAACCGGCGATATTATGATTAAAAACGTCGCCGAAAACGCACTTAAAATAACAGAGGAAAACAGCGAAAAAAGCGAAATCAAGGTAACGCGGAAAACCAAGCAGGAAATGCTCTCTTGCGTTCATCCCTTTGACCTCAGCAAGCAAAAGCCGTTTTCCATGAGTTATCTTTCGGGCTTTCAGGCGGAGAAAAGGGATATTGAAAAGCAGGAGCTTACAAACGTAATCGCCCAGCGAATGGATGATTACGCTCAGACGCTGCTCAAAGATACAATGAAGGGTTATTCGCGGATTTCCGTGGAAAACTACAACGACCAAACCTTTAACCAGGATTGGCGCTATACCCTTTTGCCTGTATGGATTGTAACCTACAAGTTCAAGGGCGAGATTATGCCCTTTGCCATCAACGGACAAACTGGCAAAACCTACGGCAAGCTTCCGATAGCGCTCGGCAAGGTAATCGGAATTTCAGCGATTATCGCCGCGGCGGTATTTATTTTGGTTACGCTGGGAGGTATGTTGTTCTTATGATTAAACAGCTTTCCAAAAGATTTTCGTCGGCTTTGTGCGCGGCTCTATTGATTGCGTTCGCGGTTGTACCCGCCTTTGCCGAGAGCCGTTCGTCAAACGCTTACGCGGTAACCGACGACGCGTCGTATTTTAACGCAGAGGAATTTGAAAAGCTCTGCACTGCGGCGGAAAGCGCCGGTACAGACGCGGGCTTTCAGATTGCGGTTCACACCTCAAACGAGGGCGTTGATTCGTCCGGAATGGACGCGTATTATAATAATTACCACGACTCCGACTCAACCTATCGTCCCGACGGCGTAATGCTTGTGTTCGACGTCAAATCCGGCAGCAGAATTATTCTTACCTACGGCGCGGCGAAGGCGTATTTTGACGACAGCCGAATGTCCGAGGTAAAATCGTATATGAAGCCGTACCTTGATTCGGGTGAATACTATCAGGCGGCAAACGCGTTCATAGAAAAAACAAGGGAGTTTTATCTCGGGGGAATTCCCGAGAACGGAAGCTACTCAAATATAAAGGAAGCCTCTCAGCCCGAGCAGAACAAGCTTGTTCGTTCGCTTTCAAAGTTCGGCTGGATCGGCGGTATCGCCGGAGTTGTAATCGCGGTTATCTTTGTACTTGTAAACATCGGAAGATACAGGTACAACGGCAAGGGCGGCACATACGACCTCAAAGCCAACAGCAGCGTCAATATGCTCGACTCTCAGGATGTGTTCCTCAGAAAGCGCACAACCTCGGTTACAATCCACAGCTCCTCAAGCGACACGGGCGACAGCTCATCTCACGGCAGCAGCGGCTCCTTCTGATAAAAACTTAAAAATGTTCCTGACGAGGAAATTGTATTGACTCCGAAGATAACATAAAGAATCAGGGAATTACCCTGAGTATTTGTGTATTTTGCGGCGTCATTTTGACGCCGCTTTTATTATGAGGTTTAATTTATTATGGATAACGGCACAGAAACGCGCGTGGCGGTAATCAGCGTAATCGTTGAACAGCCCGAATGTGTAAATCAGCTTAATGAGATTCTTCATTCCGCGTCCGACTATATTATCGGAAGAATGGGAATACCATACAGAGAGAAGAATATAAACATCATCAGCATTGTAATCGACGCGCCCGTAAACGTGATTAACAACGTCTCGGGCAGGCTCGGCAGGCTGTCGGGCGTTACCGCCAAAACAGCGTACTCAAAAAACTGAAATGGATATACTGAAAATAATAGAAAAAATTGAAAAAAATAAAACAGCCTCAAAGCAGGAGCTTGCGTTTTTGCTCGAAAACATCAGCGACTCCGAGCTTGAACAGCTCAGGCAAAAAGCGCAGATGACCGCGATACAAAGCTTTGGCAAAAATATTTATATCCGCGGCTTAATCGAGCTTTCAAGCTACTGCAAAAACGACTGTCTATACTGCGGAATCCGACGCTCAAACCGCAATGCCGTCCGCTACCGGCTCAGTAAGGAGCAAATCCTGAGCTGTTGCGAAACCGGCTTCGCTCTGGGCTTTCGCACCTTTGTTCTGCAGGGCGGAGAGGATCCCTACTACACGGACGAGCGGATGTGCGACATAGTCGGTACGATTAAGTCGCTCTATCCCGAGTGCGCCGTAACGCTTTCGCTCGGAGAAAGGAGCGCGGAAAGCTACAAGCGGCTGTATGACGCGGGAGCGGACAGGTACCTTCTCAGGCACGAGACCGCCAACCCCGACCACTACGCAAGGCTTCACCCAAGCTCAATGAGCCGCAAAAACCGCGTTGACTGTCTTTATGAGCTAAAGCGAATCGGCTACCAGACGGGCGCGGGATTTATGGTCGGCTCACCCTACCAGACTTACGAAAATCTCGCGGAGGATTTGCTTTTTATAAACGAGCTGCAGCCCCAGATGTGCGGAATCGGACCGTTTATTCCTCACCGCGACACCGAGTTCGCCCAAAAGCCTCAGGGCAGCCTTAGGCTCACGCTGACGCTGCTGTCGCTCATCCGCCTTATGCAGCCGAAAATTCTGCTGCCCGCGACAACCGCGCTCGGCACAATCACCCCAAAGGGAAGGGAGCTCGGAATTTTGCACGGGGCAAACGTTGTAATGCCCAACCTCTCGCCGCAGGAGCACCGCGAGGACTACGCGCTTTACGACAACAAAATCTGCACCGGACACGAGGCGGCCGAGTGCATAAACTGCCTGTCGCTCAGGCTGAAATCAATCGGATATCAAATCGTCACCGACCGCGGCGACTACAAATAAGGAGAATAAAAATGGCAATCTACGACCCAAAATCACTCAAGGCAGAGGAGTTTATCAACGACGAGGAAATCATCGAAACTCTCAAATACGCCGACGAAAACAAGGATAACCGCGAGCTTATCGACGCGATTATCGAAAAAGCAAAGCTGAGAAAGGGCATCACCCACCGCGAGGCAAGCGTTCTGCTCGCCTGCGAGGACGAGGAAAAAATCAAGGAAATCTACGCCCTTGCCGAGCAGATTAAAAAGGACTTTTACGGCGACAGAATCGTTATGTTCGCGCCGCTGTACCTTTCGAACTACTGCGTAAACGGCTGCGTTTACTGTCCCTACCACGCCAAGAACAAGCATATATGCCGCAAAAAGCTCACCCAGGACGAGGTCAGGGCAGAGGTAATCGCGCTGCAGGATATGGGGCACAAGCGCCTCGCGATTGAGGCGGGCGAGGACCCGGTAAACAACCCGATTGAGTACATTCTCGAATGTATAAAAACCATCTATTCAATCAAGCACAAAAACGGTGCGATTCGCCGCGTTAACGTAAATATCGCCGCGACCACCGTCGAAAACTACAAAAAGCTTCATGACGCGGGAATCGGCACATACATTCTTTTCCAGGAGACCTACAACAAAAAGAGCTACGAGCAGCTTCATCCCACAGGTCCCAAGCACAACTACAATTACCACACCGAGGCGATGGACCGCGCCATGGAGGGCGGCATCGACGACGTTGGTTTGGGCGTTTTGTTCGGGCTTGAGCTCTACCGCTACGAGCTGGCGGGACTGTTGATGCACGCCGAGCACCTTGAGGCGGTTCACGGCGTAGGTCCCCACACAATCAGCGTTCCCAGAATCAAGGCTGCCGACGACATCGATCCCGACGAATTTGACAACGGAATCGACGACGAAACCTTCGCGAAGATTATCGCGATAATTCGCATCGCCGTGCCGTACACGGGAATGATAATCTCCACCCGCGAGACCAAGAGCGTCAGGGAAAAGGCTCTCCGCCTCGGAATCTCGCAAATCAGCGGCGGCTCGCGGACAAGCGTCGGCGGATATGTTGAGCCTGAGGACGAGGACGAAAACTCGGCGCAGTTTGACGTTTCCGACCAGCGCACGCTCGACGAGGTTGTAAGGTGGCTTATGGAGCTCGGCTACATTCCGTCCTTCTGCACGGCATGCTACCGCGAGGGCAGAACAGGCGACCGCTTTATGTCGCTGTGCAAGAGCGGACAAATCCAGAACTGCTGCCACCCCAACGCCCTGATGACGCTCGAGGAGTACCTGGTGGACTACGCAAGTCCCGAAACCCGCGAAATCGGCGAAAAAATAATCGAAAAAGAGCTCCTCAACATCCCCAAAGACAAGGTTCGCGACATCGCGAAAAAATACATTGAGGAGATTAAAAAGGACGGCAAGCGCGACTTCCGTTTCTAGCAACGTGACGTTGCATCCAATTCGAGAATATAAATCGGTTTAATTATATCACTCGGACGCCCGACAGTTTACAACAGTAGGGGCGGACAAATGCAAAAGCAAAGTTTAGCTTAACGGTAATTCAATATTAAACTCTCAACTCTAAAAAATAGGTGTAAATTATGAGCCTTAACTCAACTCCGGTATCCGAACGGATACACATCGGATTTTTCGGCAGGCGCAACGCGGGAAAATCCAGCGTAGTAAACGCCGTAACAAATCAGCAGGTGTCGGTAGTTTCCGACGTAAAGGGCACGACAACCGACCCGGTGACAAAGACAATGGAGCTTTTGCCGATGGGCCCTGTCGTGATAATCGACACCCCGGGCTTTGACGACGAGGGCGCTCTCGGCGAGCAGCGAGTAAAGCGGACAAAGCAAACGCTGAACCGCACGGACGTCGCGGTTTTGGTGGTTGACGCGACCGTCGGAAAAACCGCTGCCGACAATGAGCTGATTGAAATTTTCAAGTCAAAGCAAATCCCGTTTGTCATCGCCTACAACAAGAGCGACGCCACCGTCAAAACCTACGGCGACGGAATCTCCGTCAGCGCGCTGAACAACACAAATATAAATCTGCTGAAGGAAACAATCGCGCGTCTGGGCAAATCCGACGGCGCGAGCCGCCCAATCTGCTCTGACCTTGTAAACACGGGCGATACGGCGGTTTTGGTCGTTCCGATAGACTCCGCCGCGCCGAAGGGCAGGCTGATTTTGCCGCAGCAGCAGACAATCCGCGACCTGCTCGACGCGGGAGCGTCCGCGCTTGTGGTGCGCGACACCGAGCTAAAGGATTTGCTCGGCGGTCTTGTCAACCCTCCGTCGCTTGTGATAACCGACAGCCAGGTTTTCGGCAAGGTCAAGGACATTGTGCCCGATAATATCCGCCTGACCTCATTTTCTATATTAATGGCGCGCAGCAAGGGCTTTCTCGAGACCGCCGTCAAGGGCGCCGCGGCGATAGAAACCCTCAGCGACGGCGATAAGGTGCTGATTTCCGAGGGCTGCACCCACCACCGCCAGTGCGACGACATCGGCACCGTCAAAATCCCGCGCTGGCTCAAAAACTACACGCAAAAGGACATTATAATAGAAACCTCATCCGGCAAGGGCTTCCCCGAGGATTTATCGCCCTACAGTCTGATAATCCACTGCGGCGGCTGTATGCTTAACGAAAGGGAGGTTCAGTACCGCCGCAAATTCGCGGAAGACAGCGGCGTGCCGTTCACAAACTACGGAATAGCGATCGCCTATATGCAGGGAATCCTCAAGCGCACACTCAGCGTGTTTCCCGATTTACAAGATTTAATATGAATATCGCAGAGCGGAGCGATTCCGCTCTGTTTTTTAGAATATAAACGATTGTATATAAATATATATTAAATAGCATAGAATGTATTTTATTAAAACGCAAATAGTAAAAATTCAAGATAAAAACACAAAGTCTTTAGTGAAATAGTACCAATTCTTTTGTGAAATTTTTGTGAAAATATACATAATTAAGCGGTTTTGCGAAAAAATTTATAAAATATATTGATTTTTTTGTTGTAAAACTGTAAAATAAGGATATAAATAATTAATTTAATGTAAAGGAGTGTCTGCAATGGGTGTTTTCAGGAAAGCTGCCGAAAAAGTTGCAAAAGAAAAAATGTCTGCAAAAAGCCGCAAAAAGCTGATTGTATTTATTGCAATAATCACCCTGATGGCGATGACAACTTCAACTGTTGCCTGGTTTACTATTAATACCTTTGCCGGAGTAGATACTCTTGATGTACATATAAGCGTTGCGGCTCAGCTAAAGGTTGCCATGCACGACTACGGCAGGGATTTAAGCAAGTACGGCAAGGTAATCACAAACGAGATGATTGATGAATTTCTTGCCGGAGATAACACAAAGTTATCCGAGATAAGGCTCGATCCGGTTACAACATCTGACGGAAGACGTATGGTTAACAAGAGCGGCGCTGAGCGCGAGCGTAATAATACCTCATTCCTTGAATTTGACTGCTAC
>CAJOLF010000038.1 GCA_905235295.1 uncultured Ruminococcus sp. | reverse complement strand
ATATGAGCGCACAGAAATGGAAGTTATCAAATTTCAAGCAGAAGATGTCATCCTTACCTCCGGTGTAAACCCTGATGATGAATACGAGGGCGAAAGAGTATGATCCGGCTTCCGTTGGTTTAAGGGAACCTCTAACAATTCCTTGCCGCGCATAAGCACGAAATCTTCACGGCATAATTTCGCCAAAATGCCTTGATATACGTCAGTATACCTGCGGTATTTTGACAAAATTCTGCCATAAATCTTCCGCACTTCTGCACGACATTGAATTATTAGAGATTCCCTTAAGATAATCCGTTATCATCATACAGAAATTCAACAGACAAAAAGCATTTGTCACTTCTATTTATGGTGTAATCCTGCTATCGCCTGATACCAATGCGTTTTTAATGCATGCTTTTTACTATTATCATTCTTTATCATACAATCAAAAACAATCAAAGCTGCCTTTTATACATTGGCATATAAAAAGACACCGTATAGTCAACTTGAACTATACGATGCCTTAATTAAGACTCCCAATCGGCTATATCTTTTTTAAATTATCCTTATTAGTATCAGCCTTGTTCGGCTTCTTCTTAAAGGACGACGAACACACATCATTCCGGCGCAATGATTTTTACGGCGTTGCCAATGAAGCGGTATTGCCTGAGTGGGCGCTTGACAAACTTAATGATATCAGAGAAAAGCTCTCGATGTGTAGTGGTTCAAAGCAAAGAATACATTAAGGTTATCTTTAACGATGGAACTGAGATTGACCAACCAATAGAATAAATCAATATGAGGACATATCGGCATTTGAAGTCGATGTGTCCTTTTTGTTGTGAATATTCCGTTGCCCTTGCTTGACACTGCCTATGTGATATTATATAATAAATATTAGAGATGGGATGAAATACAAGCGTTGATATTTCCGGTTCTTCGATGGGTAAATTTTTACGGAAGTTCACTTCTCCCCAGCGGTTTTCCGAAATTTCATCTTTTTTGCTCACCCTTGACATAAATTTCCGCCTGTTCATAACAAACCGGCTCAAAATTACAGTAATTGTATTATACCGACAGTTCGTTTGCGCCATCCTGTCGTTAAAAAAAACCAGGGCATCCATGGGCAAGCTATGCCCAAATACTCAATTTGGATGCGTCTGCGTTTGCGGACGCGTTTCTTTTTGGAGGAAATATGTTTACTCTTAAAACTACTGCTGCGTTTGACAGCGCACATTTTCTATCCGGCTACAACGGCAAATGCGCCAATATTCACGGTCATCGCTGGACAATCGAGGCGAGTGTTTCGCAAAGCTCGCTGACAAAGACAGGCGACAAGCGGGATATGGTTATTGATTTTGGCGATTTTAAGCGGGAGGTCAGAGCGCTGGCGGATTTTTATGACCACGCTTTAATTTATGAGAGCGGTTCTCTGCGCGATAAAACCCTTGATGCGCTGCGTGAGGAAGGGTTCCGGCTGATTGAGGTCTGCTTCCGCCCGACAGCGGAGCGCTTCGCGGAAGCTTTTTATAATTCCTTAAAAGAAAAACAACTGCCTGTCAGCGCGGTAACGGTATATGAAACGCCGGAGAATTGCGCGGTTTATGAGGGAGAATTATGAGCTATGAGGTAGCGGAGCGCTTTGTCAGTATCAACGGCGAGGGCGCTCACGCGGGAGAGCTTGCCGCTTTTATCCGCTTCAGGGGCTGCAACCTTAACTGTTCCTACTGCGACACCGCGTGGGCAAACACGCCGGACGCGGTATTTACGCCGACCGAGGCGGAGGAGCTGTGCTTATGGGTAAAAGACAGCGGCGCAAAGAACGTAACCCTCACAGGCGGAGAGCCGCTGCTGCAAAAAGGCGTTGACAAGCTGATTTCTCAGCTTATAAAGCAGGGCTGCCGCGTAGAAATCGAGACCAACGGCAGTGTGGATTTGCGACCGTTTACTACAATGGACAGGTGGCCGGTAATGACGATGGACTACAAGCTTCCCTCAAGCGGTATGGAGCGTTATATGAACACGGATAACTTCAAGCTGTTGAACGCGCACGATTCAGTGAAGTTTGTCGTCGGCAGTACGGAGGATTTAAATCGCGCGGGGAGTATTATCGACGCGTATTTAACGGACGCGCCGTGTCATATCTTTCTCAGTCCTGTGTTCGGTCGTATTGATCCTGCGGTGATGGTTGAGTATATTAAAGAACATCAGATGACGCGCGTTCGGCTGCAGCTGCAGCTGCACAAATTCATCTGGAATCCGGATGAAAGAGGAGTATAAATGGATAAAGAAGCAATAAAATTCCATATTCAGGGACTTTTGAAGGCAATCGGCGAGGACCCTGAGCGCGAGGGCTTGGTCGAAACGCCGGAGCGAGTGGCAAATATGCTGGAGGAAGTCTTGGAGGGCACCGCTTATTCAAATCATGATATTGCGCGGATGTTCGGCAAGACCTTTACCGATGAATCGAACGGCGAAAGCGAAAGCGCCGTTGTGATGAAGGACCTCACCGTGTTCAGTTATTGCGAACACCACCTTGCCTTGATGTATGATATGAAGGTGAATGTGGCGTATGTTCCGCGCGGAAAGGTGCTGGGGCTTAGCAAAATCGCGCGTATATGCGATATGGCTGCTAAACGACTGCAGCTGCAGGAGCGCCTTGGCAGGGACATAGCCGAAATTATCAGCGAGGCGGCGGGGACGCCCGACGTTGGCGTAGTCATCAGCGGCTGTCACAGCTGTATGACGGCGCGCGGAATCCGCAACGCTTCGTCCGTAACGGTAACCACTACCTATATTGGCGAATTCAAAACAAATTCCGAGCTTAAAAAGCTTGTTGCGTTCGATTAACGGAGAAATTATGAAAGCATTGGTTTTATTCAGCGGCGGCGTGGACAGCACAACCTGCCTCGCCCTCGCGATTGAAAAATACGGCGCGGACGAGGTTCTCGCCTTGTCCGTCGGCTACGGTCAGAAGCATACAAAGGAGCTGCAGGCGGCTCAGAATATCGCCGGGCATTACGGCGTGCGACTGAAGCGTCTGGATATGTCAAAAATTTTTGAGGATTCGGACTGTTCTCTGCTTCAGGGCTCGGGCGCCGATATTCCTAAGGAGAGCTATTCCGACCAGCTCGGCAAAACGAACGGCAAGCCGGTTTCAACCTACGTTCCGTTCCGCAACGGACTGTTTTTGTCTGCTGCGGCAAGCGTAGCTCTGTCTAACGGCTGCAGCGAAATCTACTACGGCGCTCACAGCGACGACGCGGCGGGCAACGCTTATCCCGACTGCTCTGCGGAATTTAACGAGAACATCAACCGCGCCATAAACATCGGCAGCGGAAATCAGCTGACAGTTGTCGCGCCGTTTATCAATCTGAATAAGGCACAGGTAGTGGCAGAGGGCTTGCGCTTGGGCGTGCCCTACGAGCTGACCTGGAGCTGTTATGAGGGCGGAGAAAAGCCCTGCGGAAAATGCGGAACCTGCCGCGACAGAGCGGCGGCGTTCAAAGCGAACGGGACAGAGGATCCCGCGCTGCTATAAGGAGAATGAAAATGAACGGAAGAACAGAGCACGAGCGCGGTTCCATCACCCTGCTCGGAAAAAATAATACAGAATACAAAAGCGATTATACGCCCGAGGTGCTGGAGACCTTTCCGAATAAGCACCCCGAAAACCATTATTTTGTGAAGTTCAACTGCCCGGAATTCACAAGCCTGTGTCCGATTACCGGGCAACCGGATTTTGCGGCTGTTTACATATCCTACATTCCGGATAAAATTATGGTGGAGAGCAAATCGCTCAAGCTTTATTTGTTCAGCTTCCGCAATCACGGCGACTTCCACGAGGACTGTATGAACATCATTATGAAGGACCTTGTTAATTTGATGAAGCCGCGTTATATCGAGGTATGGGGAAAATTTACTCCGCGCGGAGGAATTTCCATTGATCCCTACTGCAACTACGGTATGCCGGGCACGAAATTTGAGAAGCTCGCGTGGGATCGGCTCGCCGCCCATGATATGTATCCGGAAAAAATCGACAACCGCTGAAAACTAAATTACAGCAAAACAAACCCCCGATTCACAAAATCGGGGATTTTCATTTTGTATAAAACGGCATTATGTTTTTGTATCGGAAAAAACATCTGACGGCGACACCGCCGCTGAAAAAGCAGGTGTTTGTCCAATACCCGTTCGGCGGGTAATAGTGGTGTGTGCGCTTTGAACATATACATTACCTCGATTTTTTAAGAAATTTTTTAAATTCAAAAAATACAAATATTTGTAATTGTTTTGTCATTGTCGGTGTGATATACTTTATACACAGTAAGAAAAAACAAATACAAAATATAACAACCGCTTTCTAAATTCAAAATAAAAAGGAGATAATAAAAATGACAGATTCAAGAAACAACAAAAACAACAATTCAAAATCATACAACGATAATTTTGACGGAAAAAGCAAAAAAAGTTCCAATCCGCCGTCAAGAGAAGCAAGGCAGAAGGAAATTGCCCACATTCAGACGGAGAGAAAAAAGAAAGCAAAAAAACAGAGAATCATTGTTGCTGTCGTGGCAGTTTCGGTTGTGGCAGTCGTTATCGCAAGCTTTTGTATCTTTGGAATAGCGGCGAACAACAAGTCATCCTCACAGACTGCAACAACAGCATCGGTTCAGAGCACTTCGGCAACATCAGCTGCAAAGAGCTCCGATACTAAGACGACCGGCAGCGCTGACGCAAATCAGAGCACAGATAACAATAACAACAATTACGTTCAGCCATATAACGACGGCAATAATAATACATCAAACTACAACAATGCTGACAACAACACCAACAGTAACACTAACAGCAACTCAAATTACGATAGCAGTTTAAGCAGCAGCGAGGACGCCAACTACGTTCAGCCGTACAATACTCCCGAAATTAAAAACGGCGACGGACAAAATTCCTCTGGCGCTGACGGCGCAGGCAACGGCATTAACAACATAGACAATAACAAGCCCGCAAACAACCAGTCACAGGCAAACGACGATGATGCAAACTACGTTCAGCCTTACACCGGATAATTTAATACAACAACCCAAAAGAGGCTGCCGCACAAACAAGCGGCAGCCTCATATTTTTAATATTAAACTCTTAAAGCTAAGGCAATACAGCATTTATGCACGCGGATTGCGCAGTCTGACGGATTAATACCGGGGAGCTAAATCTCCTGCGGTGAGGTCGCTTCATCGCAGCCGAAGTCAGGCAAGCTTGCGTCGGGATATGCTCTGAGTTAAATTTTTAAAGTTTTTTCAAAAATTTTTTAAAAAACTTAAAATTTCCCTGATTTTTGTAAGGGTTTTGTCATAGTCAGTGTGATATACTTTAGTCACAGTCAAGGCAAGATGATGTTGCAAACAGTCCGACTTCAAAAAACGCAAGCTTAAATTAAGCACAACGCAACGGCGGGTCAGACGAAGTAATAATCATCAAAAAATAAAAACAAGAACAGCTTTGATGAAATTTTTAACAAAAAGGAGAAATAACAATGAAAAAGACAAACGTAAAAACAAAGGTAATGGCAGGAATTATGGCGGCAATCTGTGCGGTATCCGCACTCGGAGCACTTTCAGCGGTAGGAGCGTCGGCAGCGGTAGTAAACAATACGGCAGTCTCCGCTCAGGTGGCCGGTAAAAAGTCTTGCTTGTTTGTTGCGTACGGCAAGACAAGCTACGGCTACGACTGGGACTACAAAGCAAACAGCACAGCGGCAAAAATCAGCTGTACCTATGACTTCAAGACAAATAAATACACATTCAAGGCAGAAGGTCAGTACGCGGGAGTTACAAACGCTGTTCTGAAGTACGCGACAATCGACGGCAAGTGGCACAACGTTCCAATCCGCTACACAACCGACAAGAACCTCAACGTAACAGGCGTTCAGACCGGTAAAGAGTATGTTACAAACAACAGATACAGCGGCTGATAAACAGTTCATAATCCTCTTTATGTTGAGATAAACTTTTGACAGATAACTACGGAATAGATAAGAACAGCGGGTCGGACGCGCGGAGCGTCTGACCTGCTGTTCTTTTAATGCCTTTAGGCAATAAAAGAAGCAGCCGCACGTGAGCGGCTGCTTGAAAAGTTAATACATTATGCTACTCTTGATTGTACTCTACTGTCCTTAACGACAATACACTTCCGTTAACCTTGGCAATTAACCGGCATTTCTTTTTCCTAATCTGTTTTCCAGCTTTACGGCTTTTGCAATCAGCAGCGCCGCAACACCGCACAGAACGCCGAGCAGCAGACCGCAAAGGACGTCTGTCGGATAATGCACATAGAGATATAGACGAGAAAACGCGATGCATACAGTCAACACCAGCGCAATAAAGCCGATTGTTCTTTTCTTTGAGAGCAGCACGGTAGTAGCTGCCGCCGCCGATACACTGTGTGTAGACGGAAAGCTCGCTCCCGACGGCTGTTTTATCAGCAGAACTATATCCGGATTGCCGGTAAACGGTCTGGGACGATTGACAAGGTGCTTGAGCAGTACATCGCCGGTGAGAAATCCGAGAGCCAAAGCTATCAGCAGGATGATTCCCGCAGCGCGAGTTTTCTTAAAGAACAGCAGAACAACGCCCGCAGCAATCCAGATAATCCCCATTGTTGTCAGATAGTTGATAAACACTGCAAAGAAGTCTAAAAAGCCGCAGCGAAAAATATCCTGAATACCGTTCAAAACAGATACGTCAAAAGATTGGATTGCTTCCATTAAAAACCACCTCTTATTTTGTTGTTATCCGTCCGACATTCGTACAAAGGGAACATTACAGTCCGGCGTCTCGCAGGACTCGTTAATCATATATCTCACTGCGAGAGCCGGGTTGTGTTCCTTTTGTCGGGCTGTTATCTATTACTTCTTTCTGGTGAACAAGCTGACAAATTCAGTAAAGAAATTCTTTTTATCAGCGACCTTCTTTTTAATCTCCCCAATCGTGACGTCAGCCTGAGAGTTGTGGGTCACCATAGCCTGCGCAAGTCTGACATATATGCTCTTGAATCTCTCAATGCTTTCCTCTTCATACAGGCTCGCAGCAAAGTCAATCATCACCTGCAGACCGTCCGCGCCGTCGAGTATCTCGATATCGAGGACTGTCTGGGACGCTGCCTGATTCTGACGGATGTCGACTGTTTCAACATCAAATTCCTCAAGACCGCCCATGTCGCGGATATCTTGCTGATAGAGCAGATATGCCGCCTCGCCGCTGCCGGCTTGGTTGACCGAGTTGACATAAGGATAACAGCAGTGCTCAATGCCTTTCTGTACCTGTTCATGGACGTCCGCGAAAACGTTGCGGAGGGTGTCGCTGTCCTTGAAGCGGATACCCACCGGCAGATCGCGGAACAAAAGACCTACGGAGCTCAGCATCTGCATATCCTCTCTGCCGTTATAAATCCACGACAGCTTTACATCGGGCTCGTCGTTGTAGATTGAGATTGCAAGCGCCGCCACTGTGATGAAGAACTCGTTGCGGCTGATCTTATAGGCGCGTTCTACCGCCTTCATTTGCGCTTGCTCGATGTCCAGCTCGCCGAACAACTCGCCCATTTCGTTCTCGCGGGACTCGTGGTCGGTCTTGGGATAGCAGGACCATTCGATATTTTCGTATCTATCCTCAAAGTACTTCTTACTCTGTTCGTAGAATTCGGTATTCACCGCGTCCTCACGGCGCTTGAGCAAGAGATAATAATAGTCCTTCTCCATTTCCATACCCATATACGCCTTGCCGACGTCGCCGAGAAACACATTCAGCGAGGTACCGTCAAAGAGCGAATGGTGGACGTCAAAGAAAACATATCCTGCTTTTTCGGTTTCGAAAACGCGACAGCGGAAAAGCTTTCCGCCGACAATCTTGAAGGGATATACCAGAGTGTCCTTTACGAATTTCATTTCGAATTCGGACAGCTTCTCAACGTGAATATCCGTCAGGTTTTCAGGTGTATATTTCTGAATCAGCTCGCCGTCCTCGTTCCACGCAAAGGTGGTCAAGAGAGCCGGGTGATTTGCAATGGCCTTTTTAAGAGCTTCAGCCATTTTTTCCATATCAAAGATTTCGGTGTTTACCTTCATCATCGAGAAAAGGTTGTACATCGTGGAATTCGGAGTATATAGCTGATAGTCGACCATATATAGCTGCTCAATCGTCAGCGGGTGCGCTTCCTTTAGTGACGCATCGTTCTTTTCGTCGGGACTTTCACCATCATTGTTCTCGAGTACCTCCTGATACAGCGCGGCAATCTTTGCGGGTGTTCTGCCGCGGAAGACCTCGGATGTATTCAGTCCGGGCAAATCCGCTTTGGTAATCAGCTCGATAGAGCTAAGCGAATCTCCTCCCATTTCATAGAAGTCGTCGTTGATACCGACCTGTGAGAGTTCCAGCACATTTTCTATTGCGTGACAAATCTTTTCTTCAATCTCGTTTGTAGGCGCGACATAGTCGCTTTTGAAGTCGTTTACATTAGGCGCGGGCAGACCCTTTCTATCGAGCTTGCCGGTCGCCTTGAGGGGTACCTTATCAATCTTTATGTAATATGCGGGAATCATATAGTACGGAAGGCGCTTCAAAAGCTCCGCGCGGAGCGATTCGGAGTCGACCTGTATATCATCGGTGTAATAGGCGCAAAGGTAGCTTTTGTCGCCGTCTTCAAAGCCGCGCACAGCCGCCCATTCGATACCGAGCGATTGCTTGACGGCTGCTTCGATTTCTGCGGGCTCAATGCGGTTGCCGTTGATTTTAATCATATCGCCGCTTCTGCCGAGCAGTACATAGTTACCGTTTGCATCCTTCTTTGCAAGGTCGCCGGTGTGATAGATTCCGTCGACGAACGCCTTTGCGCTCTCTTCGGGCAGGTTGATGTAGCCGCGCACATAGGGATTCTCAAAGCACAGCTCGCCGGTATCGCCGTCGGCGACCTCGTTGCCGTCCTCGCCGATGAGAGTAATCTTCGTGTCAATCTCCGGCTTGCCGATCGGACAGGTCTCGTAAGAACGATCTATCTTAAAAATACCTACCGCAAAGCCGCTTTCGCTGGCGGCATATACGTTGACAAGGTCTAAATTCTTATTATATATATTGTTCGCGGGCTCGCTTCCGACAATCAGTATCCTGAGGAACGGTCCTGTCTGATTTCCCAGCTTACGGACATAGGACGGCGTAAGGAAGGTGACAGTGATGCGCTTGGTTATGAAGTATTGCGCAAGAGCGCCGGGATTCTTGATAGTGGAGTAAGATACAACAAAGGTCTTGCCGCCGAAGATACTCAGCGCTTTCAAAATAACTATGACCGAAGCGACGAAGTTCATCGGAGCTAACAGCGCAAGCCTGTCGGAGCTATTAAAGGGGTTCTCACCGTCAATCTTGATAGATTCAATCGCACGGCTCAGGTTGCCATACTCGTGCAGAACTCCCTTGGGGTTGCCTGTTGTGCCGGAGGTGTAAATGGCGTATGCCGCATCGTGATCGTTATGAGCTTCATAGCCTTTCAGCGGCGCGGTGTGCATAATCTCGTCCCAGTTATCGGCGCAAAGCTCCTGCTTGCAGCCGCAGTCCTCGCGGATAAAATTGATGCGCTCCGGCGCGTAGGTGTCCTCTACCAGCGCCCACGCAGCGCCTGCCTTCCAAACGCCGATCATCGCGATGATTGGGATGATGCCGCGCGGAAGGTCAATAAGGACAAAGTCCTCCTTGCCGATGCCGTTCTGCTTCAGATACGCATAAACGCGTCCGCTCATCTCGTCGAGCTGAGCATAGGTGACGCCCTTGGCGTGCGCGTCATCAAACAGAATCGCTGCGTTCGGTTTTTCGGCCGTATATTGCTCCAGCAGTTCTAAAATGTTTATCATATCATTCTGCCCCTTCTATATCCAGAATATCCGAAAATCCTGTGACCTCAAATATTTCCATTACAATTTCGTTCGCATTGCGAATTGTCATTTTACCCTGCTTGTTCATGAGCTTCTGAGCAGAGAGCAACACTCTGAGCCCTGCGGAAGAAATGTAGTCGAGATTCTTCATATCCAGCGTAAGTGTTGTGATGCCGTCTAAGGAGCTTTTCAGTTCCTTATCGAGCTCGGGAGCCGTCGTTGTGTCCAGACGACCCTCAAGATTAAAGACAGCTGTGGCGTTTGTGATTGTTTTGTTGATTTTAAGCATAATAATTCTCCTTTCTGCTTTTGTTTAGACAGTATATGCTTGAGTGCTACAACGTTTTGAAGCACAATTAGTCTGAGTGAATCTTCGATAATCAACGGTTCGCACTGATTCCATATAGATATATTCGGAAACAGCATAACGACATTGAAGGCGTATATAAAAGCCCAAGCTGTTATTTATTGAATTCAAAGAAATTCATCTGCGAAAAGCCTGTCGGCAGCGGTATCGTACACATATAAATAAAGGCTAATACCAAACACACGACGGAGATTGACAGGACCACTATCCTATTTGGCATATTTTTGAATGTGCCGACAATACCGAGCAGGAAGAGCGTCAGCGAGTAGATAACGGTCACCAGCATATAGGAGTCACCCTTTGCGTTATCCCGCTTTCCTTCTTCCAGCTGCTCCTGTGATTGCTGAACAGTTTTCTGCGCAGACGCAAAGTATTTTTCTGTTATACCGGGCATATTAAACGGAGTATCTTCGTTGTTTTCCTCCATCCACTTTATGCCTTCGGCAAGAGTATCGCTGATACTGTTATTTTTGAATGTCTCAATCTTTCTGTTGATAATGTCTACCTTAGCTTGATCGCCGTTAACCTTTGCCGTTTCGAGCTCAAAGTAATAATCCTTTACGGTATTCCACGCCATATAATCGGCAAGATAATTCTGCATACCGAAATTGTATTCCGCAGTACCCTGCGACGCCGTATTATTGCTCTTTGTAAAGTTGATGGACTGGAGTCCGCCGTGCAGATGCCCAATCCATGAAGCCCATGCCGAGAGCAGCGTTGTAATGCCGAGAAGAACCGCAACGATTGTTTCAACTCTTTTGGCGGTCAGGATGGTTTTTCTGTCTTTGACCGCGTTGTCGGGAGGAGAATCGCTGCTTGGTTTGGCGGTTTCGCTTTTTGTTGATTGGTTCTTATTCATATTTAAACTCCCTTTTGTAACAAAGACTACCCATTTTGGAGAATGATTTTGATAGGTGCGCGCTTTGAAAAATGTTTCTTTAGCTCGCCGATAATTTCACGGAATCGGTGGTAATCGCGTCGGCGTCGCCGGTCATAAATTACTCGACATCGTATGAAACAATACATAACCCCAATTTATTTTACTATTTTTATTTATATTATACAATAGAATGTTCCATAATGGAACATTTAAATTTTAAAAATACTTGTTTTAGTATATTTTTTTGTATATAATAGTTAAAAAAGTTAAAAAATCGTAAAAATAACAAAAGCATCATTAAAAAATTACGGAGTATAACAAAATGAGTCAGTTTTTTTCGGATATCCTTAAAAAGCTACGAATAGAAAAAGGACTTTCACAGCAGGATTTGGCAGATAAGATATACGTTACCCGTTCTACGGTAGCGCGGTGGGAAACCGGCACCCGCCTGCCGGACGCCGCGATGATATCACGGCTCGCCGAGATTTTAGGCGTAGACGTTAACATACTGCTTTCCGCAGCCGCGCAGAGCGACGAGTGCCCAAACGTCATTTTGGTGGACGACCGAAAACTGATCCTCAACGGCGGTTTACCGATACTGGAAGAGGTTTTGCCCGGCGCGACAGTCACGGGGTTTACCGACGCGGACGAAGCCGTTGAGTATGCGAGGTCGAACCATGTCGCGCTCGCCTTTTTAGATATTGAACTGAGGAATACAAGCGGACTGGAGCTGTGCCGCAAGCTGCTCGAAATTAATCCGCGTACCAATGTTGTGTATCTGACCGCATACAGCGAATATTCTCTTGACGCATGGAGCACCGGAGCAAGCGGCTTTATGCTCAAGCCGCTTACACCCGAAGGCGTCAGGGAACAACTCAAAAACCTGAGATATACGTTTTGGACGGGAGGCGAAGGCGCATGATAGACTGGCTCAATATCGCCAGTTACTCGGTTGGCGGCGCTATGCTGCTGATGATGGCGCTCGGAATCGCGTTCTCCGCTCTTATGCCCGCCATCGACCGGTGGAGCAGAAGATATTTCATCACGTTATTTTCGGTGCTTTTGCTGAGTGTTGCAGCTTTTTTCACCGACGCTATTATTTACATGCTTCCCGATGTGATAACAGCGGAAAGAATCATCGTCTTTTTTGAGTTTTTGACCGTTTCCGCACTGATGCCTATGCCGACGGTCCTGCTGCTGCATTGGTGCCGTGAAGATATCAAAAGCAGCGCGCTGTTCCGCGCCGTAATGGCACTGTGGTGCGCGTTCTTCTTCATACTGATTGCCGCGCAGTTTACGGACGCGTTTTACTATATAACATATAACTCGCAAGAGAATCTGTTTGTTCGCGGTCCGTGGTTACCGCTGTTGCCGGTTCCGATGATTGTGATGATGATTCTCAACATAGCGGGCGTTATCAAAAGACGGAAAAAGCTCTCAAAAAGGTATTTTATTGCTGTTCTTGTTTATCTGCTGCCGATGACAACCGCGCTGTTCGTCTATTTATTCAACGATCTTGCTATATTTATTATATTCGGAATGGCGCTCTTCGCGCTGGTGATGTTCGGTCTTATTCTCTCGGATAATATGGAACATTTTATACAGCAGCAGCGTGAAATTGCCAATCAGCGCGCCGACGTTATGGTGCTGCAAATGCGCCCACACTTTATCTACAACACCATGATGGGAATTTATTATCTTTGCGACCAAGACCCCGCCAAGGCAAAGCAGGTCACGCTGGATTTTACATCTTATTTGCGCAAGAATTTCACCGCTATCGCAAGCGAGGACGCCGTGCCGTTCAAGAATGAATTGGAGCACACCCGCGCCTACCTCGCCGTTGAGCAGGCGCAGTTTGAGGACAGCCTCTTTGTCAGCTTCAATACGCCGCATACTATGTTCCGCGTACCGCCGCTGACGCTGCAGCCTATCGTGGAGAACGCCGTCAAGCACGGTATGAGCGCGAGCAGCGATCCGATTCACATTTTCGTCGTCACCCGTCAGACGGATACCGCAAACGAGATTATCGTCGAGGACGACGGTCCGGGCTTTGAGTCTGTTGACAACAACGAACCGCATATCGCCCTGAATAATATCCGGCAAAGGCTTGAAATGATGTGCAAGGGCAAGTTGGAAATTACAACGCGCGAGGGCGGAGGAACGTCGGTGAAGGTGACAATACCGTTATCAAACCCGTAATAGACGTAGTTTAAAAAAGACGACAAAGGAGAAGCACCGTGAGCAAATCCTTTGTCGTTTTATTTTTTTGCCGACTTTTGAGCGCCCTTTGAACCGCCGTCGCCGCGAACGCAGCTTTCCGCGGCAGAAACCGGCAGAATTGTACCGACAGCCGCCGACAAACAAATCACAATAAAAATCAGGCTCTCCCACGGCGTGAGAGCCTGAAATGCGTTTACGGGTTTGTTGTTCTTCTACAGGGAACTTGTCAATCTTATTAACGATATACTTCTGAATAAGTACCGCGTCAATAATATCAACGCGTCCGTCGAAGTTTACGTCGCCTACAAGGTTAGAGTGCTTTATGCTTTCCTCAGCGTCGGTGAGCTGTTTCAGGGTGTCCGCGTCAATCAAAGCCTTTTGGTCGTTTCTCAGCGCGTCGTAAGCAGCTCTTGCCGCTTCTACATCTGCTTTGTCGTCAAGGGTAATTTCCCCGGCTGCGGGCAGGGCGTTGATCATGTCGGTGACCGCATGTTTTTCAATACCGGGTACGGGTATAAAATTATATATAATTTTACTATATATTTGAGCAAATTTCAAAGGGGTGTTCCAAAATGAAACATTAATTTTACGTTAATTTTTTGAGAAATTTTCGGCGGCTTCCTGCGCTTGCTTAATTCAAATGCTTTTGCTTGCTGCGGCGCGCGCTTACGGCTCGGCACAGTCGCCTTCGATCCCCCTATGGTCCACTTTCCTTAATGTTTAAGAGGGGCTGTGAAGAAATGAAGTTTTAAACTTCGTTCCTCGCAGCCTCTTTAATTTTTTGTGGATAAGTATGATAATTGTTGAAAAAATGGTATAGCTTCC
>CAJOLF010000037.1 GCA_905235295.1 uncultured Ruminococcus sp. | reverse complement strand
ATGTTACGTTTCCGTCGGACTCAAATCCGCCGCTGATGCCCGCGCCGTATTCGCTTGATGCCGCGGTGATTGTGCCGCCGTTAATCGTAACATTAGCCGCGGCTGTGGAATATTGACCGCTGCCAATGCCCGCGCCGTATCTGCCGCCAGTCGCGGTAACGGTACCTCCGTTTATGGTAACAATATCGCTGCTGTATCCGCCGCCGCCGATGCCCGCGGAGTATAAACCGCCTTCGGCGTTGACGGTGCCTCCGTAGATAATGACGGTGCCGCTGCCTTTGTAACCGCCGCCGATACCTGCGGCATAATCCTCGGTGGTTGCCTGAATGTCTCCGCCGACAATGGTAATTGTGCCGCTGTTCTTGCTATCGCCGCCGATTGCGGCGTATTCGGAAATGTCTGAACGGGAATTCAGCTTGCCCGATTTGCCCGACTGGCAAAAGATTGTCAGCGAGCTGCCCTCGTTAACTGAAATTCCGCTGTTGGCTGTCAGCTCGCAACCGTCGCAAAGAATTAAATTTATATTGCCGCTGCAGGTGATGCGTTCGCTGCAAGTGATATTATTTTTTACAGCGTACCAGGTCAGGGAAAGCTCTTTTGAATCGTTTAACGCGGTGCTTAAATCAATGACGCCTGACGCTGTTGCTTCAACGTCGTTCACGTCCAAATAGGGCACATCCTCACCGAGAGAATGATACGCGGTAACCAGAGTTTTGTGCTCAAGAGCGTGCGAGCCCGCCCCGGCGGGAGCAGGGTAGGTTCCTTGTGAGAATTGTTCGCCTGTTTCCTCGCACACTAAATTTTTCAGTAGGTTTACGTCGGCATAAATACCGTAGAAATAAAAGCTGTCCAAAACATTTGTCCAACTAAGCTCTACGGGATTGTTGGAGTATATTCCCGCGGTGCCCGCGTAAACATTACCGCCAGTGATTTTTATTGTGGTTCCGCCGCCGCCGACAGAAGCCTTGTTGCTTTCGGGTAAATCGGAATCATATACATTATTATTGGCGTAGGCGTTGACCGTACCTCCGCTGATTTCTATTTTAGCCGCCATACAGTCTTCCATAAGCACGTCTAAGATTGCGCCTTCGCCGATACCCGAGGCTTTTTCGGAGCCCGTAGCGGTTACGGTTCCGCCTTTGATGTATATGCCGTCGCTGTCCGCGGTTTCGCCTGTATCCTCATACATAGCTCCTGTTCCGATACCCGCGCCGCCGCCTTCGCCGCCGTGCGCCGTAACGGTACCGCCGTTGATTGTGACAATGCCGCCGTAGCCGTTTTTGCCGCCGCCTATGCCCGCGCCGCAGGCGCCGCCTGTTACGTCTATTGTTCCGCCGTTGACGGTGAGCAGGGACAGGCTTTGACCTTCGTCGCCGCCGATACCCGCGGCGTTCCCGGTATTTCCGCTGATAACAAGCTTACCGCTGCCGCCGATTGTAAGCGACGATTCGCCTGTTACGTTGATACCCTTGGGAATGTTCAGTGTTACGCCCTCGGTAAGCGTCAGCTGCACGTCGCCTTCGCAGACGAGTCTGTTGTTAACCGTAAGGTCGCTTTTTGCCGTGTATTCGCCCGCGGAAAGCCTCGAGCTGTTTTCCGTCAATTTGCCGTTTTCAGCCGCGGAAGCTGTAAAGGGAATGATTGTAAACAAACCGAATACCATAACTGCCGATAACAGTATGCTTACAGATTTTTTACAGGTTTTTCCGAGTAATTTCACTAAATTTACCCCCTTTATATTCCTTTATATTATAATTAAAATTATTATATCATAGCGCTTTTAAAAAAGAAAGGTTTTTGACGAAATATTTTTGGCTTTTTTCTTTAAAAAACTGCATTATATGTACGTTTTTACGTTTTGTTTATGTATAAAATTAAATTTTGTACACTAATATATTTTTGTTTGTTTTTAATGATTTTTAACTTTACAAACAGAGCCTTGATGTGTTATAATGTATAAAATATATTTCTATAAATTGATGTTAATATGTATAATATTCATAAGGAGGATTAAGATGAAAAAGATTTTTAAGCCTGCGGTTGCTCTGCTGCTTTGCGCGGTAATGCTTATCGGACTTGTTCCGACGGCGTTCGCTTCGCAAACCGACGGCAAACGCCTCTTCACCCGCTTGGCTGATATGAGCGAGCTTGAGGAAACGTATTTGTCCGACAGCGAAGCAAGGGAAACCGAATATCCTAACGGCGCGATAATGATTGTAGAAACATCTGCCGAGCTGGATATGAACAAAACCTACGCTATCGACATTTTCCGTCAGGGCGGCACCAAGGGAGAAGCGAAGATTAAGCTTTCTACGGTTGACCTTTCGGCGGGTTATAACGAAGCTTACCGCCTTTTCCTTTCTGACGAACTGAGCGAAAAGAGCGTTGAAGGCAAAAAACAGCTTTATTATTATGAAACAGGTATTCCGTATATTGCCCGCCTGGGCGAACAGGACACCCGATATATGACGCGCGACAACGTTGAAAATCTTGACAGCGCCAAGCAGGACGCGTCCGAGATTAACAATATGTCGGCGGAGACTATGCCTCATTCAACCGACACCGTGCTAACCTTTGCCGAGGGCGAGAACAAGAAAACGGTTTATATCGAAACCCTTAAACCCCGCGATGTAACCGACGACCTCGAGTTTATGCTCGCGCTGTCCGAGCCCGAGAACTGCTCAATCAGCTCCAATACCTCGGGAGTTTACAAGATTACCGAAAAGCGTGACAAGCCGCAGGCGAATCTTGAGATTTCCTCCGAAGGCGCCAACCCCGACGACGCCGAGGCGTATATCTCGGTTAAGCGCACGGGAAACCTCGGCGGCTACGACTCTTTCCGCGTTACAACTCACTCCGGCACCGCCAAGGCGGACGAGGATTATGCCGCTGTGGGTATGGATTTGCACTTTATCCCGAACCAGAGCGAGATTAAGGTTCCCGTTACAATTCTTGACGGCGCCGAGGACGGCGAAAGCTTTCAGGCGGAGCTGTCCGACGTTTCGGGCAACGCCGCAGCGAAGAATACATTTACCGACGTTGTTTTTAGCAGCAAAAAGGAAGCGAGCGGAGAGGTGCTCGGAGCTGACAGCAAAAAATACGTCAGCGATATGACCTATAAGCTAAACGATATGAACTACAGGCAGTATGAGTTTGTAGACCTGCAAAAGATATCCGGCTACGCGGTTCTGGGCGACTGGGGCGACGCCACCTTTGCCAACAATACCGGCTCGTACGAGGTCGGATATTCTGTCGGCTTTTGCGGCAAAAGCCACACCAGCATAGCGCGTTCCAATTACACGATGGATATGTACGGCGTCAATAAAGCGGAAATTTGCTTTGACGAAAGGTCGGGCTCTGTGAATGCGGACACCGGCGTCATCTGTATTGCCAACTCAATTCCGATTTCCGGTGACGATAAGGGAATGAGCTGGAGAAAAAGCAAGTCCAACTGCACCTATTATGACTTGTGGAATGTCGGTCCCAGCCATATAAGAGGAAGCTTTAACATTACCGACCATTCTGCCGACCAGTACCTGTATCTGTGCTGCTACCGTTCCGCCCTTTGGGGTTACGCCGGTCTGCGCGTACATAACTACAACGGCGACCGCGACTGCTCCTTCCGCCTTGAGGTTCAGCCTTACGACGTTACCATAAGAGACCCCGAGCCGGTACCGATGTATATTAACGGCAAGCTCGAGAAGATTAAGGTTGTAAAGGATTCGCTCTTTACCGACCCGGGTAAAACCAGTGCCGCGACTGCCGCGACTACAAACAACGCGACCTTCTACCGTTACGACTCAACTACAATTAAGGCGACGATAGATTCAAAATACGGTTCGGGAAATCTAAAGGGTATCCGTCTTATAGATTATAACGACGAAAGCCGCCGCTCAAACGTCATCCCGCTTACGGGCGGCTCAAGCTTTACCTTTACACCCGATAACCTCAGAAAATACGCAAGCTATATTCACAGCAACAAAATCATTATGGAGCCTGTTTTTGATTTTGACCCCATTGATTTTACCGTGAACAGCTACGAAGACAAGGATAATGGCGTAAAGTTCACCGCCGATAATTCCAACCATATCGGTTACTATACCGTTAACGGTCAGGACTACGGTACCGTTACCTGGAGCTGCGACAGCAGCAGGGGCGGAAAGTATTACGACGGCGACGAGCTGGTGTTCACCTATAACCCCGGAAAGTACGGCATCAGCAACACGGTTAACTACCATTACCGTTACGCGGATACAAAGTCAAAGCTGGCGACGGCGGACGAACACACGGTCGGCAACCAGGCAAAGGACAGCCTTGCTGTTTCGCTGAGGGATAAGTGCTTTTCCGTTACTCCGTTTATTGAGGAAAAGCAGGCTCAGACCCGTATGATTGTCACCAATCCCGAAAACGGCGGGTTTACCTCTAAGGATACAAACTACGCCCAAAAAGTCTCGGACGGCTCTGTAATCGTCACGGGTATCAAGACCGATAATATCGACCGCGCGTTTAATACCATAAGCTGCGGCTCGCGCGTTGACCTTTCCGCCAAGCCGAACGACGGCTACTACGCCGTATGGGAATATACCGACTCGGTTACCCACAAGGAGGTTGTCCGTTACGGAAACACCTTCAACTATGTTATTCAAAACCCGACCTTTATCAACGATAACTCTATCAGGTTGTCGTTCAATAAGATTGAGGAGAATATACACAAGCCTTTGAAGGGCAAAATTTACACCCCCGACGGCTCCATTCTCCACCCGGGCTCCGTTTCCGGAAAGAAAATTCCCGCAGCTGGCGCGATTATCTATATGGACGGATATGTCGGCACGGCGGATAAGAACGGTCAGTTTATCCTGAAGGAAGACCCGCAAAAAACCGAGTACGCCTCAATCCAGCTCGGCGCGTTCAAGACAAACCAGCGCAATTATTCCCAGACCAACCGCGCGCTTGTTGTGTATAACGACAACACTTATGTCTGCGACGTAGATATAAGTCTTGAAAACAGCGTCAAGCTTTGCGCTTCAACGGAAATCACCATTGACAACAATTCCTCGCAGGGCGTTAATCCTGTTTCGGTCAGCGCGACCAACGCCGATATTTCGGGCGAGTACGGAAGCACAATCACACTGGTTAATATGCGTACCGTAAACTTCCAGGTTCGTTTTGATTCTTCCAATGTTCCGTCGGGCAAGCCTGTAAACCTCGCGCGCTGGAGCTTCGCGAACGACAAGGGAATCGAGCACGGCTCCGACGAAAAAGATATTGCGGCGAATTCGTCCATCGCCTACTATGATACGGTTCTTACCGAAAAGGCGAAGCAGGGCGACAAAATGTACATCGAGTTCTTTAACAAGACAGGCGATACAAAAACCTCTTACGGTAAATTTGAGGTGGGATATTCGTTTATAAACGCCAATATTGAAAAGGTTGTCAGCTATATGCCCGACATCGGCTACTACGACGATCCTACCGAGGACAGCGGCAGCGGCAACGTTAAGCTGCCGTCAGCTCCGGGTATCGGACCCATAAGCCCGATGGTCTCGCTTTTCGGCTTTACCCCGATTTATTCCGACGCCGCTACAGGTCAGAAGGACAAAAAGACAGGCAAGGATCTCTATTGCCTTGAGATTGGTATTCAGCTCAGCATTGCCAAAACGGACACAGGAGACCAGTCGGGCAGCTGGAGCGCCTCGAGCGTCGCAAAGCAGTACGACAAGCTTGCCAAGCTGATGGAGGACAAAAAGGGCGAGCCCGCTCAGGGATTGAATACATCCACCACCATTTCGCTTTCCATAACCTTTGCGTATCAGCTTGAGTATTACACCGCCGACAACGGCGTGCGCCACTATACCGCCAGCGTATTCCTGCTCGGCGCCAAGTTCGGCGTTAAGATTTCAATTCCGTTTACAATCGTTGTTGTTCCGTGCTTTGTTTACATCGACATTTCAGTAAACAACGTCGGTTATCTTGTCCATTCGCCGAATAAATTTACCCAAGGCTACTGGACGGGTGAAATGCTCAACAACGGCTACTTCTATGACACGGGCGGCGTGTTCAAACAAAACTTTATGCTGAAGGTCGGCGCGGGAGTCGGGTTCGACGGAGTCGTTTCCATAGGCGGTCACTTTGACTTCAGCTTGGATTCGACGATTAGGAACTCCAACCACGGCAAGATGGAATACGGCATCAAGGGCGGAGTATTCGCCGAGCTGCTGTTCTTTAAGGTTGACTATACATGGGATATTGACAAGGATGTTCTCCTTGATACCGATGCGGACGTTAAGAAGCTCGCCGAAAACGCGCTGAGCGCGAACGCAGACGATTTCCTGACGAACGCCAAGCTTTCCGACTTGAAGATTGCCAGGGCAGAGGATGTTTACGACACCTCTGTCGCCCAGACCAAGAGCGAAGAGGAATTGGGAGCAGACGCTTCCGCAAAGGACACCAAGGACACTTATGAGGAGACTACCGCGTCCGAGGTTGTTCCTGCCGTCGCGCAGATTTCCGATCACCGCTATTTGGTTGCGACCGCGCTGGACGACAATGACAGCATGCGCTGCCTGCGCTGCTATGTTTACGATAACGAGGAGCATAAGATTGTTGAGCAGTTCAGCCCGGTAAGCAAATATGACGATTATGATAACCTCAATCCCCAAAGCTTAGAAGCTTTCTTAAAGTCCGATGACCTTGTAGCTAACATCAGCTTGGTTGACTGCGGCGATAATATTCTTATTCTTTGGGAAAGCTGCATAATAGATTACTTCTCTGATATTAAAGTTCCGGATTTCCTGAAATCGTTTAAGGTTATGGGAATGCTGTATAACAAGGAAACAGGCGAATTAAGCGATTACAGCATTATTGACGACGAGAGCGGAAGGCTTCCCGACAGACTTTCGGGCGTTTATAATTCCGAAACAGGCGCTGTAAACGTATTCTATGAAAGCATTGACGTCAGCGGCATTAACGACGAAACTACGCTTCAGGAAATCGGCAGCCGTCCTATCAGCCTCAGCACATCGAGCGCCGTTATCAAGGACGAAAAGCTCAGCTTCTCAAAGGCAAAGCCTGTTCAGACAAACGGCAATACAATTTCCGACTACTCTGTAATTAATTACGGAAACGATGTTCTTCTGTCCTACGTCAGCGCGAAAGAAAACAGCCAAATCCTTGAGAAACCGCTGACAGGATCCAATGGCTACGACTCGGATAAATACGGCACAAAGAACAATATGTACCTCAACAAATACGCTGTCGGACAAGACGGCGCGCTGACAGAGAAAAGCTCGCTCCTTATTGCGGACGAAAGCGCCGTAACAGCGAACCCCGAGTTTGTCAATATCAGCTATAAGGGCGTTGACAACACCCTGCTATTCTATAAGTACAACGGCCGCTACGGCTACGAGAACGTTAACAACCTGTACCTGCTCGAAAATCACTACGGCAGAGTTAACCCCGAGGCTGAGCCGACCTACATCACGGATGATGAGGACCATACCGTCGGCGAGGACCTAAAGGTTTATTACGGCGGCGACGGCGTGCTCTACGCTTTGTGGACTCTTGCCGAAGGCGATCAGCAGCAGATTTGGGGCAGACAGTTTGAAATTGACTCCGTTACGGACAGCACCGCAATCGCTTCCGTTGACAGCGACGGCAAGGCTGTTGTTACGGAAGACGGAAGCACCCAAATCGAAAACCTCAGCGAGCCGCTCAAAATTTTGGACGGCTACTGGGGCAACAAGGTTAAACTGACAACAGGCGGCATCCAAAACGCCGGAAACACAGGCTTCTATAAGGGCAACTTTGACGCTGTCGCTGTTGACGCCGACGGGCTCCTCAGCGCTTACGAGGCGTTTGATTACGACTACAGCGGCGATTCTATGAAGCGCATTAACAACCACTTTGTAATTTCCGAGTTTGACATCGACTCCGTTTACGCCAGCGGAGTTGATGACGAGGAAAACGCTGTTCAGCTCTCAAATTACTATCCGAACCCCGACGAAAGCATTGATGTTACCGTCAAAGCCGCCCACACAGGCTTTAAGAACGGACGCGACGTAACCCTTCGCCTTGTCAGCAAGGTTAACGGCAACACTGATGTTGTGGATTCTGTCGAGTATCCTATATGGCTTGCGGGCGAGGATAAGGAAGAAACCTTCAGCTTCACCGTTCCCGAGGCGGTTCTTGACGGTTCTGTTGAACTGTTCTACGAAATCGTTGAGGACGGAAAGACAAAATACGTTAGCGCGGCGGATAAATTGCGCCACGCTCCGCGGCTGAGCATAGATATTGCTTGCGCTGAACCCGAGGACTGCTTTACCGCGGATAACGATACCGTAAATTACCACGTTGTCGCGACGGTCGAAAACATCGGTAATGATGATTATAAGGGCGGAGACGAGCTCGACTTCATCTTCAACGACCTTATGGCTCAGGCGAATGTTATGGATCCCGAGGTTGAAGATACCGATCCGTTCTACATCAACTACGGCGGCATCAAGATCCCCGAAATCTCCGTCGGTTCAAACGTAGAACTCACCTTTGAAAGCGAAGATATACCCGAAAAAATCTTTGACAAGTACGGAACAGACAGCGCCAACCTAAAGCTTGTCATCACTCCGAAAGACGGTATCGGCTGGAAGGAGGTCAAGGGCAACGAGCCTTACAACTTCCTCGACGAGCTCGGAATCGGACAGTTTGTTAAGCCCGTGCCCGATGAAGTTAACGAAATCACGATTGAGGATTTTGAAATTCCGCTCGGCACAACAAGGGTTCTTCTTCCGACGGTTGACGTCCTGACGGCGGTCAACTTCGCTGAATTTACCTATTCAACCGAGAACACCGACATTATCTCCGTCAGCGCCGACGGAGAGGTCGTTCCGCTGAAGGAGGGAAGCGCTGTTGTTAAGGTTACCTGCGGCGACGCAAGCACCGAAGTATTAATCTCGGTTACTTCCCCTGAAAAGTATATTCTCGGCGATGTTAACTCCGACAGCAGGGTTGACGTTCTTGACGCCGCGATGATTCAGAAGTACTCGGTCGGAAAGGAAACCTTTAACGAATATCAGCTTTATGTCGGCGACGTAAACGGCGACGGCAGGATTGACGTTCTCGACGCGACGCTGATTCAGCGCTACGCCGCTTTGAAAGAGGTTAAGTATCCAATCGGCAAGGCAATTCAATTCCCCGACTGAGAGCGAACCGGGTTGAAGTAATCACCTGCGTGCCGCCCGCCGCTTAGGCGGGTGACATACGGACAATAGAAACACCCCCTTGCGGCTGAAAACTGCCGTGAGGGGGTGCTTTGGTTAAAGGCGGAGAGAGGGTAGAGCGCTCGGGCTTCGCTTGTTCTTATACTATATCTGATTAATGATAGACAAGCTTTGCGGTCTATTTTCCGTGAGGCTTTATTAATATGTTAACGACAAAAATCTCATTATTAGTTATCGAGATGCTTTTGCAGTATGTATTTCAGATAGTTTCTTTTGAACTCCCTGACAGAATAGAAAAACTCTGTTTCGGATTTGCTGAAAGATTTTGTTTCCGCTTTTTCTTTCAGCAGCTCCATTGTACAAATCAGGTCGGCAACTTGGAACAGCTTATACTGCACCGGCTCCACTTTTCGAAACTCCACATTTGTGAAAAAGGTGTTGAATACGGAAGACAAAATCTTTGTCAGCTCTACTTGTCCGTTATCATAATAAACAATGACTCTATCAAAGCCGTTCCAATAATCCTCGTGAGCAGACAGGCTGTTGCGAATTGCTTTTGACAGCTTGCCGGTCATATCGATAACATCCTTGCAGTCACTTTTCTTGATTTTAGGACAGATATATTTGATATCCAGACGCCGCGCAAAATGGAACAGTGCATTGAATAATCTCTTGCGATCCTCAGCTAAATCATTCGCATATACGGATTCACGACGGATTAGCGGACCGGTGTGGATAGCGTGATATGGATAACCGAGATAACTAATATGTGTATCCATCACCGCCACAGCTTCGGATATATCAATACTCTGATCGTGAAGAACCATCGCCACCTGATAGTAAGGCGCGTGCTGTTCATAGGGACCGAAGTCGCCGGATTCATCAATGAAAATACTCAGTATTCTTTCCTGCATACCCAACACCAAACACTTTGAAAAGAAAAGCGGCGGGGAAATTCCCCGCCATTCGGTGGACCAGGGTCTTTCGACCAGCCCAATCAGTTGAACAACTGATTTATTGTACTATTATTATAGCCGAAAAATAATCAGTTGTCAACGTGATAATAATAGTATTTTCAATTTTATAGATACTATGTCCTATTTATACTAATGCCTAATAAAAAGTTTTTACCGAAAGAAAAAAGAGCCGAGGTGTTCTCGGCTCTAAGTCTGTATGTCACTTTTTATCCTTTAGAAAACGCAGCCTAAGCTGTCCTTTTTTACTGTATAGGAAAGTCTCGCTTTTGATTCCGCCGTTACGGAAACGTTGAGGGAGCTTTCATACTTTCAAAAGGCGGGCGAGAGTGCCCGCCGGCACTTTTTAAGATACATAGTTTAACGGATCCTGATATTCTCCGTTGAGCCTGATTTCAAAGTGGAGGTGAGGACCTGTCGAGTTGCCGGTTGAGCCGGCATACGCGATTGTGTCGCCCTGATTAACGTACTGCCCGGTTGAGCAGGCAAGCTCGCTCGCGTGGCCGTAAACAGTCATATATCCGTTGCCGTGGTCAATCATAACGTAGTTGCCGTAGCCGCCGCCGTCGTTGCCCGAGAAGGTGACAACGCCGCTGTCCGCCGCGATAATCGGCTGACCGTAGTCGTCGCCGCCGGCAATGTCAATGCCGTTGTGCATTCTGCCCCAGCGCCATTCCATAAGGCTTGTGATGTTGTGGGTGTGGGGGAAAGGCCAGATGAAGCCGCCTGTGGAGCTTCCGCTTGCTTCGCCCGACAAGCTGTATTCCTGCTCGCCCTGCTTTGAACCCTTTGTTACCTCCTCGGCAACGGGTTCCTTTGTAACCTTGGTGTCGGTAACAACCGAGTCAACAAGGTTTCCGTCAACATAATTGAGCTTGAGGTTTACGACAATCTTGCCGTTTTCACCTTCCTTGGTAACCTCGGTGTAGCTGTTGTCCTTGGTTTCGTCGTAGGTCACGTTGGTTTCGTACTCCATATCGACCTCGTAAGACCAGTCGGTAAAGAGAGATACCGAAAGCTTGCCCTCGGCTGCCGCAAAGAGCTCCTCTGCGCTTAACGTCTGCGCTGAGGAAGCGGTGGCCGGAGTTACCTCTACCGAGTTCGCAAATTCGGTTGTGGTTGTTTCGTCGTAGTCCTTACGAGCCTGCGCGAGGTAATTTTCAAGCAATTCCTCAAGCTCGCTGCCCTGATTGGTTACGCCGATAAGCTCGCCGTCAACGGTGAGCGCGGAGTATCCCAGCTCCATAAAAATGTCGGGATTCTCAATGTAGTTGCTGCTGACTTCGTTGTAATTTTCGGGAGCGCTTTCGGCGAGAAGCAACGGAGCGGGCTCCGATATTGCCTGAGGCTCGGTTTCTGCCTGAGCCGCTTTTGCGGGAGCGGAAAAGTCAAGCGCGCTCGCGACGGTCGCGCAGGAAAGGATTATCGCAACCGTGCACGCCATAGCGGTGATTACTGCCTTTTTCTTTATAAAATTGCGCTTGGGCTCGCTGTGCGCGTGCTGCTTTCTGCTTTTAGCCGCATTGATGTCGCTGTTAATCTGCGCGAAAAGTCTTTTTACAAATCTAACTGTCTTTTTGCAAAATCCAATCTGTCCGGCTTTTGCCTTTTTGCCGGAGACGTGCTCTATTTTTTTATAGCCGTCCCGGCTGATGAATTTAGTTTCCAAATTTAATTCTCCTATCTTATTAACTGTTACAGAAATGTAACAAACCTTACTACTTAATTATAACAAAAAAGAAATCTTTTTCAATAAGAGAATTAAAAATCGTGGAAATCTCGGCGAATTGTCGAAAATAACCACGATATTTTGTGAAACATATCCAATTATTCCAATAACTAATTATACGATAAGTTATATACCGAATAACCAATCAACAGATAGTAATATTGCTTTAACGCTTTTTTCGCGCCATAAAGGTCATTTTCCCTGTAATTTCTCACAAGGAAATAAAACCCCGCGATTTTTTAGGCGTAGTCTGCAACGCCGGTAAAGCAGACGTTAAGGTCAACCTCGCCGTCGATTCCGTCAACTTTTCCGCTGTCGCTGTACTGCCACATCGAAAATTCGTAGTAAAACGTCGGAACGTCCGAGTATTCGCAGTACCAGATGTCAATATCGCTCAGCCTCGCGAGGTCATATTTGAAATACAGCTCGCGGCTGGGCGAGTAAATCATCGGGGTATAACCGAGCTCCCTTACCTTGTCGCAGAAGCTTTTGGCGCTTTCTGTCGCCTGCGCGGCGCTCACGCTGTCGGTGCGCGCATAGTCGTCCTTGATAATCTCCCAGTCATAGGCGAGAGGGAAGTCGAGCTTCAAATCCCCGAGGATTTTCGCCGCGTACTCCGCTTCCTCAACGGCTTCGTCGTTGCTGGTTGCTTGTGAGAAGAAGTAACCGCCGACCTTCAAGCCCGCGCTTTGAGCGTCCTTGATGTATTCCGCCGCCCGTTCGTCGGTGTAGAGCTCGCCGCTGTCGCCGTAGCCGCGTCCGCCCAGGCGAACCATTACAAAGTCAATTCCGCTGTCCTTTACCTTGCCCCAGTCGATTTCTCCGTTATTAAAGGAAACGTCAATGCCCTCCAGCGAGGCGGGCTTGCCGTTTTCGCTGTAATATGTAAAGCTGTCGTCGTAGGTAAAGGCTTTGTTGTCGAGCTTGTTGAGCGCGACGCCCTCAAGCTCGGTAATCCAAATTTCTCCGAGCAGGCTGTCATCTATGTGAACCTTGCCGCCCGTAGCCTTAACGGGAGAATCGGTGACTTCCTGAACGGTTGAGGCTTCTGCCGAGCTATGACCGTCAGCGCCGGAGCCGTTGGATTTATCTGCTTTTGAAGATGACGAGCAACCCGAAAATGCCGCAAGGGTTACCGTAAGCGCGGCGAGAAGCGCGCAAATTTTTCTTTTCATATACATCACTTCCGAATTGTTTATATTCTGTACTCCGAATTTTTATGTTTTGCATTAAAATTCAAAAATATATCGTTCCGTTTCACATAATAACATAAAATATTTCCTGTGTAAACAAATAATGTTAAAAATAGTATTGAAAAAAGTTTCCAATTTAAGTATAATATATAGGAAAGCGTAAAAAGACTTTACGTTAAAGGCAAAGGCAGGTGATTGAGTGAACAGCGGTTCGGTTCAGGGATACCGAAAGAAAACTAAACGTCAGCTGCTAAAGGCGATTGACGAGTGTACGTCGCTCAGTCAGTTGTTTGCGTTAATCCAGCTTGAGGGCATTGTAATTCAAATGCACAGCCAGTCGGGAGCCTCAAACCTCACTCCGACCACACTGTCGCCCGGGGAGATTATCAGCAAAAAGGACACTCCCTTTGAGCGGCTCAAGGCTGAGGTAAGGAAATCTGTCGAGGAAAGCGACATTAAATAATGATTTGTACGCGCGTATTAATGACAGAATTTTCGGAAGAAATTATGTAAACTTTGATATGTCCCCTCTTTTCGGAAATGAATATCACGGGGAATATTAAACATAAAAGGAGAGTTTGTTAAAATGAGGAAATCAAAAAAACTGCTCGCGCTGTTGCTTGCGGCTGTTATGACAGCTTCAGTGGCGGGAGTAATGGGAGTATCTGCCGCCGAAGCGGACGAGGAAGCAGGCGCTTCTGAAAACAGCGTCACCCTTGCCGCTAACGAGGACGTGGACTTCGTCGGTGCGAGCGAAGAGGCTGACGCGATTGCCGCTGATGATGAGGAGCACAATGTTGCCGCCGAGCCCGAAGAGGAGGTTATCGCCGCTACCGAGGAAGCTACCGAACCTGCAGTTCCAAAGCCCGGTAACATTACAAATCTTCAAAAAACAAGTTATGAAACCAACTCAATGACGCTTACCTGGAACAAGGTTCCCAACGCCACCGGATACAATGTTTATTACTACAATGCCGACGGCGAGGACGGCGGCTGGCACAAGGCAGGCGTTACCAAAAACCCCACATACACCCTGAAAAATCTGAGGAACACTACGTCATATCATTTCCAGATTTCGGCGTACATTACCTACAACGGCAAAAATTATGAGGGTAACCGCACTCTGAAAAAGACCGCTACCCAGCCCGGAAAGGTCGGAACGCTGCTCAGGGTTCGTTCATCTGAGGTTATCCAGCTCAAGTGGAACAGAAACACCAAGGCTACAGGTTACAAAATCTACCGTTCTTCGCCCGAATCAGGCAACAAAGAGGTTCTCTACAAGACGATTGTGGGCAATAAAAACACAACATTTACCGATAAAAATATCAAGCTCGGAAATATCTATGTGTATAACGTAAAGGCTTACAGAGAGGTCAATACCTCCACCTACGGTTCTCCCGCGAACAGGCTGAAATGCCTTTCGGGCTTGGGCGCTCCCGCGTTCAAAATCTCCTGCAGCCGTTCAAAGGTTGACCTTGTTTGGAACTATAACAAGTACGCCACAAGATACGACATTTATTGCTACGACAGGATTGATTCTCTCAAGGGCACAAAGCTCGGCAGCACAACCTCAAACCGCTTTACTTCTCCGAGGCTCACTCCGGGCAAGCACCTGTATTTCCGCGTTTATCCGCTGTACGTCACAAAAACTCACAGCATTACGGGAACCGCGGTCAACCGCGAGCTTACTGTCAACAGCAACATCTACGGCAAATCAACAGGCTCTACCTACATTGAAATCAGTATTGAAAAACAGCACATGTGGTTCTACAAGAGCGGTAAGCTTATGGTAGAAACCGACGTTGTAACCGGCAACGCCGACGGATACCACAACACCCCCAAGGGCTTCTACTCAATTTATCAGCGCGCCAGAAACACAACCCTCAGCGGACCGGGCTACTCCTCGTTTGTTGAGTACTGGATGGCGTTCTGCGGCGGCTGCGGAATCCACGATTCCAGTTGGCGCTCAAGGTACGGAGGCTCAATCTATAAGGGAGACGGCTCTCACGGCTGCGTCAATACGCCGGTTAGCAAGGTCAAGACAATCTACAATAACACCGGCATCGGCACACCCGTTATCGTTTATTAACGGTATATAATTTTGGCAAAAAGAAAGCACATCCGTATGGGTGTGCTTTTTGCTTATTATTCTGATTTAGAAATATATTGCAAATTAAAAAGCTTTATGTTATAATTTGCTTTGTAGAGAAATGGCGGCGGCTGTTTCAGCACCTCTGAAAAGGAGGTGAGATAATGGAGTACATAGCAATTATTGTTATTTTCGCGTTTTTTATTACGCTTTCCATAATCAAGAAATAACCGCCCTGTAGTATCGGTACAAGGCGGTTAAATTCTTATAATTTAATCAAACTTTACTGCGAAACAGTCTAAACCGTTTCTCTACATTTATTATATACGATAAACATACGTTTGTCAATGATTATCTCTTTTAAATTAGAAAAATATTGCAAACTATGATATTGTATGATATAATAACCAATGTAGAGAAATGGCGGCGGGCGCCGGTGGGCGCTTTCTCCGCCTATTTTTGCGTTTGCGTTAATCTTGAAGTATGCGCGACGGCGGGTTCAAACGGTGAGGGTCATACTGATACTTATATTGTCCTTGTCATAAAGAAATAACCGCCTGTGCTGCAACACAAGCGGTTAAATATAAAGTTTAACACAATTGCGAAACAGCCAATGCCGTTTCTCTATATTTATTATATACGATAAACACAGGTTTGTCAATGATTATCTCTTTCAATTTTCAATTAGACAGGTGCATTTCTCCCTGCTCGTCGGTGTAGTACTCGCCCTCGGGAATCAAATCCTTAATAAGCACGATTTCAAAACCCTTGTCTTTAATTCCCTCGATAATCGACGGAAGAGCGGCAGGGGTATTTTTCGCGCCGTTGTGCATTAGGACAATGCTTCCGTCCTTAACCTTGTTCAGCACGTTTTTGCAGAGCTCATCCGGCGAGGGGTCCATCCAGTCGAGCGAATCAACGTCCCACTGAACGCAGTACATTCCAAGGCTTTTAACGCAGCTTACAAGTGTGTTGTTGTAGTCGCCGTAGGGCGCGCGGAAAAGCGTCGGAGCCGCGCCGGTAATCGCCTTCACCTTGTTGTTGCACTCCTCAATCTCGGCGGCTTCGTCGGTTTGGCTCAGCTCGGGCATGTGCGGATGTGTGTCGCTGTGATTGCCTATGTCGTGACCCCGGTCATAGATTTCTTTAACGTCGTCGGGGTAGTTGTCAACCCAGTCGCCCACAAGGAAAAAAGTCGCCTTGACGTCGTAATCGTCAAGAATATCGAGCAGCTGTTCGGTCTGTTCGTCGCCCCAAGCAGCGTCAAAGGATATTGCGACGCTGTTTTTGCCCGGTTCAACGCGGTAAACAGGCACCTGCCTCGGCTCGGCGGCAGTGGAAATCGCCGTCACAGCCGACGAAATTGTCACAACCGCAGCCATTACGCCGATAACCAGGCAAAACGCGATTGATACAAGGCTTCTTTTTGTCAGTATGTAAAGCTTCATAAAAAATCCCCTTCCATAAAAGAATATGGAAGAGGAGAAAGGTTTATTACAATATTTGATACTAATACCTAATAAAAAGCAGACAATCTTTGCGGTCTATTTTCCGCAATACTGCGTTGTCGTCCTTGCAAGGCGCCAGCCTTGCTGCGTCCTTCGCCTTGTCTTGCAAAAAATACCCTCGCAAAATATAAGTCTGCTTTCTATCAGGAATTAGTATGAAAATCATCCGATTTTCCACGTAATTCCGTCCTTGGAGTCAATTACGGTAACGTTCATTTCTTTAAGCTTATCACGGATTGCGTCCGCGGTTGCCCAATCCTTTGCCGCGCGAGCCTCGGAGCGCTGTTTAATCAGCTCCTCAATCTCGGCGTTAAGCCCGGAATCGCCGGGCTGTTCGTCGGGCTTTTCCTGAATTAAATCCAGCGAGAGCACCTTGTCAAGCTCGCCGATTACATACAGCTTTGTCGCGTCGTTCGCGTCAGCCTTGAGCGCGTCGTAAACCGCGGTTAGTCCGAGCGCGGTGTTGAGGTCGTTATCAAGCGCTTCCTTAAATTCATCAATTATCTCCTGCGCCTTGTCCTTGTCAACCTCGCCGTCGGGCGAGAGAGAGGAAATCCTGTTAATCAGCTTGTCATAAGCCTTTGCGGTGTTGTCAAGGCTTTCGTATGAGAAGGTCAGCGGCTTGCGGTAGTGGCTCTGCAGGCAGAACATTCTGTAAACAAGCGGGTTGTAGCCCTTGCTTTCGAGCAGAGAAACCGTCAGGAAATCGCCCTTTGACTTGCTCATTTTTCCGCGCGCGTCGTTGAGGTGGAGCACGTGGAACCAGTATTTGCACCACTTGTGACCGAGGAAGGATTCGCTCTGCGCGATTTCGTTGGTGTGGTGGGGGAAGGCGTTGTCAATTCCGCCGCAGTGAATGTCAAGGTATTCGCCGTTGTGCTTGTAGCTGATTGAGGAGCACTCAATGTGCCAGCCCGGGTAGCCGAGTCCCCAGGGGCTTTCCCATTTAAGCTCCTGAGAATCGAACTTTGACTTTGTAAACCAAAGCACAAAGTCGGTTTTGTTGCGCTTGTTTTCGTCCTCCTCAACGCTTTCGCGCACGCCGACAGCCAAATCTTCCTCGTTCATATTTCCGAAAACGTAGTAGGTATCGAGCTTTGAGGTGTCAAAATACACGTTTCCGCCGGCGACATAGGCGTAGCCTTTTTCGAGCAAAACGGAAATCATATTGATAAACGCGTCATCACCAAGGCGGGCGTGCTGGGCGTCATTCGCGTGGTCTATTACCTTGCCGGGCCTGATTTTATCCGCGGCACATGGATCCAGACCGCCTGGATGACCCTGGCGCTGTGCACCGTGTTCATGGGCTCCATGCTGGCCTATCGCGAGGGACTTCTC
>CAJOLF010000036.1 GCA_905235295.1 uncultured Ruminococcus sp. | reverse complement strand
TTACAATTCTATAAGACACAGTATCATCACCGCACAGAAAAAGGTCTATACTGCGGTCAATTCCGCTATGGTATTTGCCTATTGGGAAATCGGCGAACAGATTTATAAAGCGTGCGGCGATAATGACAGGAGCGAATACGGCAAAAATCTCATAAAGTATTTATCCGATAAGCTGACAAGTGAGTTCGGCAGAGGTTACTCTGTAACGAATCTTAAATATATGCGTCAGTTTTACTTGACTTATCCAATTCGTCAGACAGTGTCTGGCGAATTGAGTTGGTCGCATTATCAAAAGCTGATGCGTATTGACGACACAAAGCGCAGAGAGTTTTACACAGAAGAATGTATCAAGTCCGGCTGGAGCGTCCGACAGCTCGACAGACAAATAAATTCTTTCTTTTATGAAAGACTGTTATCGAGCCAAAACAAAGAATCGGTATCATCTGAGATTGAGCAGTTGGAACCGAAGCCGGAGTACGAGAAAATTATCCGTGATCCGTACGTGCTTGAATTTCTCGATCTGAATCCCAATCCGAATTTTTATGAAAAGGATTTGGAGCAGGCGCTGATCGATCATTTACAAAAATTCTTGTTAGAACTCGGCAGAGGTTTTTCGTTTGTGGCAAGGCAAAAGCATATTACCTTTGACGGTGAGCATTTTTATATTGACCTTGTGTTTTACAATTACATTCTGAAATGCTTTGTTCTGATTGATTTGAAGGTCGGAAAGCTGACGCATCAGGATTTGGGACAAATGCAGATGTACGTCAACTACTACACGCGAGAGCTGATGAATGAGGGCGACAATCCGCCAATTGGTATTGTTCTTTGCGCCGATAAGAGCGATTCGGTAGTAAAATACACATTATCCGAAGAGAACACACAAATCTTTGCTTCAAAATATAAGCTCTATCTTCCTACGGAGGAAGAGTTCAAGAAAGAGCTTAATCTTGACGATTATCAGAAGTTGAATTAAAGCAATACAAAGTACTAATGTATTGACTTTATGTTAAAATACTCAAAAACTATTGACTTTTTGCTTAAATTAGTATAATATAGCATTAAACCGATGATGAAGAGTGAGTAGGCTTTGCCTCTTTTCTTACAGAGAGCCGCGGACGGTGAAATCGCGGCAGAGAATGTTTGGCTGAATGGACTTCTGAGGGCGAGCTGAAACGCGCGGGTTTTCCGTGCGGAGTATGTGAGACGGAACCTGACTTTCCGTAACCAAAGGTCAGCGTATGATTCGGTACGCGCTAAGAGGACGTAAGCTTACGTCAAGCAGGGTGGCACCGCAGGATTTATCCTGTCCCGGCATTTTGTCGGGACAGGTTTTTTACTTTATAGAAACTCCTGCATTTACAGAAACGTTGACGAGCTTTCATGCTTTCCAAAGTCGGGCGAGAGCGCCCACCGGTACTTTTTTATTTAACCGTTCAGCGGCAGTAATCAAAAAATATAAGGGGAATAATTATTATGGAGCTATTAACAAAACGATGGCGATGCTGAATACTCAGCCTGAATCATAAATAAAAATTATATTTAACAAAGGAGAAATTAAAATGTCAGAAAAAATCCCGTATAAAATCTATCTCTCGGAAAACGAGATTCCCGCACAATGGTACAACCTCAGAGCCGATATGAAAAACAAGCCCGCTCCGCTGCTCAACCCGGGCACAGGCAAGCCTATGACAGCCGATGAGCTTTCGGCGGTATTCTGCCGTGAGCTTGTTGAGCAGGAGCTTGATAACGACACAGCGTATGTTGACATTCCGCAGGAAATCAAGGAATTTTATAAGATGTACCGTCCCTCTCCGGTAATCCGCGCGTATTGTCTTGAAAAGGCTCTGGATACTCCGGCGAAGATTTACTACAAGTTTGAGGGCAACAACACCAGCGGCAGCCACAAGCTTAATTCCGCGATTGCCCAGGCTTATTACGCCAAAAAGCAGGGCTTAAAGGGCGTTACCACCGAGACAGGCGCGGGTCAGTGGGGCACGGCGCTCTCGATGGCGTGCGCTTATCTGGGACTTGACTGCAAGGTTTATATGGTTAAGGTCAGCTACGAGCAAAAGCCCTTTAGGCGCGAGGTTATGCGAACCTACGGCGCTGAGGTTACGCCTTCTCCGTCAAACACCACAAATATAGGCAGAAAAATCCTCTCTGAGCATCCCGACACAACGGGAAGCCTCGGCTGTGCAATCTCCGAGGCGGTTGAGGTTGCCACATCCAACCCCGGTTACCGCTATGTTCTCGGTTCCGTTCTCAATCAGGTTCTTCTGCACCAGAGCGTAATCGGTCTTGAAACAAAGTCGGCTCTTGACAAATACGGCGTAAAGCCCGACGTAATCATCGGCTGCGCCGGCGGCGGTTCAAACCTCGGCGGACTTATTGCTCCGTTTATGGGCGAAAAGCTCAGAGGAGAAGCCGACTACCGCATTGTTGCCGTTGAGCCGGCGTCCTGCCCGAGCTTTACACGCGGCAAGTTTGCCTATGACTTCTGCGATACAGGTATGATTTGCCCGCTCGCGAAGATGTACACACTCGGTTCAAGCTTCATTCCCTCCGCAAACCACGCGGGAGGACTCAGATTCCACGGAATGTCCTCAACGCTCAGCCAGCTTTATCATGACGGATATATGGAGGCTGTTTCGGTTGAGCAGACCGCCGTATTCGAGGCAGCGGAGAAGTTCGCGCGCGCAGAGGGTATTCTTCCCGCTCCCGAAAGCTCGCACGCAATCCGCGTCGCTATTGACGAGGCTCTCAAGTGCAAGGAAACCGGCGAGGAAAAGACAATCCTCTTCGGACTTACCGGCACAGGTTACTTTGATATGGTCGCTTACGAGCAGTATAACGACGGCGTAATGACAGACTATATCCCCACCGACGAGGATCTTGCCGTTAGCATTAACGCTCTTCCTAAGGTTCTCGGTCAGGAATAATTCTATTAAAGAATAATCAAAAGCGCTTTTGAGTTTTCAAAGGCGCTTTTTCTTTATTCGGAGCAACCGTTAATCTTCAATTTCCATTTAAAAACTTCCGAAGTCACTTTTTTGTTGACTGGGTTTGATTAAGATGTTATAATTTTCACATATTAAATTCAGGGGGAAGCAAGATGTCGAATACGGTAAGTATTAAATATTTCAGCGGATATATCCGCAATTATAAGAGCCTTTGCGCCGAGCTTGGAATTGACGCGGGACTGAGCCGCGAAAAGCGCGAGGAGGAGATTTTAAAAGCTGCCTTTGTCCGTTGGGGTATGGATATGATGAGCCGCATGTACGGAATGTTCGCGTTCGCTATTTTTGACGGGGACACCGAAAAGCTGTATTGCGTAAGGGATCAGGTCGGTCAAAAGCAGATGTTTTATTCCGTTTGCGGCGGTAAATTCCTCTGCTCGGGCGATATTGACGAGCTTGCGTCGGATTCGCGCTATGAAAAGCACCTTAATATGCGTATGCTGCAGCAGTATTTGTTTTACGGTTTTCCCATCGGCGACGAAACCTTTTATGAGGGCATAAAAAAGCTTATGCCCGGTCACTATGTTGTGTGGGACGGCAAGACCGCCGAGGTTTACCGTTACTTCAAGCCCGAATTCGAGCCTGATTATTCAAAGAACGCCGACGACTGGGCAAAGGAAATAGAGGATGTTGTTGAGGAAATTCTCGGAGAGGAGCGCGGCGACGCCGAGCTGCCTTACAAGGAGTCGTTCCTTTCGGGCGGAGTGGATTCCTCATACCTTTTTGCCGCGAGCGACGCGGTTCAGGCGAACACCGTCGGCTACAGTGACGAGGGCTTTGACGAATCCGCGCTGGCAAGGCAGACCGCGGAAATCCTCGGCAAAAAATTCGGGGTAAAGATGATTACTCCCGAGGAATATTTTGAGCGAATCCCTGTCGTTATCGACAAAATCGGTCAGCCGCTCGGCGACGCTTCGGCGGTCGCGTTCTCAATCGGATGCAAGGCGGTAAAGGAACACGCCGACGTTGTGTATTCGGGCGAGGGAATCGACGAATTTTTCGGCGGATATAACGCGCACAAGCGTGTTTTGCCCGAGGACTGGACGTATCTTACCTGTTCGCACATTATGTCCGAGGATTATGTTAGGTCGATAATGCTCGGCTTTGATGAAAACGTAAAGGCGGTACAGCCTGTGGAGCGGCTTTGGAGCGAGGTTCAGCCGCTTGACGACCTGAACCGAAAGCTGGTTATTGATATTTCTCTTTGGCTTGAGGGCGATATTTACCTCAACACCGACCGCACCAGCACAGCCTGCGGAATTGAGCTTCACACACCGTTCAGCGACCTCAGGCTATTTGACGTCGCAAGGAGAATCCCGGCGGAGTACAAGTTCCGCGAGGAGCAGAACAAATATGTTTTCCGCAAGGCGGCGGCAAGCAAGCTGCCCGACGAGATTGCCTTCCGCAAAAAGGTGGGCTTTCCCGTTCCGGTAAGGAAGTGGCTGTCGGACGAGAAGTTCAACAAGCCGATTGCCGACAAGCTGTTCGGCGAGACTTCGCGGAAGTTCTTTAATCAGGACGAGATTAAAAAGCTGTGGACAAGCTACCTTAACGGCGATACGGTTTTGTGGAGCAGGGTTTACGCGATTTACGCGTTCTTAATCTGGTACGATTTAAAATTCAGTTGACGGCTGCCTCGCATAGCGGCTGTCATCTTCCAAAAATAATAACGGCGGCCGAAGCGGTCGCCGTTTGTTTGTATTGAATTGTTTTTCGATTATATTTTCCTCAGCTTGATTTTTGAAAACTCCATCGGCGAAAGCCCGAGGGCGTTGAGGTTTAATACGCAGCGGAAAAACGCTTCGTCCTGCAGCAGGGCTTCGGGAGAATGAGCGTCGTAGCCGATTACAACGTCGTTGCTGACCTCCGCCGCAACCTTCCAAAATTCGGGCTTTGGGTAGCATTTTTTGTTGACCAGACCGAGCAGATTGTACTCCAGCGGAATCCTTAAATCCTTCGCGACCGTGCACAGCTCGCTCATTTTTTGGCGGTAATAGAGCGGATCGCCGTTGTAATAGGGAATGTCGGGGTGGGCAAAATAGGTGAAAACTCTCCTTCTCATTCCGTCGCATACCTGCTCGACGTACCGCTCCAAAAGCGCTTCGTCAAAATTCTTTACGGGAGCGTAAAAGGAATCCCTGTCGAACTCGTTGCCGACAAAGTGCTGAGCCAAAATCAGAAAGTCGAGCTTGTACTGCCTTACAAATTTGATGAATTCGTCGTAGGTTTTGGGGTAATACTCCGCTTCAAGTCCAAGCAGGATGTTGATGTCGTTTGCGTATTCGCGCTTTAGGTCGTTAATGCTGTTTACGTAATCATCAAGCTGCTCGGGGCGCATTCTGAAATTGCTGTAATAGTCGGTGCCGGGGAAAAACTGCGGACAATGGTCGGAAAAGCCCAGGGTTTTGATTCCCGCCTTTATCGCCGCTTCAACATATTCTCTGTCCTCGCCGTCGGCGTGGTTGCAGCGCTTTGTATGGGTGTGAAGGTTGTATCTCATACATATTTCCTTTACAGAATAAAATGATGTTTATTACTAATTTTATTATATAATAAAATCTAACAGTTTTCAAGCACCGGAGCGCTGCTTTTTATAACCAATGCCCATTGAGCTAAAGCCCCTTCGGCGAGGCTGCCTCGCCGCAGCCGCTGTCAAGCGGGCTTGCGTCGGGTTTTGCTTTGAGTTAAATATATTTTACCGTTATTTCTAATAACTAATTATAAGATTACAATTTTGATAACACACAATATATTGTGTCATAAAGTATTGACATAACCATAACTTGTGTGTTATAGTTTTGTGGAACGGTTTGAGAGAACCGCGATTTTTGCTTTAGATTTGAGGTCTTTTATGTTGTACGGCAGAATCCACTCCACCGAAAGCTTCGGCTCGGTTGACGGTCCCGGAGTAAGGTTTTTAATTTTTACCCAGGGCTGCAATATGAGATGCAAATACTGCCACAACGCCGACACTTGGGACAAAAACGGCGGAACACTTATGAGCGCCGACGAGCTGATTGAAAAGGCGCTCAAATACAAAGACTACTGGGGCGATAAGGGCGGAATCACTGTCAGCGGCGGCGAGCCGCTGCTCCAAATCGACTTTATCATTGAGCTGTTCAAAAGGGCTAAACAGGAAAATATCAACACCTGCGTCGACACAGCGGGTCAGCCGTTCGTCAGAAAAGAGCCGTTTTTTTCAAAATTTAAGGAGCTTTGTTCGCTTACGGATTTATTTTTGGCTGACATCAAGCATATCGACCCCGAAGAACACAAAAAGCTTACGGGAGTAAAAAACGACAACATTCTTGATATGCTCCGCTTTTTGTCCGAGATAAACAAGCCCGTGTGGATAAGGCAGGTGCTTGTGCCGGGAATCACCGACAACGACGAGTACCTAAGGCGCACGGCGGAGTTTATCAAAACTCTTAATAATGTGGAGAAAACCGAGGTTTTGCCCTACCACACGCTGGGCGAATACAAGTGGAAGGAGCTGAAAATGCACTATCCGCTTGAGGGTGTACAGCCGCCGACGGAAGAAAGAATTAAGAACGCAAAGAAAATTTTGGAAGGTTAACAAAAGCCTTGCTGACGTCAAGGCACCGCGGAAGGAGAAAAATTATGGACGCTTGGAGAGGTTTTACAGGCAGAAGATGGAAAGAGGACGTTAACGTCCGCGATTTTATTCAGAACAACTATACGCCCTATGACGGCGACGAAAGCTTCCTTGAGCCTCCGACAGAAGCGACAAATAAGCTTTGGGAAAAGGTTCAGGCTCTGCAAAAGGCAGAGAGGGAGAACGGCGGCGTGCTTGAATGTGAAACCGAGATTGTTTCCTCGCTGACCGCCTACGGTCCCGGATATATTGACGAGGATAACAAGGAACTTGAAAAGGTCGTAGGTTTGCAGACCGACAAGCCCCTAAAGCGCGCGTTTATGCCCTACGGCGGCATCAAGATGGCGGCTGAGGCGGCTTCCACCTACGGCTACAAGGTTAACGACGACCTTGTAAAAATATTCACCGACTACCACAAAACCCACAATCAGGCGGTTTTTGACACCTATACTCCCGAGATGAAAAAGGCTCGCCACAGCCACATCATCACCGGCTTGCCCGATACCTACGGCAGAGGAAGAATCGTCGGCGATTACAGGCGCGTCGCGCTTTACGGCCTCGATTACCTTATCAAGATGAAGGAGAAGGATTTGTTCTTCTGCGGCGGCAGGAATATGAGCGAGGAGCACATCAGGCTCAGGGAAGAAATCGCAGAGCAAATCCGCGCTCTCCGCAATATGAAGAAGATGGCTGAGATTTACGGTTATGATATTTCCGAGCCCGCAAAGAACGCCCGCGAGGCGGTTCAGTGGCTGTACTTCGGCTACCTTGCCGCAATCAAAACCCAAAACGGCGCGGCAATGAGCGTCGGCAGAATTTCTACCTTCCTCGACATCTATATCAAGCGTGATTTGGAAGAGGGCACACTGACCGAGAAAGAGGCTCAGGAGCTGATTGACCACCTTGTGCTCAAATTCCGCCTTGTAAAATTCGCGCGTATTCCGTCATACAACGAGCTGTTCTCGGGCGATCCTGTTTGGGTAACGCTTGAGATGGCGGGAGTCGGCGTTGACGGCAGACACATGGTCACCAAAAACGACTACAGATTTTTGCACACCCTTGAAAATATGGGACCCGCGCCCGAGCCGAACCTCACGGTGCTCTGGTCGTCGCGGCTGCCCAAAAGCTTCAAAAAATACGCGGCGAAAATCTCTGTTAATACCTCGTCAATTCAGTACGAAAACGACGGCGTAATGCGTCCTGTCTGGGGCGACGATTACAGCATTTGCTGCTGTGTTTCCGCAACGCAGACGGGCAAGGAAATCCAGTTCTTCGGCGCGAGGGCAAACCTTGCCAAGTGCCTTAACTACGCGATTAACGGCGGCGTTGACCTGAACACCAGGGAGCAGGTCGGTCCCGAAATCCGCCCGATAACCTCGGAATACCTTGACTACGACGAGGTTATGCACAAGTTCAACGATATGATGAGCTGGCTTGTTGAACTGTATGTCAACACGCTCAACCTGATTCACTATATGCACGATAAATACTACTACGAGGCCGCCGAGATGGCGCTGATTGATACCTACACAAGGCGAACCTTCGCGACCGGTATCGCGGGCTTTTCGCACGTTGTAGATTCGATTTCCGCCATTAAGTACGCAAAGGTCAAAACCATTCGCGACGACGACGGCTATGTTGTGGATTATGAGGTAGAGGGCGACTTCCCGCGCTACGGCAACGATGACGAACGCGCCGATGAAATCGCGATTTGGCTGCTAAAGGCATTTATGAAAAAGGTCAGAGAGCACCACACCTACCGCAATTCCGAGCCGACGACCTCGGTGCTCACAATCACCTCGAATGTTGTCTACGGCAAGGCTACCGCCGCGACTCCCGACGGCAGAAAGGCGTTTACTCCGTTCGCTCCGGGCGCTAACCCGTCCTACGGAGCCGAGAAAAACGGCTTGCTCGCCTCGCTTAATTCTGTCGCTAAGCTGCCGTATGAGTTCGCGCTCGACGGAATCTCCAATACCCAGACAATCAGTCCCGATGCGCTCGGTCACAACGACGCCGAGAGAATCGACAACCTTTGTGATATTCTTGATGGCTACTTCGGCAAGGGCGCTCACCACCTCAACGTCAATGTGTTCGGCGTTGAAAAGCTAAAGGATTGTATGGAGCATCCCGAAAAGCCCGAGTACGCTAACTTTACAATCAGAGTGTCGGGCTACGCGGTAAAGTTTATCGACCTTACGCGCGAGCAGCAGCTTGACGTTATTGCCAGAACCGAGCATAAGGTGCTTTAATGGAACCTCTAATAATTCCCGGCCGCGCATAAGCACGAAATATTCACGGCATAATTCCGCACTTCTGCACGACATTTAATTTTTAGAGATTTCCTTAATGTATTTTCAGGGCAGGCTCAGCGTGTTTGAGCCTGTCCTTAATTTTGTCTTAAAACGCGATATAACCTGCGGCTCAGGGGCGTTGAGGGGGTTCCCACCTTTGACCTGTATGAGTTAAACCTGTGAGGAAAAATGGACAGCGAAAACAAAAACTACACTTATATTCTGAAATGCGCCGACGGTTCTTTCTACTGCGGCTGGACAAATAACCTTAAAAAACGAATTGCCGCCCACAACGCGGGAACCGCGTCAAAATATACCCGGACACGCCGCCCTGTGAAGCTGATATACTTTGAAGAATTTGAAACAAAGCAGGAGGCGATGAGCAGGGAATACCGCATAAAGCAGCTTTCGCGCAGGGAAAAGCAGGAGCTTATCGACAGCGCGGATAATAAAGATAAAATATGAATTACTATTGATTTAGTATTGACAATACATAGCCAGCTATGTTATTATTAATGCGGTGATAGTATGAAAGACAGTATCGCGGTAATGATTAAGGTGCTTGGCGAGGAGTTTGACAAGCTCTCAAACAGGGTGCTGAATCAGTACGACCTGACGGCAAGCCAGTTTAAGGTGCTAAAGTTCATTATGCTCAAGCCCGAGTTTTCGGTAAGGCAGATTGATATTGAAAATTACTTTTCTATGTCCAACCCAACCGTTACGGGAATCATTCAAAATCTTGAGAAAAAGGGGCTTATTGAGCGAGTCGAAAACCCCGAGGATAAGCGCAGCAAGGTGATGCGGGTGACCGACAAAACGCGCGATATGGAGGAAGAACTCCTGCAAATCGGCAGCGAGCTGGAGGATATGTTCACCCAAAAGCTGACGGCGGAGGAAAAATACATCTTAAAAACAATACTCAAAAAAATGGCAGCCGGCTGAGAGTCGGCGATATATTTACAAAAGCACATAGTTAGCTATGAATAAAGGAAGATAAAGTATGAGTGAAGCAGTTAAAAAAGCTGAAAATCCGTTGGGCACAAAACCGCTCGGCGGACTGCTCTTTTCGCTTGCGATGCCTGCGATAATCGCGAATGTTGTTAACGCGGTATATAACATTGTAGACCAAATTTTTATCGGGCAGGGAGTCGGGTACCTCGGCAACGCCGCGACCTCCGTCGCGTTTCCGCTGACAACGATTTGCCTTGCGATAGGTTTGATGTTCGGCTTGGGCGCTTCCTCGGGATTTAACCTTGAGCTCGGCGCGCAGGACGATGAAAAGGCAAAGAGAATCGCGGGAACAGCCGCGGGCACGCTTATCATCAGCGGCGTGGTTATCTGTATTCTTGTGCGGATATTTTTAGGTCCGATGCTGGTCGCATTCGGCGCGACGGATCAGGTTTTGCCTTATGCCGAAACCTACGCGGGAATCGTGAGCTTCGGTATTCCGTTCCTTCTGTTCTCAACAGGCACAAATCACCTGGTAAGAGCCGACCGCAGCGCGAGCTATTCAATGTTTGCCGTTGTATCGGGCGCTGTTCTTAACACAATCCTTGACCCGATATTTATTTTTGTATTCGGCTGGGGAATCGCGGGAGCGGCTTGGGCGACGGTCATAAGCCAAATACTGTCGGCTGTTTTGCTTATGCTGTATTTCCCGAGGTTTAAGTCGGTCAAGTTCAAAATGTCCGATTTTATTCCGAGAGGCAGGGAACTGTGGATAATATGCAAGCTCGGTTTTAATTCATTTGTTTTCCAGTTTTCAAATTTGATTGTTCAGATAACACTGAACAATACCCTCCGCGTTTACGGCGAACAGAGCGTTTACGGAAGCGATATTCCTATAGCCGTCGCGGGAATAGTGATGAAAATTAACGTTATCTTCACGTCGATAATCCTCGGGCTGATTTCCGGCGCTCAGCCGATTTGCAGTTATAATTACGGAGCGAGGAAGTATTCGAGAGTCAGAAGAACAGTCAAGCTGTTTCTAACCGCCGCTGTGGTAATTTCCGTGATTTTTTGGCTCGCGTTTGAGCTTTTCCCAAGGCAAATTATTTCGCTGTTCGGCGACGGAAGCGACCTGTACTTTGACTATGCGGTAAAATATATGCGCGTATATCTGTTCTTCGTATTTTTGAACGGCGTGCAAATCTGCTGCGCGACCTTTTTCCCGTCAATCGGAAAAGCGGCAAAGGGAGCGATTCTTTCGTTTTCAAAGCAAATTGTATTTCTTGTTCCGCTTATGCTGATTCTTCCTGTGTTCATGGGAATTGACGGAGTAATGTACGCCCAGCCGATTACCGATTTTCTTTCGTTTACAATGGCGGTTGTTTTTCTGATTGACGAAATGAGAAAAATGCCGAAAACCGATGCTTCGGAATCAGCTGAAACATTTGTAATCAATCACTGAGGAGTAAAGCTACTGCGGTGAGTTTGCCTCGTCGCAGCAGATGTCAAGCGAGCTTGCACCGGGCTTTGCTCCGATTTAAAAAATAATCTTACAAAGGAGCGGTGAAAATGAAAAACAAAATTTTATCGGTTATTGCGTGCGTGTCGGCAGCGGCAGTTTTGATTTCTGCTTCGGCAGTTGCCGGGTCAACTGCCGAGACGCAGAATTTATTGGGTGACGCCGACGGAAACGGCAGCATTACCGTATCGGACGCGACTGCGGTTCAACAGCACGCGGCTGATTTGATTGCTCTTACGGGAGACGCCTTCGCTGCCGCCGATGTTAACGGAGACAGCATAATCAGCGTTTCCGACGCAACCGAAATTCAGAGGTATGTTGCCGAAATATCTGTTGATTACGCGATAGGTATGCCGATTGAAAGTGCGCTGCCCGGAATTTATCCGGGAGAAACGGCAAAGACCAACAGCCTGTACGTCGATAAAAACGGAGGATCCGTTGTTATTCCCGCGCAGTTTAAGGTGTCCGCAAAAGAGGACGAGCAGACGGTTGCCGAGGGTATGGTGCTAATCGGTCCCGACGAAAGTGAGTTTGTCTGGGTACCTACCGCCGAGACCGCTTTTGAACGGCGTGACTTCGGAAGCTACTTTTATTCGAACGGTTCTTTTTCAGGCTACTATGACCAAACTTACCTGGAATCCTACCGGGATATGGAGGCGAGCGTTAAGAAGTACGGCGGATTTTATATGGGCAGGTATGAGGCGAGCAAGGGTGAAAATAATCTGCCTGTCAGCAAAAAAATAACCGACAGTTCCCAGGGAAGTATTTGGGTAAGATTTTCTCCTCAGGATACCACAATTGCCTGTCAGAATATGTACGCGGACAACGACGCGGTGCAGGGCTTCTTCCCGTGGGGAGTAAACTGGGATACCACCCTGCAGTGGCTGGTTGATTCGGGCAACAAAACTCAGACCGAGGTAGTCTCGGACAGCACCTCCTGGGGCAATTACTCTAACGATACCTTCTCGCCAAACGCTTACGGAAACACTACCGGCGTGTGGGAGGAAGCAAAGGCGAATAATATCTACGACCTCGCGGGCAACAACTGGGAATGGACCCAGGAACGCCAAAGTACGGACAATTATGTTATGCGCGGAGGCGGATACAATCTGATGGGAGGCTCCTGCCTCGGAAGCAGATATCCTGCGGCGGTTCGCGATCCCCTGCCGGGAAACGACCACCATCCAAACGTCGCCTTCAGACCCGCATTATTTATTAAATGATTATTTCCCGATTTTTTCAATTAACGATTGAAAATTAGTAATAAATATTTTATAATATTAATATAAATATTGCGCAAACAGGTGATGTGATGAAAACGGTTATTATTACAGGAGCAAATTCGGGGCTCGGATTTGAAACGGCGAGGAAAATCGCCGAAAATTCCGATTACAGGGTTATACTTGCCTGCAGAAATTCGGAAAAGGCAGAAGCCGCGAAGAATACTATTGTAAACGAAACAGGCAATCGGAATATTGTGACGATGAAGCTTGACACCTCGTCGCTAAAATCTGTACGGGCTTTTGCTCAATGTGTAGCTGAAATTCCCGAAAACATTGACGTACTTATCAATAACGCCGGGGTTTCTCCCGCGGTCTCGGGCGTAACCGAGGACGGCTTTGAGCTTGTTTTTGCCACGAATTATTTGGGGCATTTTCTGCTGACAAATCTGCTTTTGCCGAAAATGGCGGACAACGCGCGGATTTTCAATGTGGCTTCCGATATGCATAATCCGCCCGGAGGAATTGAGTGGCACGGAGCGGAGATTTTGGCGCATCCAAGTCAGGATGACCGCAGGAAGTATTCGTACTCCAAGCTCTGCAACATCTACTTTACCTACGAGCTTGACCGCAGACTGCGCGAAAGCGGACGCGGCATTACGGTTAACGCGTTTAACCCCGGCTTTATGGCAGATACTAATTTTTCAAAGGGCAAGGGCAAGCTTCGCTCCGTGGCGGTAAAAACGACAATGCCCGAGCGATACGGAACGCTTGAGGCTTCCTCGGACGCTCTGGCTGAGCTTGCTGTCAGCGGAGAATTTGAAAACGTTTCGGGCAAATACTTTGACCGCAGTACAAAATACATCAAATCCTCAGAGCTTTCCTACAACAGAGAAAACGCGGCTGAGCTTTGGGAGAAAAGCGCCGAATGGACGCAGATCAAATAAGCAGGGTGATCTTATGAATTTCAAGGAAATAATAAAAAATAAGCAGGACAGATTAGTCGCCTTTTTCGACGCGGTACTCGCCATCGCGATTACGGTACTCGCGCTTGAAATCGCCGTACCGTCGCTCGGGAATATCGACAACTTTGCGCGCGAAGAATTTTTGGTTTCTTTTACCTGCTACCTCATCAGCTTTTTGGCTATGGGAGTGGTGTGGTTTATGCACTGCAACTTTTTCTCAACCTATTCGCTGACGGGAAGTTACAGCGAGATTATTCTGCACCTTGTGCTTTTGTTCGTGATAACTCTGTTTCAGCCTATGGCAAGGGCAATCGGCGAGTATAGAAACGACGGCGTTGTGCAGATGTTTTACCTGCTGACCTTTGTGGCTATGAATCTTTTGAACATCGCCATTTTTATGCTTGTTAAGCACAACAACAAAAAGGCAGATGATAAAAAAGCAAAACACTCCGATATGTTTTTGAAGTTTATTAAGGAAAATGAAAAGCTGACCGATGAACGGCGCAACGCTCTGTTGTTGCTTTACGCTACCGCAAACAGGGAAGAGGCGCTCGAATACGTAAAGGAGAATATCCCCGATGAATACACAGAGATAATCAAGGAGCACGAAGCCGCGCGTAAGCAGAGCTTTCGCATTGCGCTGATAATAACCATTGAGTCCATACTGTTTATCAGCGGCGCGGTAGTCGCTCTGATGTTCAGCGTTTACGCTTGCTACGTTATTCTCGCCGTAGGCGTTGTCGCTATGATCAGCACACACATTTTATTGAAGTAAATTTAAATCACTATAACCAATCACCGATGTCAAGTGAGATTGCGTCGGTAAATAAAGAAAAATTGCCAATCAAGCGAGTCACTTGGTTGGCAATTTGCGTTTGTAATAATTTACGGAAGAATATGTCCCGCGGAGAGATAAAGTCTGTACCATTCCTCGCGGGTAAGGCTGATGTCCGCCGCTTTTGCGATTTCCTTAATTCTGCCGTAATTCATTGTTCCAGCAATCATCTGCATTTTTGCGGGGTGCTTCAAAATCCATGCCGCCGCGACAGTGGTTTTGGAAACGTTGTATTTTGCGCTGATTTCCCCGAGCGCCCAG
>CAJOLF010000035.1 GCA_905235295.1 uncultured Ruminococcus sp. | reverse complement strand
ATTATTACGCCGAGCCCGAGCTTTTGTTCCACGTCAGCGCGGGCAGCTTTTTGCCCGCTCCAAAGGTAGATTCCGCTGTAATCAGGCTTAATATCCGCAGAACTCCGCCCGTAGTTATCAATGAAAAAGCCTTTTTCACCGTTGTAAGGGCGGCTTTCTCCCAGCGGAGAAAGGTGATTTCAAATTCACTTAGCTCGGGGCTTTCAAAGAGCAAGGATGAGGTCGCCCGCGCGCTGAGCGCGGCGGGCGTTCCCGCAAGCGCGAGAGCGGAGAACCTTAGCCTTGAGGACTTCGCGAATATAGCAGATAATATGAGGTTGTAATATGAATAATAATAAAATGAACGCCTGCTTCAAAATCGGTTTTATATTTTTGATGGTATGTATCGGGCTGCTCGCTGCCGCGCTGATTTTCGGCTACCTTGTAAAAAACGAGCTCGTCTGCATACTGTTTTCGGCGGGAGGGGTGCTCCTTGCGTTCGCGGGCATTATTCTTGTGCTTTGCAGCAAGCCCAAAAAGCCGAAACCGCCAAAGACAAAATTGCCCAAAGATGTTGACACTGATTTTTGATTATGATATAATCAAAATGCTAAAGGGGAGTAGTTCGCGGCGTCAGCCGTGGTATATTTCGTCAATCTCATACCCGCCTGACGGGTATCGGATATATCTTAAAGAACGAGACTTTTATTGCAATTCGGTTATCCGCGAGCAATAAAGGTCTTTTATTTTTATCATATTATCGGAGGGAATTATGGCAACCTGGTATCAAAAATCAAGGTCTGAGGTTCTTGATGATTTTAAAGTGACAACCGACGGTTTAAGCTCGGAAAGAGCCGAGGAGCTTCTCAAAAAGAACGGAGAAAATAAGCTTGTCGAGGGCAAAAAGAAGTCCGTGCTTCGGGTTTTCCTCGGTCAGTTCGCGGATATGCTTGTAATCATTCTCATTATAGCTGCGATAATCTCAATGTTTTCGGGCAACATCGAAAGCACAATCGTAATTTTCGCCGTTATCACGCTTAACGCGATTTTGGGAACGGTTCAGCACGTCAAGGCGGAAAAATCGCTCGAGAGCCTCAAAACCCTGTCGTCACCGAGTGCGAAGGTTATCCGCGACGGACAAAAGATAGAGATTGACTCCAAGGATGTTGTCGAGGGCGACGTCATTGTGCTTGAGGCAGGCGACCTTGTGGTTGCCGACGGACGAATCATCAACAATTATTCCCTGCAGGTCAACGAAAGCTCGCTCACAGGCGAATCCGAAAACGTTGACAAAACCGACAAGGTAATCAGCGGAGAGGTACCGCTTGCCGAGCGCGAAAATATGGTTCATTCGGGAAGCCTGGTTACCTACGGCAGAGCGCTGGTGGTTGTAACCGCCACGGGTATGAATACCGAAATCGGCAAAATCGCGGGACTGATGAACTCCGCAAAGGAAAAGAAAACTCCGCTGCAGCAGAGCCTCGATAAATTTTCAAGCCGTCTCGCGATTATCATTATGATAATCAGCGCGCTTGTTTTTGTGCTGTCAATGGTGCAGAACGGCTGGCAGTGGACATTTGACAATATCATTAATTCGCTGATGTATTCCGTCGCGCTCGCCGTTGCCGCAATTCCCGAGGCGCTCGGCTCAATCGTAACCATTGTTCAGGCGATGGGAACTCAGAAAATGGCGAAGGAAAACGCCGTTGTAAAGGACTTGAAGGCGGTAGAAAGCCTCGGCTGTGTTTCAGTAATCTGCTCCGACAAAACGGGCACGCTTACCCAGAACAAAATGACAGTACAAAAAATCTTCATCGCGGGAGAAAGCCTGCGCGAGGATGAACTGAATATCGAATATCCAAGCCACCGAAAACTGATTTACGATATGGTGCTCAACAACGATTCAAGCATTGTTGAGGGAAAGGGAATCGGCGATCCTACCGAGTACGCGCTGCTGGAAAGCTCGCGCCACATCGGAATTGACGACGAGCTTATCCGCGATTCGCTCACCCGCGAGGAGGAGGTTCCTTTTGACTCTGAACGAAAGATGATGAGCACAAAGTACAGGCTCCACGGCGTTCCTCACGTGCTGACAAAGGGTGCGCTTGACTCTATCCTTGACCGCTGCGTAAGCATAGCTGACAAAGACAGCGTTCGTCCGATTACCGATGAGGATAAGCGTATAATTCTTGAAAAGAATAATGAGTATTCAAATCAGGGCTTGCGCGTGCTCACCTTCGCTTATAAAGAATCCAACGAGAAGCTCACCGAGGAAACCGAATACGGCTACACCTTCCTGGGACTTGTGTCTATGATTGATCCTCCCAGACCCGAGAGCAAAAAGGCGGTTGCCGACGCAATCCGCGCGGGAATCAAGCCGGTTATGATAACAGGCGACCACAAGATTACCGCGTCCGCAATAGCAAGGCAAATCGGAATTATGAAGGAGGGCGACCTTGCCGTTACGGGTATGGAGCTTGATGCTATGACCGAGGAGGAGCTCGATGAAAACATCGGAAATATCTCGGTGTACGCAAGGGTATCTCCGGAAAATAAAATCAGAATTGTTGACGCATGGCAAAGGAACGGCCACATTGTTTCCATGACAGGCGACGGCGTTAACGACGCTCCCGCGCTCAAAAAGGCGGATATCGGCGTCGCAATGGGAATCACGGGCACAGAGGTTTCTAAGGACGCCGCTTCTATGATTTTGCTCGACGATAACTTCGCCACAATCATCAAGGCTGTGGCGAACGGCAGGAACGTTTACCGCAACATCTGCAACGCTATTCTTTTCCTGCTTTCGGGAAATATGGCGGCAATCATCACCGTGCTGTTTACCTCGCTGCTTGCGCTGCCTGTTCCGTTTGAGCCTGTTCACCTTTTGTTTATCAATCTGCTGACCGACTCGCTGCCCGCAATCGCGATCGGAATGGAACCGCCCGAGGATAACCTGCTGTCCCAAAAGCCGCGCGACCCCAAAAAGGGAATACTCACAAAGGATTTCACTTTCCTGATGTTCGCCCAGGGCGCGCTGATTTCTGTTTCGGTAATCACGGCGTTTTATCTCGGACTTGCCGAAAGCGCCGCTGTCGCGAGCACAATGGCGTTCGCAACCCTCACGCTCGCAAGGCTTTTCCACGGCTTCAACTGCCGTTCCTCGCGTTCGATTTTCAGCATCGGCTTTTTGTCGAATATATACAGCGTATGCGCGTTTATGATAGGAACCCTGCTTTTGTCGCTCGTACTCTTTGTTCCCGCGCTCCATCCGCTGTTTTCCGTAGCCGACATCACCAATGCCAACGCAGGCTTCGTTGTTCTGCTCGCGCTGGCGCCGACGGTTATTATTCAGATTATTAAGCTGATTGTCGAAAAGGTTAAGCATTGACATTGACGTATCTATTGTATATAATTATAACACAGGCAGCGCGGAGCGATTCATACGCGCGGGCTGCCTGTAAAAATTAAGGGAGGCGCTTATATGAATATATGGCACGACATTAACCCAAAAAGAATTACTGCCGAGGATTTTTACGCGGTAATCGAAATTTCCAAAGGCGGAAAAAATAAATATGAGCTTGATAAGGAAACAGGTATGCTCAAGCTTGACCGTGTTTTGTTTACCTCAACTCACTATCCGGCAAACTACGGCTTTATCCCGCGTACATACGCCAAGGACGGCGATCCGCTTGACGTTTTGGTTTTGTGCAGCGAGCATATTCAGCCGATGACTTTGGTTGAGTGCAAGCCAATCGGCGTGCTCAAAATGATTGACAATAATCAGAATGACGAAAAAATCATCGCCGTTCCCGTCAACGACCCTAACTACAATACCTACAACGACATCAAGGATTTGCCCAAGCACCGTTTTGATGAAATCAAGCATTTCTTTGCGGTTTACAAAATGCTCGAAAAGGGAAAAGAAACCTCAATCGCGGAAATCAACGGTTCTAAAAAGGCGACGGAAGTTATACAAAAATGTATTGAAAGCTACATCAAGGATTTTCAGCTTGCGTAAATCGTAAATATAATAAAATAAAAACGCTATATCTCAGGATATAGCGTTTGGTTTATATGTATTTTCTTAAAGCTTAAAATCATCAAGCTTAAAATCTTCGGCGTTGTATTCTCCGTACAGCGAAACCTTCCTCGGAACTCTCAGCAGGGGGTTATAGCTAAAGGCTCTGCACTGATTGTTTTCAATGTGTCTTGATTTTTTGCAGGTAAAAATTCCTAATTCAAACACGGCGTTATCGCAGTATGAGCAGTCGGGAACAATATTCTTGCCGAAAAGCTTGTTTTTCATAATATCACCTTATTTAAACTTTATGCTGATATTATAGCATGATTCTTTGATACTTTCAAGTGTTACAGGAGGTTAAGTTGAATTTTATATCAAAAACAATGAAGCTGAATAACGCGGACAGCGTTCCGTATCTCACTTATAATTCTTTATCAGAAATAAAATTTATCAATCACGCGTTTTCAACCCGCCTCGGCGGAGTGTCGCGGGGAGAGTTTACCTCAATGAACCTCGCGTTTAACCGCGGGGATAATCCCGACGCGGTAACCGAAAATTACAGGCGTTTTTGTCAAAGCGCGGGTTTTGATTTTGAGTCGCTGACGGCGTCCGCCCAGGATCACCACACGTTTGTCCGCGCGGTAACAAGGGAGAACAGGGGAGTGGGAATATACAAGCCGCGCGATATGGAAAGCGTGGACGCGATTATTACCAACGAAAGCGGAGTAACCCTTGTAACCTACTACGCCGACTGCACTCCGCTGTTTTTTGTCGATACAAAAAACAGGGCAATCGGGCTCGCTCACGCGGGCTGGCGCGGAACAGTGGGCAGAATAGGCGAAAAAACCGTGGAAAAGATGACCGGGCTTTACGGAACAAATCCCGCGGACATCAAGGCGGCAATCGGTCCCGCGATTTCAGTCTGCTGTTACGAGGTAGACAAACCGTGCGCCGATAACTTTTACGCGCTTGAGGGGCTTGATTCGGGCCAATTTGTTTTCCCTAAGGAAAATGAAAAATATATGGTCGATTTGCCCGAAGCCAACCGGCAGATTCTTGTCGCGGCAGGGGTTTTGCCCCAAAACATCACCGTTAGCGATGTTTGCACAAACTGCAACAGCGAGCTTTTGTGGAGCCACCGCGCCACAAAAGGGCGCAGAGGAACGATGTGCGCGTTTTTGTCATTAGATAATTCTTAAAAAGAAATATGACCGTTTTTAGCAAACCATACATCCTTCACGGTGAACTCGGAATTGTCAAGGTAATCCAAAATTCCAGCGTCACCGTCAAAATTGAATTTCAGCTTATAGCTGTACAGCGCCTGATACTTGAATTTATCGGGCGCTTTTTTGTTTTTGCCGTACTTTGTATCGCCGACGAGCGGATGACCTATGTACGCCATGTGCGCTCTGATTTGGTGAGTCCTGCCTGTCAGCAGTTCAATTTCCGCAAGGCTGAACCTGCCGTCAAAGTCAAGGATTTTGTACCTTGTCTTAATCTCTTTTCCGCCCTCAACGGGCTTTGAGTGAACCGTAACCTTGTTTTTGCTCTCGTTTTTTGTGATATAGCCGGCAAGCGTGTCGCTTTCTTTTTTGGGCTTTCCGTGCAAAAGGCAGAGGTAGTATTTTTCAAGCTCGCGGCTCTTCATTTTTTGGTTTAGTATTCTCAGACTGTCGGCGTTTTTCGCGGCGATAACAATTCCGCCCGTATTGCGGTCGATTCTGTTAACAAGCGCGGGACAAAACGCCTGCTCCTGCTCGGGGTTGTACTCTCCTTTGTCATAAAGATAGTGCAAAACCCTGCCTATCAGCGAATCAAAGTGGTAGCTTTTGTCAGGGTGAACAATCACGCCTGGCTTTTTGTCGAGCAAAAGGATATTTTCGTCCTCGTAGATAATGTCAAGCTTAACGGGAGCCTTCAAAAATTCATAGTGCTTTTCCTCGGCGTCCTCAAAAAACTCGTCCTTAATGTAAAACGTCAGCACGTCGCCTTCTTTAAGGATAACGTCAATATCGCATTTTTTTCCGTTGAGCTTAATACATTTTTTCCTGATATATTTGTACATCAGCGATTTGGGCATGGTTTTAAAATGCTTTTGCAAAAACTTGTCAAGCCGCTGATTGGCATCATTTTTTTTAATTTCAAGCGTCCTCATACTATCACCGGTTATATCTTATATCATATCGGAAAAAAATTCAAGCACACAAAATTTTTTTCGGTATATAATGGTAGAGGGTGATAAAGTGAAGTGCTACAAACATAGGTTAAAATCCGCCGTGTCCTTTGGCGCGGGATTGCTTGTCGCGTCGCTGTTGCCGCCGAAATTGGTGCTTGTTGTGGCGGCTGCCGCACTGGTAATCGTAAGCTTAACTTGTATCAGGAGGTAGTTATGAAGGTTGTACTTATAGAAAACCCGAGGTTCATATCCGCGATACTCCGCAAAATCTACGGAATCAAAAAGGAAAAATAGCAGAGAATACTTTGCCGCTAAAGCAAAAAGCCGACATTCCGAGCAGGGATTGCCGGCTTTTGGTTTTGATTTGGCAATAGTGATAATGTACAAATTAATTATTGAGAAGATGTGCAAAGTGACAAAAACATTTTGTTTGGAAAAATTATGTTGAGTTTTCGGTAAAAACAATATATAATGGTTTTTAATAATGGGCAAAGATGTATTTTTTTTATTTTGGAGGATTGATTAACAATGAAATTATCAAAAAAAATAATCAGCTCACTGCTTGCCGCGGTAATGCTGATTACGGTTGTGTCTGTATCGTTCACGGCTTTCGCGTCGTCAGGCACTCTCTGCAAGTATTACTCAACCAACCCCGGCGGCAAGGTCGGCGTACAAAAGACTATTACAATCGACGGCAACGCTTCCGACTGGGACGAAAGTATGCTCATTGCCCAGGGCACGGCTTGGGATGTTGCCAACAACTATAAGGGCGGACACGAGAACTGCGTACTCGATACCTACGCTCTTTTCGGCGCTTGGGACAACAGCAACCTCTATGTCGCGTGGCAGATGGTTAACACCACCGACACATGGGCAAGATCCGGCGACGGTCCTCTTTCCGACGGCGGACGTGTGCTTGACGTTCCCCTGATTCTCGCTCTCAGCGTAGATCCCTCAAGCACCTCGATGTCTAACAAAAATACAAACGGCGGTCCAATCTGGGGACAGAAAATGGGCGTTACCTTTGAACAGCACGTTGACCACCTGCTCTATATGAGCGGCAAGCCCGGCTTGGGAACTCCCGCTATGTTCACGGCGGTTGACTCAAACGGCAACACCGACTACAACTCGGGCTGCAAGATTTTCAGCAGCAACGGAATTTCCTACAAAATGGCAGAGACCAACATCTGCAGCCACATCTACGGTCTTGACGGCTCGACAAAGACAACGGATATTTACAGCGACACAGCCAAATGGGTTGACTATAAGACCTTCAAGGGCTCGGCGGGCACTCACAATACCTCATACGATTCCTTCTATGAGATTAAGATTCCGCTTTCAACCCTCGGTATTGACGCAAGCTATCTTCAGACCAACGGAATCGGCGCAATGCTGATTGCGACCCGCGGCGAATCAGGTCTTGACTGTATTCCTTATGATGACACAATGCTCGACAACGCGACAGGCTCATACTCAAACGACCCGAGCACATCTAAGGAAAAGGAGGACGAGGACGTTATTACATCCGAGTTCGCGCGCATCGGTAACCTCGGAAGCGGCGAAACTCCCGTTGTTCCCACAACCCAGGGCGCAACCGAGCCTGCCTCAACCACCGCGACAAGCAAGCTCACAGTTAACTCTACCTCAAACTACTTCCCCGCAAAGAGCTACACGGCTTCAAACGGAGAAAAATACGTTACCGTTACATATAAGCTCAAATCAAGCGCTCTGCTTTTGAATGCTCAGTGGGAGATTAATTACGACACCTCAAAGCTAAAGCTGGTTTCGGCGGATATGCCTAACGTAGACGGCTTTGCCTACAAGGAGAACACGGGCGGACGCGTTAAGGGTAACTTTACCACGCTCAGCTTCGCGAACTTTAAAACGGAAAAGGATTTTGTAAAGGCTACCTTCAGCGTTATCGGCGAGGGAACGGCGAATGTTGATATGAATTTGTCCGTGCTCGGCGCAAGATACAATAACGCGAACGTATATCCCGTTGACGGCGGAACAGCTCAGACCATCTCGGGCGTTACCGTTACAAGTAATACCGAGATTAATTCTGCCGGCGTACTGCTCGGCGATGTCAGCGGCGACGGATATATCACGGTTGCCGACGCTACTCTTGTTCAGCAGCACGCTGCGGAGTTAATTACCCTTACAGGCAACCCTGCGCTCGCTGCGGACACCAACAAGGACGGATTAATCACGGTTGCCGACGCTACTCTGATTCAGATGTACGCGGCGGAAATGATTGATTCTTTCTAATTTTACCAAACCGAATATCTTTTGCGGCGACCGCGGCGGTCGCCGCTTTCTTTTTAATAAATTTTAGAACCAATTACCGATGTCAACCGAGCTTGCCTCGGGATTTTCTCCGAAAAAAAGTAACCGAATCGAAAATTTAAGCGTTTTATTATTGAGGGGTGATAAAGAGATGTCTGAAAAACTGTTTGCAGGTTTGACTTACGAGCAGACTGTGCGAAAGTATGCCCGTACCGTTGGCGGCGTATGCCTTATGCGACTGAAAAACTACGCCGACTCCGAGGACTGCTTCCAAAATGTTTTTATGAAGCTTTTGAGCAAATCACCCGAATTTACCGACGAAAATCACCTCAAGGCGTGGCTTATCCGCGTAGCTGTTAACGAATGTAACAGCTTTTTGAGAAAAAAACGGCGGGTTGTATCTTTTGAAGAAGCCGTGAGAGAGGAAATCTCCTTTAACGAGGACAAAAACGACATTTCATGGGCGCTGATGAAAACCCCTCAAAAGTATCGTGAAACGCTCTACCTTTATTACTGCGAGCAGTATAAGGTCAAAGAAATTGCCGAAATCCTTGAAATAAGCGAAACGGCGGTCAAAGCCCGCCTCAAACGCGGCCGCGAAAAGCTGAAAGCGATTTACGGAGGTGATTAAGCGTGGAAGAATTTAATTGCAATCAACTTAAAAACATTGAAATTCCCGAAAGCTGGATTGAAAACGCGATTAATGCGGCAGAGAAAAAGAAAAAGGCTGTTTTGCCGCCGAGATTTTTCCGATGCGCGGCAGGAATCGCGGCGTGCGTTGTGCTCGCGGCGGCAATCACTTTTTCCGTGCTTTTCGGAGTCGGTGATAACGCTTCGCCGGTTTTAATTAATACCGGCAGCCCCTCAAAACCCGGGGCGTTAACAGCCGAAACCTCACAAAACAGCACAGGGGAGAGCGCCGGTTTTGCGTCGCCGCCGTCTGCTGTTCAAAGCGGCGAAAATCAAACGGCGGCAGCCTTGACCGATCCCGCGGAAAAAGCTGGGGTAAACGGCGACAGCTCATCCGCGGCAAATCGGCAAAGCTCAAACCCGGTTCCCGACAGCACAAAAGCCCAAGCGCAAAAAGGCGGTTCGGCTGATAATACCGAAGAGCCCCGGGAGCCTTACGTTTCCGAAAAAACCGAAGCGCTGACAATACCTTGCGCAGACGGCGCGTCGCAGCCTCAAAACGCTTCAACGGGAGAGAAAAAATGCTATGTTAAAACCATTGTTTCCCCTGAGCTTGCCGAAGAAGATATATTTTTCTGTCTGGAGGATATAAACGGCAATATAGCGGGAAACGCCGGACTGTTCGACAGCAGCCGGTCGGCAAAAAAGGAAGTTAACAAAAACGGAGATATAGTCTTGTCTTATACCGTCGATTACTCGGGAGAAGAGGAAGGGAAAATTTTTTCCGCGGTTTTCTATAATTCCAATGGCGAGGTTATTAAGCGAAGCAATCCCGTGCCGTTTTATGAGAATTTATATTTTAGTTTCAGGTAAAAGTATGATTATGAAAAGATTTTTGATAGCGGTATATATGCTTGCCGTGGCTTTCGCTTTTGCGGGCTGCGAAAGCATGCCCGAAGGCAACGGAGTGCGCTATGTACGCTCGCAAAGCTATGCTTTGGGAAACAAATATTCCCTTTGCTTTGAAAACGCAACCGAAAAATCCCTTGAGTTCTGTGTTTACGGAATATTCGACGACTGCGACAGGTCGCTCGGTCTTGACGAAAACGGCAGGCTCAAAACCTCGGTGATTCAACCAAACAGCGTTATTAATACAGAATATTATTTCAGCGGCACTTCAAGCGGCGCAGCTCCAAAGGAAGTTATAATCATCGGCGAGTATTACTAATGTTTAAATAAGCGGCGGATTTTACGCGGTCATTCACTTTGCCGGGAATGACCGCTCTTTTATTTGTAATATTTTTACTCTCCCTTAAATATACTTATTACATAAACCAAAAAGGAGAGATAAATATGGAGTTTAATTCGGATAGCCGATCCTTTTGCGCGCCTGTGACGGTGCTTGACACGGTTGCCGAACAGCTTGCCGATGTAGATCTGACTTTGCCCGATTATTGTCCGGATATCGAAAAAATCTTAAAATGCACACTTGTGCCGAAAATTCAGACAAAATCGCTTTCGGGCGGTCAGCTTCAGGTGGACGGCTACTGTGTGGTGAACGTGCTCTATGTTGAGAGCGAGAACAAAACAATCCGCTGCTGCGAGCAAAGCGTCAACTTTTCCCAGAACTTCACCCTGCGCGATACCCCCGAAAATTACGCGATTCTTACCAAAACCAAGCCCGAATACATAAACTGCCGCGCAATCAGTCCGCGCAGACTTGTTATGCACGGAGCGTTTTCGCTTTATGTAAAGGTGATTACCACTCAAAAAACAACGCTTTTTACCCCCGAGGACGATTCGCTTGAGGTACTGACAAAGAATATCGCCTGCGCCGATTTAACGGCGTTTTGTCAGGAGCAATTCTCCGTTACCGAGGACGTTTCCGTTTCCGACAAGCCGCAGATAGAAAGCATACTGTATTCTTCGGTCAACGCGAGCGTAACCGACTTGAAGGCCGTTACTGGGAAGCTGATGGTCAGCGGAGAAATAAACCTTAAAATATTCTATATCACCGACGCTTTAAGCGGAAATACCGCCAAGCTTGATTATATCCTGCCGTTCAGCCAGATTATCGACTGCGAGGGAATTGACGAGAACACACGCAACATCGTAAGCTGCGACGTTATGACCTACGATATAAGACTTAAAAACGATATGCTGTCCGACAAACCCGCAGTCGCTTTTGATGCCAAGCTTTGCCTGACCGCCGAGGGCTATGAAGCAGGCACCCGCGAGGTCATAACCGACGCCTATTCGATTGATTACGCCTCGGCTCCTCAGTTTGAAAACCTCAAAAGTCTTGCCGAGGTCAATCCTGTCAACGAGAGCTACATCGAAAAGTTGTCCGCGGGACTTGACGACGGCAAAATTTCAAAAATCCTCGATATTTATTCGGACAACGTCACTGTTGATGTAAAGCCGGAGGATAATAATCTTAACGTCAGCGGCAAAATCAATCTCTGCATTATCGCTCTTGACGACAAGAGCTTCCCGATTTTTATTGAGCGTTCCTACGATTATTCCCACAATCCCGCGTCCGCGCAGGACTGCAACGCAATGTTTTTCCCTGAGGCAAGGCTTTCGGGCGTCAGCTTCCGCCTTTCGGACGACAGCACGGCGGAAATCCGCTGCGAACTCAAAATCACGGGCGGAGCCGTGAAGAACCAGGCGACCAAGGCGGTCGCCAAGGTGGATGTGTTCGAGGATAAACCGATTGTTCAGGATTCCTGCGCTCTTACGCTGTACTTTGCCTCAGACGGAGAAAACCTTTGGGAAATCGCGAAGTCGCACAACACCAAGCTCGATTCTCTCCTAAAGGAAAACTCGCTTGAAGATATTACCCTCGACAGTGCGCGAATGCTGTTGATACCAAAGGTTTAAGGAGGCAGAGCTATGGAGGAAAGAAACGTATATCAGGACATTTCACGGCGCACCGACGGCGATGTGTATATCGGCGTGGTAGGTCCGGTTCGCACTGGAAAATCAACATTTATTAAAAGATTTATGGATTCGCTTGTTCTGCCGAATATTCAGGACGAGAGCGTGTACCGCCGCACAGTTGACGAGCTTCCGCAGTCCTCGGCGGGTAGGACGATAATGACAACCGAGCCAAAGTTTATCCCCGAGGAATCGGTAGAGGTTGATTTGGGAGATAACGTTACCTTCAAGGTCAGGATGATTGACTGCGTAGGATATATCGTTGACAGCGCGCTCGGCCACAGCGAGGAGGACGCTCCGAGAATGGTAAAAACCCCGTGGTCGGATGAGGAAATGCCCTTTGACGAAGCGGCGGAAATCGGAACTCAAAAGGTAATTACCGACCATTCCTCTATCGGTCTTGTAATAACAACCGACGGCAGCTTCAACGAAATCCCGCGCGAAGATTATATCGAAAGCGAGCGCAGGGTTGTCAGCGAGCTGAAATCCATTAACAAGCCTTTTATTGTTTTGCTCAATACCTCAAATCCCGGTTCGGAAAGCGCCGCAAGGCTCGCCGAAAATCTATCGGAGGAGTATCAGGTTCCCGTCCTTCCCGTAAACTGCATAGAGCTCAGCGAGAACGAGATAAAAAGAATCCTTGCCCAGCTTCTTTTTGAATTTCCCGTCAGGGAAATCAAGGTTGATATTCCGCGCTGGGTGGTGACGCTCGACAAGGAGCACTGGCTGAAGTCCGCACTGTTTGAGTCGATAAATAACTCCGCCAAGGGTATCGAAAAAATCCGCGAAATTCAGGATACAATCGCTCGGCTCGGCGAAAATGAATATGTGACAAACGCCAAGCTGTGCGCGCTGGATTTGGGCGCGGGAAGCGCCTCGGTGTGCATTGACATCAAGCCGGACTTGTTCTACAAGGTGCTATCTGAGCAGACGGGTCTTTCGGTCAGCGACGAATGTGATTTGATGAAAACCCTCAGCGAGCTTTCCGAAAAGCAGGAGGAATTTGATAAAATCGCCAAGGCTTATCAGCAGGTGGAGGAGACAGGCTACGGAATTGTAATGCCGACAATCGACCAGCTTACGCTCGACGAACCGCAGATTATCAAGCAAAGCGGAAAGTACGGAATCAAGCTCCGCGCCAGCGCGCCGTCAATTCACATGATGAAAATAGAAACCCAGACAGAGGTAACACCGATTGTGGGTTCGGAACAGCAGTCCGAGGAGCTTGTTTCTTACCTGCTCAAGGAGTTTGAGGAAAATCCCGAAAAAATCTGGGACAGCAACATCTTCGGCAAGTCGGTTCACGAGCTTGTTAACGAGGGCTTGCACAATAAGCTTTACAGAATGCCGCCCGAAGCCCGCAAAAAGATAGGGGATACCATACAGAAAATCATTAACGACGGCTGTAACGGCTTGATTTGCATTATCCTGTAAACATATCAGAGAAAAATTATCGGAGAACGTCTGACCGCGTTCTCTGATTTTTATTGACAATAAAAATACATAAAATTTGAAAATCCTCACAACCCAAATTGGATATTTTAACAAAATGACAAACCGCCCGTTTTTTATATTGAAAAAAATAACAAAATAAAGTATAATAACAATGTATGCAATTTACAATTTTTGGAGGGTGGGTATATGAATTTATCGGCAATTTATTCACTGATATATACCTTAGGCGAACTAACGCTTGCCGAAAAGGGCATTTCTTCCGCGAAAGTAATACTTACAGGCTTTGTTGTTGTTTTCTCGGTTTTGTTATTGCTGATTATTGTAATTAAAGTTTACAGCTCCATTGTGGAAAAAGCGCTTAGCACAGGCCAAAAGAAAAAAAGCAAAAAAACAGAGGAGCCGCCGAAGCCAATGCCCGCGGTTGTCAATGTAAACGTGCCTGCCGCCGCCGAGAGCAGCGACGCCGACGAGGAAATCCCGGGTGAGATTATCGCGGTCATTTCCGCCGCGGTCGCTTCAATGTACGGCGGAGAGAAAAAAGTAAAAATCAAAAGCGTAAAAAAATCAGGCTCGGCTCGCTCGGCATGGGCAAACGCCGGAGTGCTTGAAAATACAAGACCTTTTTAGGCGGAGAGGAAGGATTAGATAATGGAAATATTAACAGGCTTTCTCGACGCTGTAAAGGGTATTTTCCTCAGCTCGGGTTTAGTCAATCTTAACTGGCAAAACTACGTGATGATAGCGATTTCCTGCGTTTTGCTGTATCTCGCGATAAAAAAGCAGTACGAACCTCTGCTTTTGCTCCCGATTGCCTTCGGTATGATGCTTGTAAATCTCTATCCCGAGATTATGAGCCCGCCTTCGGTGGAACTTTTAACTCAGCAGCAGGCTGACGCAGTCGGGTTCAATACCGCAGGTCACGCGGTTCAGGTAATTGACGGCGTGCAGTATTATGAAAACCCAACCTACGGCGGACTTTTATACTACCTTTATCAGGGCGTAAAGCTCGGAATTTATCCGCCGCTCATTTTCCTCGGCATCGGCTGTATGACGGATTTCGGTCCGCTCATCGCCAACCCCAAAAGCCTTATTTTGGGCGCTGCCGCTCAAATCGGTATTTTTGTCACCTTCACAGGCGCGATTTTCCTCGGCTTTACCGAGGCAGAGGCAGGCGCGATAGGTATTATCGGCGGAGCCGACGGTCCC
>CAJOLF010000034.1 GCA_905235295.1 uncultured Ruminococcus sp. | reverse complement strand
AAGGGCGTTATCATTTATGTAAGATTAAAAGAAGGTCAGATTCACCCCGGCGACGAATTTAAGCTTATGGCTACCGGCAGCGTGTTCAACGTAGTGGAGTGCGGACTTATGCACGCCACTCATTTTGAGAAAACCGACGGTCTGTACGCGGGAGAAGTAGGCTACATCGCCGCTTCAATCAAAACCCTTGCCGACGCAAAGGTCGGCGACACCGTAACGCTCACCTCTAACCCCGCCGAGGAACCTCTGCCCGGCTACCGCGAGGCACAGCCGATGGTATTCTGCGGAATTTACCCCGTCGACGGCGCGAAGTACGGCGACCTAAAGGACGCGCTCGAAAAGCTGCAGCTTAACGACGCCGCGCTTTCCTTTGAGCCCGAAACGTCCGTCGCGCTCGGATTCGGCTTCCGCTGCGGCTTTTTGGGACTGCTGCACATGGAGATTATCCAGGAGAGGCTTGAGCGCGAATATATGCTCGACCTTATCACCACCGCGCCGAGCGTTATTTACAGAATCACAAAAACCGACGGCACGGTTGAGCTGATTGACAACCCCACAAACTACCCCGATCCCTCGCTGATTCAGATGGCGGAAGAGCCTGTTACCGACGCCCACATCTACGCGCCCAAGGAATACGTGGGAAATATTATGGAGCTTTGCCAGGACAGGCGCGGAACCTTTATTGATATGCAGTACATCGACGCCGACCGCGTTGACCTGCACTATGTTCTGCCGCTCGCCGAAATTATCTACGACTTTTTTGACACGCTCAAATCGCGCACGCGCGGCTACGCGTCGTTCGACTACGAGCTGAAGGACTATGTTCCGAGCGAGCTTGTAAAGCTCGACATTATGCTCAACGGTGAGGTTGTGGACGCGCTGTCGTTCATAATCCACAAGGACAAGGCGTACCCCAGGGCGCGCAAAATGGCGGAAAAGCTCAAAGAGAAAATCCCCAGACAGCTTTTCGAGGTCCCGATTCAGGCGTGCATCGGCGGAAAAATCATCGCGCGCGAAACCGTCAAAGCTATGCGCAAGGACGTGCTTGCCAAGTGCTACGGCGGCGACATCAGCCGAAAGAAAAAGCTGCTTGAAAAGCAAAAGGAAGGCAAAAAGCGTATGCGCCAGCTCGGCACCGTGGAGGTTCCGCAGGAGGCGTTTATGGCTGTGCTCAAGCTTGACACCGATTAAAAGAGGAACGTTATGAGTAATGTAAGCGAGCTTCAAAAGCTGATTGACAACAGCAACAAAATAGTTTTCTTCGGCGGAGCAGGAGTTAGCACCGAGAGCGGAATCCCCGACTTTCGAAGTGTTGACGGACTGTACAATCAAAAGTACGATTATCCGCCCGAGGAGATTTTGAGCCACACGTTTTTTGAGAGGAACACAGAGGAATTTTACCGCTTTTACCGCGACAAAATGCTCTGTCTTGACAAAAAACCGAAGCCGAACAAGGCTCACCTTAAGCTTGCCGAGCTTGAAAAAGCAGGAAAGCTCAGCGCGGTTGTCACCCAGAACATTGACGGTCTGCACCAGGCGGCAGGCAGTAAAAGAGTTTATGAACTGCACGGAAGCGTGCTGCGCAACTACTGCCGTAAGTGCCGCAAATTTTACACCGCCGAATATATCAAGGAATCCGAAGGCGTACCCAAGTGCGAGTGCGGCGGCGTGATTAAGCCCGACGTTGTTCTGTACGAGGAAGGGCTTGACGACAGCGTGGTATCAGGCGCTTTGAACGCGATTATGCAGGCAGATTTGCTGATTATCGCCGGAACAAGCCTGACTGTTTACCCCGCGGCAGGGTTTATCCGCTACTTCCGCGGAGACAAAATCGTGCTGATAAACCGCGACTCAACTCCGTTTGACTCTCAGGCGGACTTGGTTTTTCACGACAAGGTCGGCGAATTGTTAGACCAAATAAAAGTTTAAGAATAAAAGCTGTCATCCGAACGAATGACAGCTTTTATGATTTTAAACTACCGCTTGCGTTAAAAAATTTACCGTTCGGCGCGAAACACTGGACATTATTTTTGGCGGTGATATACTGTAACCATCGGAGGTGGTTTACTTGAAATTTGAATTGAATGTAAATCCGGATATCACTGAAGCGGTACGCGCTGACGTTCACAGGAGATCGGGCTTTACCGAAAGGCTTGAACAGCTTGTTATGGAGTACAACGGCGACGACAGCATTACCGCCTACGCCGATGACGAAATAAAAGTATTAAGCTTTAGCAAACTTGAATGCGTTACCGTGATTGACGGCAAAACATACGCCATAGACCTGCATGGCAAACAATATAAAATCCGCTGCAGGCTGTATGAGGCGGCAGAGCTTTTACCATCGTCGTTTATAAAAATCAACAAGTCAACCATCGCCAATAAAAAAAGAATAGAACGCTTTTCGGCGGCGTTCAACGGTTCGGTTAACGTGATTTTTAAGAGCGGATATACCGACTATGTTTCACGGCGGTGCTTTGCCGAAATAAAAAAGGAGTTGAGAAAATGAAACAGTTTATTAAGGAATTTTTTCACAGGGGCGCGCTGTTCTGCGGACTCGGTCCGGTAATTATGGCTATTGTTTATATCTTTTTGTCCGCGAACGGCGTGGTAGAAACCGTTGCCGTCAGCACATTAATCCGCGAGATTTTCACATCAACTCTGTTGGCGTTTATCGCCGCCGGAATCTCCGCAGTTTACACCGTTGACAGGCTCTCGCTTCCGGTTGCGGGTCTAATTCAGGGCTCGGTGCTGCTGCTCGATTATCTGCTTATTTACCTGCTCAACGGCTGGCTTAAGCCCGAACCGCAAATAATCATACTCTTTATCGTTATTTTTATATCGGCGTTCGCGGCAATTTGGTTTATCATTTACAAGGTAACTCAAAGGCAGATTTCGCGGTTAAACAAAGAAATTATTAACAACTAAAACATAAAAGCTGTCGTCCGTTTTGGATGACAGCTTTTTGATTTTATACTTATTTCAGAGCTTCAACAATTTTTTCAAACTGCATTGAGTGCGACGCCTTTACAAGCACGGTGTCGCCCTCTTTTATGATTCCGGGAAGGGCTTTTATAAGCTCTTCCTTTGTTTCATACCATTTACCGTCAGCACCGTCTGCAAGCGACTTTGCGAGCGGTCCCGCGGCGATTACCAAATCTATTCCGATTTCCTTTGCGTAAGCGCCCGTGTCAAAGTGAAGCCGCAGCTCGTCCTTGCCAAGCTCCTTCATATCGCCGAGCACGGCGACGGTTCTTCCCTTAAAATTCCTCAGGGTTTCGAGCGAAGCCTTGACGGAAGTGGGGTTTGCGTTGTAGCAGTCGTCGATAATCCTTATTCTTCCCGTGTTGATGACGTTCGCCCTGCTGCCGACGGTTTTGTAAGCCTCAACGCCGTTTTTCAGTTCGTCGTCGCTCAGCCCGAGAAGTCTGCCGACGGCGACCGCCGCCAAAGCGTTTGTCACCATATAATTTCCGATTGCGGGGATTGTCACGTCTAACTTTTTATCCTCAAAGCAGAGCTTGCAGCTTACTCCGCCCTCGCCGTTGTTCATGATGTCCTCGGCGTAATAGTCGTTCTTCTTTTCAAGACCGAAGAATACCGGCTTTTTGCCGTTTACCTCGGTCAGCGCGGAAAGCTTGTCGTCGTCGCCGTTGAGAACATAATCGGCGTTTTGGCGGGCGTTAATAAACATCTCGGTTTTTGCCCTGAGCACGCCGTCGCGGTCGCCGAGATTTTCAAGGTGACAGCAGCCGATTATTGTGAGAACACAGATTGTCGGCTGAGCTACCTCGGAAAGCCTGGTCATCTCGCCGAAGTCCGAAATTCCCATCTCGATAACCGCCGCCTGAGCGTCCTCCGGCATAGAAAGAATCGTCAGAGGAACTCCGAGCTCGTTGTTGAGGTTGCCCGTGGTTTTGTGGGTTTTGAATTTTTGCGAGAGCACGGCGCAGAGCATCTCTTTTGTAGAGGTCTTGCCCACGCTGCCCGAAACGCCCACAACGGGAATGTCAAACTTTTCACGGTACGCCTTGGCGATTTTTTTGACCGCCGCAAGCGTCGAGTCAACTAGAATATACGGCTTTTTCGCGTTTTGCGGAGCCTTTTCGCAAACGGCGCAGATTGCGCCGCTGTCGTAGCATTTTTCGATAAAATTATGACCGTCAACACGCTCGCCTTTTATCGCCAAAAACAGCGAGCCGTCCTTAATCTCTCTGCTGTCGCGTTCAACAGAGGTTACCGGCGCGCTTTTGAGCGACTCGTCGCCGACGTATTTTCCGCCGCAGGCAGCGGCGATTTCTGCAAGTGTAAAGTTCTTCATAGCGTAATACCTCTGTATCAAATTTCCGGCTTACGGTACCTTTCAAGCGAAATTTCTATAATTTTTTCGCACAAATCCGCGTAGCTCATTCCCTCAACCTTCGCCTCCTGGGGAAGCAGGCTTGTGGGAGTCATCCCCGGCAGAGTGTTCGCCTCAAGGCAGTAAGGGTTTCCGCCTTTGTCAAGAATAAAGTCCACGCGCGCGTAGCTGCTCAGGCGCAGAGCATTATAAACCTTGACAGCCGCCTCGCGCATAGCCCTGTCCTCTTCCTCTGTAATGTCAGCAGGACAAACCTCTATCGCGGCTCCTGCCTGATACTTTGTTTTGTAGTCGTAAAATCCACCCTTGGGGATAATCTCAATCGGAGCGAGCGCCTTGCCGCCGAGCAGACCTACGGAAAATTCTCTGCCCTTGACGTACTGCTCAACCACAATCTCGTTTTCGCCGTAGCCGAACGCCTCGATAACGGATTGCCTGTACTCCTTGGGGGTGTGAACAATAGTAATTCCCACGCTTGAACCGCCCGAGCAGGGCTTTACCACGCAGGGAAAGATATTCCAGTGAAACGCTTCCTCGGGAGAATCAAAAATCTCGCCGCGGGGAGTGAGGATTTTGTTCTGAATCAGCACGCTTTTTGTAAAGCCCTTGTGCATAGCCAACGCCGAGCCGAGATAGCCCGAGCCCGTGTACTTGATTCCGAGCAGGTCGAACGCCGCCTGAATCTGTCCGTTTTCTCCCTCGCCACCGTGCAGAGCCAAAAATGTGATGTCGGCGCAGCTGCAGATGTCGATAACGTTCTCTCCTATGTACCGATCCGACTTGTCGCGGCGATTCTCCATTATCTCGCTGATGTCGGAAATCGTTTCTCCTACCTTTATACCTTCGGTAAAGCTGTAATTTTGCTTGAACAGCTCGTCAACGTCAAAAATATCATGCTCATAGCCTGTATAAACATCGAGCAAAACAACCTGATGCCCTTTTTCTCTCAGCGCCGCTGCAACCAAAAGTCCCGATGAAATCGAAACGTCGCGCTCTGTGCTGATGCCTCCCGCAAGAACAACTATTCTCATAACCGCCTCCAAATTACCTTTATCTAAGTACTATTTTCAATTAAAATGCTTTAAAACAGATGTTAAAGGATTTTATTTGATAATAGTATAAGTTTATGCCGAACCTCAAATTTATTATTCGCCGATAATCTTAATCAGCGCGTGCTTTTTGCGCTTGCCGTCAAGCTCGTAGTAAAAAATCTGTTCCCATGTGCCGAAGTCGAGCCTTCCGTCCGTAATCGCGCAGACAACCTCTCTGCCCATCACGGTGCGCTTGAGGTGAGCGTCGGCGTTGTCCTCAAAGCCGTTGTGAGCGTACTGGCTGTACGGTTTTTCGGGCGCGAGCTTTTCAAGCCAGCGCTCGTAGTCGCTGTGAAGCCCGCTTTCGTCGTCGTTGATAAAAACCGACGCGGTAATGTTCATAGCGTTGACGAGCACCAAGCCCTCTTTGACTCCACTCTCGTCAATCGCCCGCTGAACGTCCTCGGTAATGCGAACAATTCTTCTGCGCTCGGGTATATTAAACCATAATTCCTTGCGATAGCTTTTCATATTTTCCTCCGGAAATCAGTATTTGAACAGCAACGGACAATTCGCTCCCAAATTGCGCGGCATTGCCTTAAAACATAAAACCGTTGTACCCCCAGAGCGAAACCTCCTCGAACTTAACGTAGCAGCAGCTCGGGTCAACGTTCGCCTCGTCGCTGAGAATTTCGCAGATTCTCTTTGTCAGTGCGGTATAATTTTCCTTTGCAGCGCTGCCGAAAATCTTTACCTCCACCATGGCAATCGCGCAGTCGGTATCACGGTGGAACATCATAGAGATGTTATCCTCTACCGCAAGCATAAGGTATCGGTCGCTCTTGCCGGGGATAAGACTGATTGCGTCGCTCAGCTTGTTTTCAATTTCCTGCTTTTTTTGAGCCGAAAGCTCTGTGTTTGTTTTTACATTAATAAAAGGCATAATAAACTCCTGATACTTAGTATGAAATATATTGGTAAAATTACATTCGCTTTTTATTATAATATTATCCGCGCCTGTTTGCAAGCGTTTTGTGACAATACGCCGCCGTTATTTCCGCGCGTATTTTTCGGGCTCGGTTTCGTACACATTGTTTCCGTTGCAGTCAATGGCTACAATGCAGGGAAAATCCTCCACGGTGTAACGCCTGACTGCCTCTGTTCCCAAATCGCCGTAGCACAGCAGCTCCTCTTTTTTGATGCTCTTGGCTATCAGCGCCGCGGCTCCGCCAATCGCGGCAAAATATACGCAGTTGTTTTTCACAATCGAGGCAATTACCTCTTTGCTCCTCGCGCCCTTGCCTATCATTCCCTTTAAGCCCAAATCCAGCAGCGCGGGGGTGTATTTGTCCATTCGGTAGCTCGACGTAGGTCCCGCAGGACCTACGGCGCAGCCGGGCTTTGCCGGAGCGGGTCCCACGTAGTAAATAAGCTCTCCCTTGATGTTGACGGGCAGCTCCTCATTTTTTTCAATCAGCTCATACAGCCTTTTGTGTGCGGCGTCGCGTCCGGTGATTATCGTGCCCGAAAGCAGCACGCTGTCGCCCGCTTTGAGGTTTTTTATATCCTCGTCCGTAATCGGTAAGTTAATTTTTTTAGTCATAGCCTACACCTCAAATTTCCGTACTCGCGTGCCTTGCGGCGTGACAGCAGATGTTGACCGCAACGGGCATTCCCGCTATGTGAGTCGGCGAGGTTTCGATATTCACGCCGATAGCGGTTGTATTTCCGCCCAGACCGGCAGGTCCAAAGCCCATTTTGTTAATCTCCTCCAGCAGCTCGCGCTCAAGAGAAGCGTAGCGTTCGTCGGGATTTTCGGTATCAATCGGACGGAAGGTCGCCTTTTTCGCAAGCTGCGCCGCGCGCTCAAAGGTTCCGCCGATTCCCACTCCGACAACAGTCGGCGGACACGGGTTGGGACCCGCCGCGCGAACCGTATCGAGTATGAATTTTTTGACACCCTCAACGCCGTAGGACGGCGTGAGCATTTTTATCGCCGACATATTCTCGCTGCCGAAGCCCTTGCCGCCCGCGGTGATTTTTATTTTATCGCCGCTGACAATTTTTGTGTGAATAATCGCCGGGGTATTGTCCTTTGTGTTAACCCGGTCAAAAACCGGATCGCTGACTACGCTTTTGCGCAAATATCCGTCGCGGTACGCGAGGCGCACGCCCTCGTTGACGGCGTCGTCAAAGCTTCCGTCCTCAACGAACACCTTGTCGCCGTACTCGACAAAGAGCACCGCCATTCCCGTATCCTGACAAAGCGGTATCTCCTCCTCGGCGGCAATCATATCGTTTTCGATAATTTGGTCGAGCACGCTTTTGCCCACAGGCGAGCTTTCGTTTTCCCTCGCGGTTTTGAGCGCCGCCAGAACGTCCTCTCCGATAAAATAGTTGCAGTCAATAAAAAGCTTTTTTACAGCCGCTGTAATTTCGCGGCAGGTGATTTTCCTTGCTTCCATTCCGTTTTCTCCCTTTTAGCTTATATATAACATTATAAAACTTTTTCTCGGGTATTTCAATATTAAAAAATTTGTGTTATACTGTTAAAAGAGTGATTTAACCGGTTTTCAATAAAAGATTTAAGAAAATATTTTCGGAATTTAACGCGATAATGTTTATGAATATCGGTATTAACACATTTTTATCACATTCACGTTTTATAATTACCTTACAGGGAGTGATTTTATGCCAAAAATACTTGTTGTTGACGACGAATTCAGAATCAGACAGATTATCCGCAAATACGCCGAGTTTGAGGGCTACGAGGTTGAGGAAGCGGTTGACGGTATGCAGGCGATTGAGGTCTGCCGCAAAAACAGCTTTGACCTTATTATTATGGACGTTATGATGCCTGAGCTTGACGGCTTTTCCGCCTGCCGTGAAATACGCAAGTTCTGCAAAACGCCGATTATTATGCTCTCCGCGCGCGGCGAGGAGTACGACAAAATTCACGGCTTTGAGCTGGGCAGCGACGACTATGTTGTCAAGCCGTTTTCTCCTAAGGAGCTTATGATGCGCGTAGCGGCTGTAATCAAGCGCTCGAGCGTTCAAAGCGGCGAGGCGGAACGGGACGTTTACACCTACAAGGGACTTGTGATTGATTTTTCCGCGCGAATCGTCACCGTTGACGGCAAGCGCGTCGATATGACACCAAAGGAATACGAGCTGCTGTTCTATATGGTTCGCAACAAAGGGCTCGCGCTCACTCGCGAAAGCTTAATCAGCGAGGTTTGGGGTTACGACTTCTTCGGCGACGAGCGCACGCTTGATACTCACATCAAGCTGCTCAGAAAAAGCCTCGGCGAATACAGCCGGTGCATAGTTACGCTTCGAGGGGTGGGCTACAGATTTGAAGAAGTATAGCAAACGGTATTGGCCGCTGCAGCTAAAGCTTCTCGGATATTTTCTGCTCTTCGGCGCCATAATGCTGATTGTGCTGTGGGTTTTCCAGTCCTTTTTGCTCAAGCCCTACTACACCGCGCAAAAGTCGCACCGCGTTGAGCAAAGCGCGTCGAGAATTTCACAGTCGATTGAGCAGAACAAGAACGTCTGGACAACCATAGACAACGTGGCGAGCTACAACTCGCTTTCGGTTTACGTTTATGACTCAAGCTCCGGACTGCTCAAGATGCTTTACCAGTGCACCTACGACAACCCCGCCGCCGAGCTGGTGGTTGAGGAGCACGAAATCTACGGCTACTACCGAAACGCCAAAAATAACGACGGCTCGTATATGGCGGTTGACTCAAACAGCATAGAGGAGCTTTCTCAGCAAAAGCTTAACAAGCTCAGGCAGTCCTTTTCATCCGCGACAGAGGACAGCGTAAAAGGCGAGGTTCACTACCGCTCGCAGGCGGAGGGCACAAACGAAAATATGGTCTGCGCCAACATAATCACACGCGGCGACGGCAGCGAAAGGTTTTTGCTGATTACCTCGTCAATCACTCCGCTTAACAACATAATAGAGATTATCCGCGGACAGCTTGTTTGGGTATCCTTCGCGTTTGTCATTATGTCTGTCATCTTCTCGCTCTACGCGAGCCGCAGAATCGCGAAGCCGATTTCAAAAACCAACAGCGCCGCAAAGGAACTCGCCAAGAAGAACTACGAGGTTGATTTTAACGCCAAGGGCTACCTTGAGGTTGAGGAGCTTAACGAAACGCTCAACTACGCAAAAACCGAGCTCGCGGCGACCGAAAAGCTGCAGCAGGAGCTGATTGCGAACATCTCGCATGACCTGCGAACGCCGCTGACTATGATTACGGGCTACGGCGAGGTTATGCGCGACCTGCCCGGCGAGAACACGCCCGAAAATATCCAGATTATCATTGATGAGGCAACGCGTCTTTCCGCTCTGGTTAACGATTTGCTTGACCTTTCAAAGCTCCAGTCGGGCGCGCTCCAGGCAGAGAAAAAGCGTTTTTGCCTGACCGACAGCATCAGCAACATTTTCGCGAGGTACTCAAAGCTTGTTGAGCAGGACGGCTACAACATTATCTTTAATTACAAGGAAAAGGTTTACATTATCGCCGACGAGCTCAGGATTTCTCAGGTTATTTACAACCTTGTGAACAACGCCGTAAACCACGTCGGCGAGGACAAAACCGTTATCGTTACACAAACTGTCAAAAGCGGAAAGGTAAGGGTTGAGGTCACCGACCACGGCGAGGGTATTCCCGCCGACAAGCTTGAATATATCTGGGACAGATACTATAAGGTTGACAAGGACCACAAGCGCAGCGTAATCGGTTCGGGACTCGGACTTTCTATCGTCAAGAGTATTCTTGACGCCCACAACGCGCGCTACGGAGTCCGCAGCACGCTCGGCAAGGGCAGCACATTCTGGTTTGAAATGACTGCCGAGTCCGTAAAAAGGCGAAAAAAGGACGATAACCCCGACGCTTAAACGGCTTATACGGAAATTCAGGGCTTTTATGCCCTGAATTTTTTTGCCCAAGCGCAATTGCGAAAATAAATGCGAAAATAAATTCGCAAATTTATTGCCGAATAATGTTGTTTTTACGGCTAATGTGTAGTATAATGATTATATATATGATTTTGAATATATGCACAAAATGACAGGAGGTGCGCTGTATGAGCGGCAGAGATAACGGCGATTATTATGATTACGATATTTTTGACGACGAAATTTACAGCAGATCTCGGCGCGCCGAAAAATCAAACCGCAAACCCGCGCGCCGGAACACGTCAAAAAGCAAGCGCGCAAAGGCGAGGGAGCGCCATATCAGGCAAATAAAAAACCGCTCGCTTATTATTATCACGGGCGCGGTTATTTTGATTTTGTTAATCGTTTTGTTCACAATAATGCTTCGCGGCTGCGGCAACAGCGGAAACAAGGTAGTCAATGTTTCCACCGACACAATCGCCAAGCAGCAGGCTATGTCGGCAACTCCTTCCGAGGCAACGCCCAAGACTTCCGGCGGCGGAGGCACAAGCGCCAAGGCTTCTCCCTTCAAAACCCCGAACATTGCCGACGACAACACCGACGGCGCGGTTTACGGAGAAGTATGTGTGTGGAATTCGTCAGGCTTTCTTAAATTCACTCCCGATTCGGGAAGCGCGGAAGCCTACGCGTCGGCTGTAAACAGCCTTGCCGAGCAATCGCCGTCAATCAAATTCTACGATATGGCAGTCCCGGGCAGCACTGAGCTTTGCCTGCCGGAAAGGCTGAAAAGCGGCGAATTTACGACCTCGTCTCAGGCTGAGTTTATCAGCTCAATAAACAATGCGCTCGGCTCAAACGTAACCTCCGTCAACGCCTACGACGCGCTGGTTGACCATAATACAGAATACATATACTATAAATCGGACGACAACTGGACGGATTTGGGCGCGTACTACGCGTACGAGGCATTCGCGAAAAGCGCGGGACTGAGCCCGATTTCACTTTCAAGCTGCGAAGAAAAAACAATCGACGGCTTTTACGGAAGCTATTCGCTCTATACCGCAGAAGCGGGAACCGACACGGTTCATTACAGGTATCTCCCATACGATGCTCCCATGGACGTCACCGACCAAAGCGGAACGACCTACACCAACCCAAGCCCGTACTACGAGGCTGCCGCGGCGGGAGCCTACACCTACGGCGTTTTCCTTGTCGGCGACAATCCGCTTTCGGTAATCCGCTCAAGCTCGGATTCGGCAAAGAGCGGAAAAATCGCGCTAATCAAAGAGGACTACGGCGACGCGCTCGCGCCCTACCTCAGCTACAATTACAGCGAGGTTCACATCATTGACTACCGTTACTTTGATATGATGGGAATTAAATTTTCAGACTACTGCGCGCAAAACGGAATCAACGACGTTTTGATTGTTAACGACGCGAAAAGCGCCGGCTCGCAAAGCCAAATCGACGCGCTTAAATCACTCTAAAATCTCGGAAAGGAGGCGGCAATATGATTGCGGAAAACGTTAAGGTATCAATCTTCGGAAGCATTAGCAAAAATCTGTTTTCGGCTCGGGTAAGCTCTGACGGATTATCGGAAAAAAGCGCGTATGTTGTTACGCGAAAAAACGTTAACGAATACTTTGACGGAATCGTAATCGCCGTCGCCGAATTTGAGGGACTTAAAGAGGAGCGCCTGATTGTCGCGAAGCACGGCGAGATTTTCTACGAGCCTGAGCTGAGGAAAATTCTCTCTCAGCTGAAAAACATCAAGCTAAAAAGCATCCGCTGCCTGTATGAGAAATCCTGCGGCGCGATAATTTTCCACAAAACGAAGCAAAACACAAAAATCCTGCTTGTCAAGAACAATAACGGCAGGTACTGGAGCTTCCCCAAGGGACACGTTGAGGAAGGCGAAACCGAGCAGGAAACCGCCGTCAGAGAAATCAAGGAAGAAACCGGGCTGGACGTTACAATAATCCCGGGCTTCCGCGAAATCAGCGAGTACTGTCCGTTCGGCAGAATCCGCAAAAGAGTTGTTTTCTTCCTCGCCCAGGCGTTTACCGACAACGTCACGATTCAGGAGGAGGAAATCGACAGCTATATCTGGGTAGATTTGCAGCAGGCGCGCAAAATGTGCACCTACGACAACGACCTCAGAATAATTGAAAAAGCGGAAATCACAATCCACCTGATGAAACCGTAACGACGTCGAATTGAAAATTTACAATTATTAAATAGTAAAGCCGCTCCTTTCGGAACGGCTTTTTATTGCGGTTTTTTATTTGAAAACTATACTATTTACTTTTGAATACGGACCGTTTACACTGCTTCCTATCGGACGAACCTGCACGTAATACAGCGAACCGCGCGTTACGTTAAGTAAAGGATAATATAGATTTGTCGTCGTAACGGACGACCAACCGGCGTCTGTTGATTTTTTGTAATACACAACGTATTTTTTCGCTCCGCGAATTGAGTTCCAAGTAACTCTGATTCCGTTTGACCGATTGGAAAGCGTTACGGTCGGGGCGACAAGCGTGCCGACTGATTTTCCGGCAGACCACGCGCCGTAAGCAGTACCATTGTTAGCGGTCTGATACATAGCGCGAACCTGATATGTATATGTTATTCCGCCGATTGCGTTTTTCTCGGTAAGCGTGGGCGAAGTTGTATACAGATAGGTATATGATTTATCGCCTGTCCTAAGTCTTGCAATTTGATACTTATTCGCACCGGGAACCGCGTTCCATTTGAGGGTATTGTTTCCGTTGTAGGTAAGCGAGGTTATAGCCGCGCGCGACAGATAAGTCATACTCTTGACCTTTGAGTAGTTGCCTTTTACTCCGTTAGCGCCGATTGACTGAACCTGAACATAATACATTTTTCCTGACTGAACTTTAGGGAGCGTAACCTTTGTTCCCGTCGTCGAAACGCTTGACCACCCGCTCGTCGCAGTTTTGTAATATACAATATATGACTGAGCATTGGCAACCTTGCCCCAAGCGACGTCAAGACCGCCTGTTCCGTTAGCTACGCTGACGGTTGGAGCGGCGGGTATATTTACAATTTCTACAAATTTAAAATCATTGTTTCGCGCGTATCTTTCCGCTTCTGTACCTCTATAACCTTTTATAGTAAAGTTTTGTTTTTTAGTTCTATCATCGCTCCAAGCGCTTGTAGTATAAGCGCTATATGTGTAGCCTATTCCGCTATCATCAAGATTTCTTGCTTTTTTAGATATCGTAATCTCTGACATGTACGGATTATATATTAAAGCACAAGCGCAAATATCTACTACTGAATCTGGCATAACATAGCTTTTATCTTTTTTACCTTGTGGATAAAGATATAATTCAGTCTTATTTTTATTATATAATACTCCGTTTAGGCTTGAAAAATATTTATTATTTGCGTTTACGGTAATTGATTCAAGAGCAGCCGTTCCTTTGTAGCCGTTCCATGGCATAAATGCTTCATTATTAAATGCAATGGATTTTAGGCCTGAGCCAATAGAAATAGTTTTTAGTCCAGTACAGCCAGTAAACACCAAACTATCTAATGATTCTACGCTATTAGGAATTGAAATGTTGCTCAAAGATTCACATCCCAAAAAGGCATCGTATCTTATTGTTTTTAGTCCCTCTTTTATTGTTACTGTTTTTAGCTTTTTACAACACCAAAAAGCTTCGGCATCAATAGTTCTTACACTAGAAGGGATAACTATAATTTCCAAATTAATACAGTTTCTAAAACTCCATGCTCCGATTAAATTTACCGTATTGGGTATACTAACTGATTTTAAGTTTTTGCAGCCATCAAAAGAACCTCCGTTAGTACCATAACGGTCAATTTCTTTTATTCCTTGTGAAATAGTAACGCTTTGTATATTAGTATTACCCTCAAATGCACTGGCTATTGTAGCAACCTTATTGCCATAAATTGTAGCAGGCACTGTTACACTTGTCGAATTTCCTTTATATTTAGTAATGGTACAAGTATAATCACTTTCCAAACGATATTCCCAATCTCCATACGTTGCTGCTCCAACCTTAATCGGTACAATCGAAAATAGACTGACTATCATAATTATCGAAAGCAAAACCGATAGCGTTCCTTTAATGTTTTTTTTCATTTTGTGTTCCTCCTTCAAAATATAAATTTAAAAATAAAAAGACGCACAACCGCAGCTGTGCGCCAAAAAACACATAGCTCCGAATCGTCGCCAAACAATCACAATTATACCGCTACCGAGAAAAACTCACAGGGATAGTTGAATAGAGCATAGTGTTTTTATCGTGTTAATAAAAACACTATCCCCGGAAATGAGCATATTATTCTCAAATAGCTTTAATTATTAAATTGTGATTGTTGGCACTTTTATCTTATCATAAAAACAAATATTTAGCAATCCAAAAAACAACCATAATATTTGGTGAATATGCACATATAGACCTATTTATAATTATAGCCCGATTACGGGTAATTGTCAATAATCGAACATTATTTTATACTAAAATCATAAAAACCGCAAACGCTATTTGTAAGTATTGAATAAAGG
>CAJOLF010000033.1:15145-23638 GCA_905235295.1 uncultured Ruminococcus sp. | reverse complement strand
GTTTTTCATTGTGATCTCTCCTTTTTGAATTGAATTTGTTTTGTTTGTTTTTGTTAATGTGTTTGTTTTGAATAAGTTTTTCATTGTGATTTCTCCTTTTTGATTTAATTTGGTTTTGTTTTACTGTGGTTTTATTATATCAAGGTAATCTTTGCAAGTTCTTTGCAAACTTTTAAGTTTTTGAAAAAAGTTTTTATTTTTTTCGGTTGCTTGTGTTTCCCTTGACTGTGACTAAAGTATATCAAACCGACCTTTGCAAGTTCTTTGCAAATATTTGATATTTTTGAAAAAAGTTTTTATCCTAAAAACAATCTGACAATAAAATAGGCTGCAAGAAAAAGAATAAGGTTGCGTGCTGTGAATGCGATTAATTCAACAGGCTCTGTCGGAAGGTAATTTGCGAAGATGCCGTTGCGAATAGATTTAAGTGTGTTTTTCATAATGATTTCTCCTTTTTGATTTAATTTGGTTTTGTTTTAATTTGGTTTTGTTTTACTGTGGTTTTATTGTATCAGGGTAATCTTTGCAAGTTCTTTGCAAGTTTTTAAGCTTTTGAAAAAAGTTTTTATTATTTGAACTTTTTTCTTTCAGCCATCCCGGGAAGGTTTTGTTCCCCCTGTCCAGCCTCGTTGCTCTGCGCTGATCCTCGTATAACTCCTACTCGTCTGATCTGTTCCGTCGCCTACTGCGACTTCACAGCTCAGTCCTCGTCCGTCGTTATCCGAGGGCTCCGAGCCTCGGCTTTTCTCTTTGACTGTGACTAAAGTATATCAGCCCGACCTTTGCAAGTTCTTTGCAAATATTTGTTATTTTTTAAACTTTTTCAAAAATTTATACTTTTTATTTGCAAACGTATATGCTATAATGAAAAAAACGGCAAAAAGGGGACGGTGAAATGAAAAAAATTCTCGGCGGAAAAGCGTTGACCGCGGCGATTGCCGCTTTTGTAATACTGTCGCTTGTTTTTGTATTTGTACAGTGCGCTCCGTTTTTTGCCGCGGACTTTTCAAGCAACAAAATGAATGTTATGCTTCACGGCGAGTACTCTGTTGACGGCGGCGAGTGGAAAAGTATTGACCCCAGTCAAAGCGTTAACGACCATTTTCACAAAATCACCGTAAAGGGTAAGCTTGACGAGACGGCGGCTGCTTTTGAAATTTTAGCCGTTTCGTCAAAAAACGTTTGGTTCACCCTGAAAACCGCCGACGGAGAATATGAAATATATAACCGCCGCAGCGCTCCCGATATACCCGAGGAATATTTCTTTCCGTCGGGCAGAATGTTGAACACACCCGGTTATGAGCTGTTTGAAATTAATACCGAAACATTCCCCGAAAAGGTTCTGACCGGTGAACAGGAATTAATACTTGAGGTTGAATACCCTTACCATTTGGCAACAAAGAGCTTTTCGGACTGCTTTTCGGTCACTTACAGCAGATACGACGGATTATATAACCAACTGTTCTTTAAGTCGCTGCCGAGCGCTTTGCTTTTTGTACTGGTATGCTTTTTCGGATTGTTTTTCTTCCCGGTTTCGGGCTTTGTATTGGGAAAAATCAACTATAAATATTTGTGCTTCGGACTGCTTTGCTTTTTCTGGGGACTGTATATGATAACGCAGTCGCTCACTGATTTTATGAACCTGTGGATTACCGATGTAACGATGTGTCTGTTTGCGGTTAAAATAATCAGCTATTTGTTTGTAGTCTCGATTTTCCTTTATCTTAAATCTAATTTGCAGAAGCCGCTGACAAGGGCAATCGCAAACTGTGCTATTGTTGTATTTTTCCTTACCGTTGTTGCAGCAGCCGTACTTCACCTTACAAATACAGTCGATTTAACGGCGTCAGAGCCGAATATGTTTACCTGCATAGCGGTCTGCTCCATTATAATGATAGCTCTGCTCGTTAGCGAAATCCGCGGCAGCCGCAACGCGCTGGTATTCCTGATTTCTTGGACGCCGCTGATGCTGACACTTTGGCTTGATATTCTCGACCAGTACATCCACCTTGCAGGTTCGCGCTTCTTTAACTACGGCTTGGCAATCACAATGGCGTATCAGATTGTGCACCTGATACTCGACCTTCGCACGCAGTATAAGGAAGCAATCCGCTATCAGAAAATGCAAAAGGAGCTGTACGAAGCGAAGGTGTCGGTTATGGTCTCGCAAATTCAGCCGCACTTTATGTACAACGCGCTGAGTTCGATTGCCATGATGTGTACGCTGAATCCCGAAACAGCGCAGGAGGCGACCGTGACCTTTGCCGATTATCTGCGAGGCAATATGGATTCGCTCAAGCAGACTGCGCCCGTTCCGTTTACAACCGAGCTTGAGCATTTGAAAAAATACTTATATATAGAAAAGCTGCGGTTCGCCGATTTGCTCAACATCGAATACGATATTCAGGCAACGGACTTCAAGCTGCCGCTGCTGAGTATTCAGCCGCTTGTCGAAAATGCCGTTAAGCATGGCGTTGGAATGACAGAGGACGGCGGCACTGTGAAAATCTCCACGCGTGAAACAGAAAACGCGTTTGAAGTCATTGTCGAGGACGACGGCGTGGGCTTTGATGTAAATGAGAAAAAGAATGACGGACGTTCTCACGTAGGAATGGAAAACACAAAAAAACGCCTGCACGATATGTGCGGCGGTGAGGTTATAATTACAAGCGAAATCGGAAAAGGAACAACAGCAAAGGTTATTTTGCCGAAGGAGGGACAAACTGATGAAAATACTGTGCGTTGACGACGAACCGCTGGCATTGCAAATGCTTGAAATGTCGGTCAAAAAAGCTAAGCCCGAAGCGGAGGTTTTTGCTTTCAGAAAACCGAGGGAGCTGCTTGAGGCGGCGCAAAAGGGCGGCTGCGACATCGCCTTTCTCGATATTCACATGCGCGGAATGACCGGCGTGGAGCTTGCAAAGGAGCTGAAAACCGTCAACCCGAAAATGAATATTATTTTTGTGACGGGCTTTTCGGATTACACCGGCGACGCAATGAGCCTGCACGCGAGCGGCTATATTATGAAGCCCGTGAATCAGGCAAAGGTGGAACAGGAGCTTGCCGATTTGCGTTTCCCGATTGTTCCTAAGAACAACGCAAAGCTGAGGGTGCAGTGCTTCGGCAACTTCGACGTATTCACGCCCGGCGGCGAACACGTCCGTTTTGAACGCAGTAAATCAAAAGAAGTTTTCGCCTACCTCGTTCATAAGCAGGGCAGCTCCTGCACCACGCGCGAAATCTTTGCCGCGATTTTTGAGGACGAACCGTATGATAAAAAACTGCAAAACCTGTTGCAAACTTATATTTATGCTATGATAAAAAGTTTGAAAGCCGTCGGCGCGGAGGACGCTGTCGTCCGCAGCTACAACGCTCTTGCCGTTAATCCCGATGTGCTCGACTGCGACTATTACCGCTTCAAGGAGTTGGACGCCGGCGCGGTAAATTCCTACCAAAACGAATATATGAGCCAGTATTATTGGGCTGACTTCTTGTATGACGATTATTCGGATTATTAAAAGCTTCATAACATACATTTCTTTTAGCGGCAATACACTGCGTTTACCAATTTTTACACCATTTTGAACACCGCTTATAATAACTTATAAAAATCGCTTGATAAATAATCAAAATGAAAACTCCCCGAAAACCGCTTGGCTATGCCGCTTTCGGGGATTATTGCTTTTTATGGTTACGCGCGATAATTACATATCTGTAACAGTATTGAAACCGCGTACAATATATGGTAGAATAATATTGAAGTAAGTGTTATAAAGAGGCAGCCGATGTCAAGCAAGCTTGCGTCCGGCTTTGCTCCGAATTAAAAGACAGGAGAAAAATATGAAATTTATTACCAAAACAATCGGCTTGCTTTTAAGCCTGAGCGCCGCGCTCGGGATTTTGACAGCGGGAATGACCGGAGCCGGAGCTCTGGGGTATAGTCCCGTCACAGCGAATGAGGGCAAAATTACAATTTGGATTTTCGCCGTGCTGATTGTCCTGCTCGCGGCAGCGGGAATAATATATTTTATTATCCAGCACAAAAACAAAAAGTAATCCTAACGAGCGGAGTCGGCTTCGGCTCCGCGTTTTTCTTTACGGAAAGCCGCGCCAAAGACTTTTGAAAAAAATAATTGAAAAAATTTTAAATTTATTGTTTACAAAAATAATAATGTGTGCTAAAATAGATAATGTAAAATTATATTTAGAGCAATCGGCGCGTATTCGCCTGTCAGCGCAAGGGTTATTTCCCTGAAAAATCCGGGCGCGAAACAATAATTTAACGCGCGTTGTTGCCAATACTATTATTTATGTGAATCGGAGGTATTTAATATGAAAAAAACTCTCGCGATATTAGCAGCCGTACTTTTGATAGCGCTTTCGGCTATGCCCGCGTTCGCGGCTGAAATTTACAGTCCTCAGCCGACAATAGCTAATTTTGAAGTTAAAATTATTCCCGATCCAAACGGCGGCGGTTCCTATGATTTTGACTACGTAACCCCCGTTGGTGATGACGGAACTCAGGTTATTCATTTGTCTGCAACGCCTTACGACGGTTACACCTTCACAGGCTGGACTATTGACGGCAAATACACAACAAACGGCAAGCTGACAGACACCGAGCTTGACCTTACCATCAGCAGCGACATCACCGCTACGCCTGTATTTACAAAAAACGGCGAGGAAGCCAAAACCGCCGGAACCCCCACAAAGATTGACAACAGCACAAAATCCCCGAAAACCGGTTCGGTTGATTACATTTTCGCCGGTATCGCTTCTATCGCTGTAGTTGGAATTTTGTTTATCACTAAAAAGAAATTCTATAAATAATTCATAAACAAAATAAGCAAATCAAAAAGGAACGGGCAACCGTTCCTTTTTTGTCGGTCGCGGCGGCGGGGTGCCCCCGCGGTCTTCTCGAGGAGATAGGTCGGAGGTGTGAGAATTGTTGGTATCCCGACAACGACAACACATAATCAACACCGTATTAAATTCGGTCGGTCGCGGCGGCGGTCGCGGCGGCGACTCCGCTTCTCGGGGAGATAGGTCGGAAATGTGAGAATTGTTGGTGTCCCGACAACGGCAACACATAATCAACACCGTAGGGGCGGACCTGTGTGTCCGTCCGTTTTTACACCTACAGTTGCAGTATTCTTGCTGTTGATTATACGTTTTTGATGTCGGGCAACCGACAACGGCAACACATAATCAGCACCGTATTAAATTCGGTCGGTCGCGGCGGCGGTCGCGGCGGCGACTCCGCTTCTCGGGGAGATAGGTCGGTAAAATAATTAACGTAAATTTCCCGACAACGGCAACACATAATCAACACCGTAGGGGCGGACCTGTGTGTCCGCCCGTTTTTACACCTACAGTTGCAGTATTCTTGCTGTTGATTATACGTTTTTGCTATCGGGCAACCGATAATTCCGCCTCCGCCGACCTATCTTCCCGAGTAGCACCCGTCTACTGTTGACATAGAGATTATATAATGATAAAATAAATCTGTACATATATACGGAAATGCCGCGTTTGCGGCGCCTGCAAATTTTTCAAGAAGGTAAATATGGAAATCAAAAACACCCCGGAACCCGGTACTCAAAACACCCCGGAACCCGACGTTAAAAACACTCCCGAACCCGGCGCTCAAAATACCGACAACGCAAACGACCTGAAAGCTGCGGGCTTGCCTGTTGTTGAGGTGAAATTCGGCAGCGTTAAAAAAAGCGGTCACAGCCACCACTCCCACAGCTCGGACGGCTCGGGCAGCGGCGGACATTCGCACCACAGTCACGGTTCTGACGAAAAAAGCGGTTCTTCGCACCGAAAACACCGTAAACACAAAAGAAGCCGCTCGCGCAAAAAGAAAATGAAAAAGTGGAAGAAAGTCCTGATTGCAGTGTGCAGCGCAGTTCTTGCCTTGGCTCTGCTGGCAACCGGAATTTTCTTTTATATGCGAAGCAGCGGAAAGGACAAGCTTACAAGCAGTCCGTACACGATTACCGCGCCGAAAAGCGCGATTGTCAAAAACGACGGCTATACAATCGAATACAACGGCAAAACCTACGCGTACAAAAAGGACGCGGTTAATATGCTCTTCATGGGCATTGACCGCCGCCCCGACGAAGCCGTGGAAAAGGATATAGGCGACAACAACTTGGCAGATGTAATTATTGTTTTGTCCATTGATTTGAGCCAAAACAAGATGACCTTTGTCAATGTTCCGCGCGACACGATAACCGACGTTGTTGTCCGCTCAAAAACAGGCGGCTACACGGGTATTGAAAAGCTGCCGATTGCGATGTCCTACTCCTACGGCGACGGCAAGCAGGAAAGCTGTATCAACACCCTTGACGCGGTTCGCAAGATGTTCTACAACATCCCGATAAGCTCATACATCTCTATGGAAATAAGCGGAATTTCCGTTGTCAACGACGAAATCGGCGGAGTTGACGTCACCTGCCCCGAGGACGTGTACTACGGAAGCGAGCTTCGCTTTTCCAAGGGCGAAAGCTATCACCTTGAGGGCAAGCAGGCAAACGACTTTGTAATTTTGAGGACCCACGAAACCGCCGACGCCAACCTGCTCAGGAACGAAAGGCAAAAAATCTACATCAAGGCGTTTATGGACAAGGCTATTCAAATGTCAAAGTCGGATTTGTCAACGCCGCTGAAAATCTACCGCTCCGCCGAGGATTACTCAATCACAAACATCACCGCCGACGGAGTTACCTACCTCGCGACCGAGCTTTTGCGAAACGGAACCCCGAAAACCGATATGAAAACCCTTCCCGTTGACGTTAAGCAGGTGGAAAATCACGCGGAAAACTACCTTAGAGAAGAAGAATTTTACGAGTTGATTCTGAGCGTTTTCTACGAGGAAATTGAGAAATAACTGTCTTGAAAAATATTTAATACAGTGATAAAATAGTGTTATAAACATATTTGAAAGGATGATTAAAATTGATTAGTGACGCAGTAAAAAAAGGCGTGCAGTGCGCGCCCCAGCGCTCGCTTTTACACGCTCTGGGTATGACCGACGAGGAAATCGGCAAGCCCTTAATCGGTATTGTCAGCTCATATAATGAGATTGTACCCGGACACATGAATATAGACAAAATCGTTGACGCTGTAAAAACAGGCGTGGCAATGGCAGGCGGCAACCCCGTTGTGTTCCCGGCAATCGCGGTTTGCGACGGAATCGCCATGGGACATCAGGGTATGAAATACTCGCTTGTCACCCGCGACCTTATCGCCGATTCCACCGAGTGTATGGCTCTTGCCCACGCTTTTGATGCGCTTGTTATGGTTCCGAACTGCGACAAAAACGTGCCCGGTCTGCTTATGGCGGCGGCAAGGCTCAACATTCCCTGCATCTTTGTCAGCGGCGGTCCGATGCTCGCGGGCAGAGTCGGCGGTCAAAAAACCAGCCTGAGCAGTATGTTTGAGGCTGTAGGCTCCTACAACTCAGGCAAAATCACAGGCGAGGAGCTGCTTGAATACGAGCACAAGGTTTGCCCGAGCTGCGGTTCGTGCTCTGGTATGTACACCGCAAACTCAATGAACTGCCTCACCGAGGTTCTCGGTATGGGACTTCGCGGCAACGGCACAATCCCTGCGGTTTATTCCGAGCGTATTCAGCTCGCGAAGCACGCGGGTATGCAGATTATGGAGCTGCTGAAAAAGGACATCAAGCCGCGCGACATTATGACAGAGGACGCTTTCCGCAACGCTTTGACAATGGATATGGCTCTCGGCTGCAGCACAAACTCTATGCTTCACCTTCCCGCTATCGCTCACGAATGCGGAATCGACCTTAACCTCGATATCGCGAACGAAATCAGCGCGCACACTCCCAACCTCTGCCACCTCGCGCCTGCGGGCAGAACATATATGGAGGACCTCAACGAAGCAGGCGGAATTTACGCGGTTATGAAGGAGATTGACAAGCTCGGTCTGCTCAAAACCGACCTCATCACCTGCACGGGCAAGACTGTCGCTGAAAATATCAAGGGCGCGGTAAACAGAAATCCCGAAATCATCAGACCTGTTGACAATCCGTACAGCAAAACAGGCGGTATCGCGGTGCTCAGGGGCAACCTTGCTCCCGACAGCTGCGTTGTAAAGCGCTCGGCTGTCGCTCCCGAAATGCTCACCCACTCGGGTCCCGCAAGAGTATTTGACTGCGAGGAGGACGCAATGGCGGCAATCAACGGCGGTCTTATTAACGAGGGCGACGTAGTTGTAATCCGCTACGAGGGTCCCAAGGGCGGTCCCGGAATGAGAGAAATGCTCAACCCCACCTCCGCGATTATGGGCAGCGGACTGGGCAGCAGCGTCGCGCTGATTACCGACGGACGTTTTTCGGGCGCAACAAGAGGCGCTTCAATCGGTCACATTTCTCCCGAAGCAGCGGTGGGCGGTCCTATCGCGCTGGTTGAGGAGGGCGATATTATCGAGATTGACATTCCCGCCAACACAATCAACGTCAAG